>JBPCVX010000053.1:0-2746 GCA_051010095.1 Hyphomicrobiales bacterium
GTTCGCCAATTAAAGCGGTACGTGAGCTGGGTTTAGAACGTCGTGAGACAGTTCGGTCCCTATCTGCCGTGGGTGTAGGAGAATTGAGAGGAGCTGCCCCTAGTACGAGAGGACCGGGGTGGACGTATCTCTGGTGGACCAGTTGTCGCGCCAGCGGCACAGCTGGGTAGCTATATACGGACAGGATAACCGCTGAAAGCATCTAAGCGGGAAGCCCCCCTCGAAACCAGTTCTCCCTTGAGAGTCGTGGAAGACCACCACGTTGATAGGCTGGGTGTGGAAGCACAGCAATGTGTGAAGCTAACCAGTACTAATAGCTCGATAGGCTTTATCACTCTTGTTTTCAGTGCGCATTCATTACCTTGCTGTTTTGCAGCGAGGGCCAACCGGGAAGCCGGTATGGCGAATGCGTGTAAGAACATCTTGAAATATGTCTACTGAAAGTAGACGACGTAGCGAAATTTATAAAATCCAGTTTGCAATATATGTTCTTTGTTTGCCTGGTGGTATTTGCGGAGTTTCCAAACCCGATCCCATTCCGAACTCGGCCGTTAAAGGCTCCAGCGCCGATGGTACTTTGTCTTAAGACACGGGAGAGTAGGTCGCTGCCAGGCATATAAAGAACATATAATTCTAGTCCATTTCTTTACTTCGAACACGAAAACCGCCGGTTCCTTCATTGGGCCGGCGGTTTTTGTGTTTGTTTCCCGCTGATTTATGTTTGGATATAATCGTCCGGGTGTGGCGGTTGGCTGCGGACAAAGTGGATCATCACTACAAAATCGATGCGTTAAATAATTATTCCAACATTTTACCTTATTTATCGGTCATAGAAAGCCATTGAGTGCGCGTTTACCTTGCGCTGCATGTTCCCTTGAATTTGTTTTTTGAATTTAGGTCCTTCGATTATGAGAATTTTTAGACGCTTTGAAGCGATGACCAATTTTGGTGCGATCATTTTTGTTGCAATTGTTGCCGTATTCACTCTTTCGGCTTGCCAAACCACTGACATCGCCAACTCAATCGGTGGCGCGACACAGCTTGCTTCGACGCTGGATACTTCAGCTGATCGCCAGCGCCAGGTGGCGCTTCAGGGCGAATCCCAAATTCTGAAGCAAAAGAAAGTCTCCGGCGACAAAGCGCTTGAGAGTTACCTCAACCAGATCACCACTAAAATGGCGCGCGCATCTGGCGTTTCAGACTATCAGTATAAAGTTCGGCTTCTGGAAGATCCGCGGTTAACGCGTTTACGACCGGTGCGGGTCGATTGTTCGTGACCACCGGACTGGTCAAGGCGCTCGACAATGAAGCGCAGATGGCTGCTGTAATTTCCCATGAAATGGCGCACGTGACCGAAAGCCACGTGGTGCGCGGCATGCGCGACAAGACTGCCATTCTGGTTGGCGCGCAAGCGGGTGCTGCAGCTGCAGGCGCAAACCAGAACCTGTTGGCGCAGGCTGCATACAAATATGCGGTGAGCGCTGCCGTCAACGGACATGGACGCGGCTTTGAGACCGATGCTGATGTTGTGGGGCTCAAGTATCTGGTGGCATCCGGCTATGACGCGCGTGAAGCGCCAAAGGTGTTTGAAAAATTTAGCAAGCTCTATGGTGATCAGTCAGCAGCACAGAATTTTTTCCATGGTGGCCATCCGCGCAATGTGGAACGCATTGCCACCTTGAAGAAAGAGCTTTCCAGCACTTATCGAGGCAAAAACTTCGCAAAAGCCCGCCGCAACACATCATCATACGCAAAGCTTACCGCGCGCTATAAGCGTTAAAACCTTGTCTGCGCGTATTTAAACCATGATGAGAGCCTTGCCGGTATTTTTGTGAGCACCACATAAAACGGGTGGTTGCATATCGCGCGCGCGGGTAGTGTCGCAAAAATCTTTGCGAGAAATCCATGTCCACATCTCAAATCAAGCAGTCTATGGGTCCTGTTGAATGGGCCATGGTGATCGTGCTCTCGTTAGTGTGGGGCGGGTCGTTTTTCTTCGGCGGTGTTGCCGTTAAAGAGCTGCCCACTTTTACCATTGTTTTATGCCGGGTTGGGTTTGCTGCAATCACTTTGTGGGTCGTCATCGCGGTGATGCGCATTGATGTGCCACGCGCGCCTAAGGTGTGGCAGGCCTTCTTCATTATGGGGCTGTTGAACAATGCCATCCCGTTCTCGTTGATTATTTGGGGGCAGTTCTATATCGCCTCCGGGCTTGCCTCTATCTTGAACGCCACAACACCATTGTTCACCGTGGTGGTCGCGCATTATCTCACCCGCGATGAGAAAATTACCCCGGCAAAATTTGCCGGCGTGATGGTTGGACTGGCCGGTGTCGCGGTTATGATCGGCGGTGATGTCTTAAGCGCGCTAGGCACCAATGTCGTTGCGCAGCTTGCGGTGGTGGGGGCAGCGATTTCTTATGCCTTTGCCGGTGTGTTTGGGCGCAGATTTCGCGATCTCGACGTGGACCCGATCATGACCGCAACCGGACAGGTGACCGCATCGTTCCTATTGTTGTTGCCGCTCACCCTTATGATTGACGAGCCCTGGAGGTTGTCCATTCCCTCATGGGGCACTATCGCCGCCTTGTTGGGCCTGGCAGTGTTGGCAACCGCGCTCGCCTACATCCTCTATTTTCGCATTCTTGCCGCCGCGGGCGCGACCAACTTGCTGATTGTAACGTTTCTTGTGCCGGTCAGCGCGATCATTCTGGGCATTATGTTTTTGAACGAAACGCTGGAAGTGA
>JBPCVX010000054.1:0-3865 GCA_051010095.1 Hyphomicrobiales bacterium
AAGAACATGAAAAGACAAATTTGCGTAGGGGCAGTTTTTCTGACCATTATTTTGTTGTCTTTCAATGCGGTCCCGACCGTCGCACAAAGTGATGCCGTAGAGCGCACTGAAATGATTAGGATTCAAAATTCGCTTAGGCTATTTCGTGACATCGAACACGACAGTCGGCACCCCCATATTTAATGACGACAGCGATAATTTCGTTTGAAGGTAGTTGGATGGCCCGGGAAGTCGATTCAGGTTTATCTTATGCCGAAAATCTCCGGGAAGTTGCCAAGAACCAGTACTTGCCACAAACCAATCGGCTTTTAGCAAGGATACAGACCAACAAAAATTTGGATGATATTGAAAAGGCAAGGGTGACAGAAGTGGCGGAGAAAATGCTGGGACTGATCGCACTATCCAAAACTATCTCTGACACATTGGATGATGGGAAAGGAAGTGAGGCGAACAAGTTGTTTCAGGATAGGGCTTTACCTGATTTCAAATCTATTTGGGCAGCAACCTACACATTGATCTCCAATGCAGAAAGGCGATTTCCACGCCTTTGAGTCTAGTGTCGCCTGATTTCAAACCCTACTTTCGCGACTGGTTAGCGAGGTCAGTTTGGACCAGCATCGCTGTCATTCTTTCACACTTTTGGTTCCGACATGCTGTGAGCGTCGGCTGCAGCCCAAGGTGCCCCCATCAGTCAAGTAAAGAGACGGGCATCAACGTAATTGGCTACTTGAATTGGACAGCCTACTTACAGCGAAATCCGGCAAGAGAGATGGGTCGTTCAAGTTCAGACATTATAGTGTATGCATTGGCACGGGCCTCATTTAATACAACCACTGTCGTGCTTGCATAAACCCGTGTTGCTCGTCGCGCATCTCCATCCTCAAGCACTCCAAGTACTTGGTAGCCTGCGCCGACTATCTTGCTGATGTTTTCTCTGAGGTCTTCATAACGCTGTTCAACAGTCGCGAATGTAGCTAAACGGCGGATGGATTTGTCGAGATTATTAAGAAAAGTTTCGTTTTTGTCAGTTGTTTTGCTAAGTCCACCCAAAGGTCCGTAAAAACCACTTTCGTCGTTATAAAGTTCCAACGTGTGTACGCCCGTCGCGATATCTATGATCGCATCGGCCTGGGCCAGTGCCAATGTATTAAGAGAGTTCTCGACCTGACGGAGGATTCTGATGGTTTTTACCACGTCAGCGATGTGCCGCACGTCGCATTCATCGCTAGCCAAAGCGGAATGCACTAAAAATATGCTGGCTAGTAAGAATGATAATTTTAGCCGCATCCAGTGCCTCCCGCTGTTGACGCTATTCACAACGATATCCTTTTTAGCCTCCAATTGCAGTACCAGTGATCTGAGTTTTCTCTACTAAGGTCTCTGGAGCTGGAGGCAGCATGTTTAGCGTTTTTGCGGCACTCTCCTGACAGAAACTGACATGAGCGTGGCGCCCCAGCGGACAATTTAACTTGTCATTAAGATTATTTGTTCTATATTTGTTCACATGAACAAAACAAGAAAATACACCCCCTCACACACCGCGTCCCACGAACATTTCAAGGAGCGGTTTCAATATTGGCAGGGCGCGTCAGGCCACCGCTATATCTGTTCCATCTATGCCCCGCATAGTTGCCCGCCGCTGCCCGGCGCTGTCTATATCGCGGTAAAACGCGAAGAAGATGGTGCGCGTTCAGCGCGCGCAGTTGGCAGGTTTGCAAGTTTTTTCGATACTGGTGTTGGAAATGCCCAATCCCTTGCCCGCAAGGCTGGTGCCAATGAAATTCACGTGCATTTGCTGGCAGAAGATGACAGCAATGCCGAACGCACCGTGCGTGATCTAAAAAAAGCCCTTGCCCCCGCTGTCAGGGTGCGCGCGCAAGAGCCATCCGGGATACCCCCCCAGCGCAGAACACCGCTGCCTGCAAGTCTTACACCCCATAAAATTGAAACCAACCAAATCGAATTGTTTGGCTAGGGGTTATGTTCAAGCCGGGCGGACCGCAACCGACAGCAGTTGCATAGTATTTGTTATTTACATGCAATATACTTGCATACACAAATATATTATGTTACCTCCACCGCCATGGAAAATCTTTGTCACATAAATGCATTGCGGGTGCTGCAGGCGGCCGACCAGATCAAAGCGCGATTGTCGGGCGAGTTCTCATCCGTGCACGGGCTTTCGGTGAGCGAGTATTTCCTGCTCGCCCACTTGGCGCAGGCAACAAAACATCGCCTGCCACGGGCGGACTTGGCCAAGCGCATGCGCGTCAGTGCTTCTACCGTTACGCGCATGGCCGCACCTATGGAAAAACTGGGTCTCGTCGCCCGGCAGTCTGATCCGCGGGATGCACGGCTCGCATTTGTGGTGTTAACGAAAGTGGGCCTGGAAAGGGTCAACCAGGCGCGCGCGACCTTCACAAAGCAGGCGGGTTACGTATTTCGCGACCGCTGGACAGAAGATGAGCTAACCCAGCTTTCAGAGCTTCTCCACCGCCTGACCATCAATACACCCGGCGAACTGACGTGAGATGATGAGCGTTTAGTGGCACCCGCCTTAATCAGCCGCCAGCAGGTCGGCGAGTTGTTCCAAGCGTTTATCGCGAATTCCTGCGCCGCGCATATGGTCAACCGTGTTGAGCACATATTCGGGGTTTTTACCCGATTGCCCCACCCCGCCGCGCACAAGTTCCAGCTGGGTTTCCAGGCTTAACTGTCCCGCATATTGCTCGTGTGCGCGATCAACCATGTAAACCAGCGCGCGCACCTTACGCTTTTCAGGTTGCGACACTTCGATTGGCGCATGGGTTTCGCGGTACACCATGGTCACCTGCTCGCGCTCACGCAAATAGGCAACAACTTCGTCCCAATTGTTATCAGCAATCTGATAGCCAACACCACGGCACGCCCCACCCCAGTCGAGGCCCATCACCAGGCCAGGCCGCTCGGGCGTTCCCCGGTGGTGGTAAGAATAAACACAAAGCTGGCGATGAGCGCCGCGCAAAACCGCGGACGAGGCCGCAACATAGTCAAAGCCCGGCTTCCACATTAATGAGCCGTAGCCAAACACCCAGTTTTCCGCCATCATCGCGCTCCAAAAATCAATATGGTCTTCTTACGCAAATTTCGCGGCATGGCAATATGAGTGAACAATCAAAACCCTGGTACATGCTCCTTCCCATCGGTCTGTTTATTGCAACTGCCATTGGCTGGTCGATATTTTGGTACGTGAGTTTAAACCAGACAAAAGAAACATTTTCGGAGTGGCGTGAGCGCGCCCAGCGTTCGGGCCTGCAGCTTGAGTGCGCCAAACAAGACTGGGGCGGCTACCCGTTTCGCATCGAGTTGAGCTGCGATTCCGCTCATTTTTCGCGCATCGGATCGGCAACCGATTTCGTTTTGTCTTCCAGCAACATTACCGCCCTTGCGCAGATTTACACCCCCGGCGTGGTTGTCATGCAATTCACCGGCCCAACCACTTTTGACGTTAACGCGCGGCCCGGCCAGGGCCTGTCAATGACCTGGGCCCATGCACCAGCGCTTGCCAGCATCAAACTTGAAGACAATACACCGACGGAAGTTTCGATACTGATTGAGAATTTCGACGGCAGCTTAAAACTGGGCACAGCGAAAAGCGGAACACTCACCGCTAAGAAGATCAACCTGCACGGGCGTCTTGCGGCATTGCAAAAAAACGATATGGCGGTTTATGACTTCGCTGGAATGAACGACGACTTTTCCTATAACGGCCCGCAGCGCGATCCAATCGACAAAGGGCCTATTACGTTTAACTCGTTCGTTTTCAACGCGCGCGCCGACAACGTGCCCTATCCATGGCCAGACAGGTTGGGCGACACTATTTCCC
>JBPCVX010000055.1:0-3147 GCA_051010095.1 Hyphomicrobiales bacterium
CCATGATGCTCATTCCCGATCCCCAAATTCTTATCGCCGATGAGCCCACATCTGCCCTTGATGTGTCGGTGCAGTCAGAAGTTCTCTCGATCATGGATCAGCTCGTTAAAGAGCGCGGCATGGGACTGATCTTCATCAGTCATGATCTCAACCTCGTTGCCTCATTTTGCGATCGGGTTTTGATTATGTATGCCGGGCGCATTGTTGAGGTCTGCAAGGCTGGCGAACTCAACCAAGCAAAACACCCCTATACCCGCGGCCTGCTAAATTCACTGCCGCGTCTCGATGAACCCAGCAAAACCCTCAAGGTTCTTCAGCGCGACCCGACCTGGATTGAGGCTGAAAGCGTGAGCGGCGCATTATGAGCGGTATTGTCATTGAAAATCTGAATGTGTGGTTTGGTGAAGGCCCTACCCATGTGGAAGCGGTCAAAAATACCTCACTGAATATCGTGCGCGGTGCATCGTTTGGTCTGGTAGGCGAAAGCGGATCTGGCAAATCGACGATCCTGCGCGCTCTAACCGGTCTTGTGCAAACCTGGTCTGGCAAAATGGAAGTTGCCGGCGAAAATCTTGATAAATCCAGATCGAAAAGCTTTTACCGACAAGTGCAGATGGTTTTTCAAGACCCCTATGCCTCGCTTCACCCGCGTCATTCCGTTGACCAGGTTTTAAGTGAAACCTTGCAGTTGCACGGGTTCGACAATATAGACGCCCGGGTTATGAAATTGTTGAACGACGTGGGACTTGGCCCTTCGTTCAGGTTCCGCTACCCGCACCAGCTTTCCGGCGGTCAGCGACAACGCGTAGCGATTGCCCGTGCATTGGCGCCCGAGCCACAGTTTTTATTATTGGATGAGCCAACCTCGGCGTTGGATGTATCGGTTCAGGCGGAAATATTAAACTTGCTCAGCGAGCTGCGTGCGGAACATAACCTCACCTATATGATGGTTTCGCACAATCTTGCTGTTGTTGGGCACATGTGTGAGCAAATGGCGGTGATGCAGCTAGGTGAGATTGTCGAAATCCTATCGATCGAGAATCTGCGCACGCAACAGACTAGCCATCCCTACACGAAGCATTTGCTTGAAAGCTCACAAGGCTACAAGCGCCGTGCCGTAGGCGATTGACTTGCCAAAGCATTGCATATCTTGAACTCTTCAAAATCACGCACCTCGGTGCTGGATTTGCAAGCACTGCGATAGATGCTCTTGCGCATACATCCCTTAAACCCTTGAACCAGTCTATCAGGGCAAAATATAGCCTTTGCTTAAACAGTGCCGCCCAATGAACCTTCCAGTTGCGCCATTTCCTGACCGCCGGCCATTTGATCTTGCAGTTTTTCGGGCGTGATCTCACCGCGTTTTGCGGTGCCCAATTTTTGTACCACTGATTGAGAATAGAAGTGACACGAACTCGCACATTCTAACATCAAATGCACAGCGACAACAAAGACTTCGATTGATAATAGATCTATTTTAAAAACAGTAAACTAGGATGTATTTTGTGCTTTAGGTATCAAAGAAGATCAACGACATCTTGAAATACAATCACTAGACCGCTGCCCACAGCATTGACCGTCACTACAATTGCAATCGATATGCCCGTGGCTATTAAAGCGTATTCAATAGAAGTGGCGCCCGATTTGTTGGCTAGAAAATGTGAGAGCATCATGACAAATCCTTAGCAAAATAAAAAGATAGTGCGGTGTCATCATAGTGTTTTCTGCTCATCATTTTCGGGAAAGCTAAACAATCACCTAATGGCAAGTAAATTTTATAGAGACGATTGAAAGAAACTGACGGGCTAAACACCACCTCCGCATAACGAATGAACATCAAGAGCAGTCTCCGGTTGGGGGGCCGCTTTCGTTTTTCTGCATTAAACATGGGAAGGACTGACGCTCTTTAGGCAAGTCGGCTCACTGCCCAATATCGCAAATGACCAAACAATCAGTGGGGGACGAGTTAGAAGCAAAAACAGTAAAGTATTGATTGTAGTAAATTTTTATTAGAAAAATGGCGCACCCGACAGGATTCGAACCTGTGACCTCTGCCTTCGGAGCCGGCTGTTCTTGTATTAATATCAGATACTTAAACAGACTGCTGCCCAAAAAAGACAGTGCTCTCCATATCTATCACATTGAAAATACACAGGAAACAAAAGGAACTTCCAATGGTTTTGATTTGCGAGGATATAATGAGGATAATTTCTGAAGGTCTCCCACGATGCGCAGCCCAGTTGGTGTATACTTACTAGGCGAAGGCAGATCGTTGCATGTCTGCTCTTATCCAATAAGCGGACATTTTCAGCAGCAAGCCGGAGAGTCCTGTTTTCCGCCAGAAGTTCAGATCCTGACCTACCGAGCAAACCTGGGGACAGCGGCACTCCGATCTTGAGCGCGAACCATTGATCCAAATTCAAACTGCCTCGCCATTGGCCCTGATTTTCAAAGCGCCGATGCCGAGTCCTTGTCATTGTGGCGAAACCGACAATCCGTAAACGGCATCTGTGGCAATCTAGGGAACTGATAGCCCGATGACCTTTTGTAAGGAGATAATGGCATGGTCAACAATGTTTTTGACAATATGACCCGGCGCACCGTTCTTAAGTCCACAGGAGCAGGCGCTTTGTTTGTAGCCACAGCTTTTGGTCTTCCGCGACCCGTCGGAGCCCAGACGGACACTCCTGTTCAGAAGATTTTCAGGGGCGGTGCGATCGTGACCATCGAAGGGGCTCAGCCGGTCGCGGAAGCTCTTGCCATTGGCGGGGGGCGCATCATTGCGGTTGGCTCAGAGGCTGAGGTTATGAAGCTGGCTACCGATTCAACCGAAATCATAGATCTCAACGGCGCAGCGTTGCTTCCCGGGTTTGTCGATAGCCATGGCCACTTCATGAACGCGCCGCAAATCGTGGCGTGGGCGAACGTCTCAGGCCCTCCTGTTGGGCCAGCCACCTCGATTGCCGGCGTCGTGGCCGAACTGAAGATCCATGCCGAGAGAAGAAACATTCCCGAGGGCGAATGGGTAATCGGTTATGGCTACGACCCGACGCTCTATTCCGACGGCCGTGAGATGACGCGCGATGACATTGATGCCGTACTGCCCAACCATCGCGTGCTGGTTATTCATGTGTCAAATCACGGCTG
>JBPCVX010000056.1:0-11088 GCA_051010095.1 Hyphomicrobiales bacterium
GAATTCGACATCTGCATTAACTGAATGGGATTGAGGGAGCGGCGTTACCGGAACTTTAGGTGCTGCAATACTGCATCAAGCTCATGGCGTCGAAATGGCGGCTCCGAGCCCTTCCCGGTCATTGAGAGTGTTTCGCAGAGTGGGTAGCGCCAGCACTCAACTGGAATCGGGACTGGCGCGGTGCGGACTTTTGTGTGCAAATGCCGACCAGCTCATTCCCACGCATTCCATAATGACACGGCGAATGCGGAACCTTGGAAAAAAGGACGATTGATATGCGCGCTTGGGAAATCATCAATGGCGGTGGCATCGATTCGCTGAACCTTGCTACACGCGAGACGGCAATGCCGGGGCCGGGTCAAGTGCGGGGGAAAATGAACGCGAACTCCGTCAACTACCGCGACCTCACAACCATCGAAGACCCCGTTACGCGCAAACTGCCATTCCCTACTGTGCCTAACTCGGACGGTGCGGGCGTGATTTCAGCAGTTGGTGAGGGCGTGGACTGGAAGGAGGGCGACCGGGTCACATCATGCTTCTTCGAAGATTGGACAGCCGGAGAAATCAGCGCAGCCGCAATGGCGTCAGCATTGGGTGGCGCGCGTCAGGGCGTGTTGGCAGAGGAGGTAATCCTCTCTGCGCGCGGTGTCATCGCTACCCCAGAACATCTTTCGGATACAGAGGCTGCCACTTTGCCCTGCGCCGCCCTGACCGCATGGCACGCGCTAACGTTGCCCAGCCCGGTTAAGGCGGGCGAGACTGTGTTGTTGTTGGGAACCGGCGGCGTTAGTGTTTTTGCTCAACAGTTTTGCTCCATCATGGGCGCGCGAACGATCGTGACATCTTCGTCTGACGCCAAACTGGCAAGGATGCAGGCCCTGGGAGCAAATCAGACGATAAACTACAGCGATACACCCGACTGGGATGCGGCGGTGCTGGAGATGACCGGCGGTGTTGGTGTTGATCGGGTGGTTGAAGTTGGAGGACCGGGCACGTTCGATAAATCGGTGAACGCCGTGCGCATCGGCGGCATCGTCGGGCTGATCGGTATTTTAACCGGAATGGCAGGTCAGGCTGCGCCCACGGCGATCATGCGAAAATCGGTGACAATACGGGGGATTTATGTTGGATCTCGCTCCATGTTTGCTGAAATGAACAAGGCAATTGAAGCTCACGGACTGAAGCCAGTCATCGACCAGACGTTTGCTTTTGAAGACGCAAAGACGGCCTATCATACAATGCGAGCTGCGGGCCATTTCGGGAAACTTGCAATCAACATGTGAAAGACACATCAGTGACATATCGCCCACACGAGTTGCTGAGAAAACAACAAATCCGACACACGTATTCGAGCAGGCTATGAAGCTTCGGCTCAGCATCTCAAACGATGGAAGCGAACCCTTCCTTGGACACTGCCAGAGCAACTCGACGGTTTTGGTGTTGGTTCACAGTTTTGTAGGATCACCAAGCAAAATCCTGTCAAATATTTCAACACATATCCCGAGATCATCCGCCTGCGGCGAAATCAGGTGGTTGGAAAATTTTTTAACTGCCGAATTTAAGCTGCCAAGAAGCCCATTTTAGCTAAATGCACGGCGACTTGCCGCTAGTGAACCCCTTTGAGCCAAATACACGGGACGCTCGTCTGCAGCTCTCTTGGGGCGTTTGAGGGCAAACTTACCAGAATCAAAATTTGAGAAATTTCCCAGAAGAACCTTGGCCCATTTGCAAGCACACGGGAACCCGCACCAGATAACGTGTGCAAAATAGGCGCAGATTGCGGTAAATCAAATTGTCGCCTACGATGTTGTTGTTATGCCTAGATACAAGTACTCGTTTACAATTACCGTGGGGATGATGTGAAATACTTTAGGATGATCAAATTATTTTCAGTATTGGGCATGGCATTACTTACAATGAGCTGTGATGACGCCGCACCTCCAAAATCGGTAGAAATTGTCAGGCCAGTGAGAACCATGGAGGTTACAGATCTCAGCAATATTCATGATCGCTATTTTGTTGGCAGCGCACGCGCAGCCAGGGAAGTGTCGCTAGCCTTTAGAGTACCAGGAACAATCACAAACATTGCGGTGTCGGTTGGCAATGAAGTGAAAAAGGGACAAATTCTAGCAAATATCGACCCAGCCCCCTATCAAGCAGAAGTTGACAGGCTTTTCGCCGAGCTTGAAAGTGCGCAGGCCAGTTTAGAAAATGCCCGTTTGCAGACGGAACGACAACGAAAACTTTTTAAAGAAGATGTCGTTGCTGAGGCTTCTCTGGACCGCTTCATTGCAGGAGAAAAATCTGCTGATGCAAAGGTTAAATCTATGCAAGGGGCGCTCGACAAAGCAACACTTGATCTTTCTTACACGCAGCTATCCGCCCCATTCGACGGCGTAGTCGTGGCGAAGTATGTTGAAGACTTCGAAGAGGTCAGAGCGCAAAATCAAGTGCTGCGTGTGCTCGATAGTGAGCACATTGAGATGGTGGTCGACATTCCTGAGCGATATATTTCACTGGTCAAGTTCGTTGAGGATATCAAAGTTACCTTCGATGCAATCCAAGATGCCCAACTAGCTGCAACTGTCAGCGAAGTGGGCAACGAGGCTTCTGCAACAACGCGCACGTTTCCTGTGACGCTACGTATGGAACAACTCGACGGCAAACGCGTTCTGCCAGGCATGACGGGCCGCGCGTCTGGACGTCTCAAACAGGGGTATGAGCCTTTCAGTGGAGTTGTTGTTCCCGCAGCTGCAGTGTTTGTTCCCGAAGGCAAAGATCAGTCTCACATCTGGATCGTCGACAAAGCTTCTTCGACAGTTTCTTCGCGGCCTGTAGAACTCTCACAGGCACGTACCAATGGTTTGTCAATTAGCTCAGGCCTCAAGCCAGGAGATATTGTCGTTACCGCTGGAGCAAATTCACTAACAGAAGGACAGAAAGTCGTCCTTCCTGCTCAGGAGCCAGTCGAATGAGCCTTGCTGAGTATGCTGTGAAGAATGCCAAGTTTACGTGGTTTGCAGTATTGATGTTAGTCTTGGGTGGCCTCACGGCATTTAAAAGCCTAGGGCAGTTGGAAGGTCCGGAATTCACAATTAAGACTGCGGTGATCACAACAACCTACCCCGGCGCAAGCCCTGAGGAGGTTGAACAGGAAGTCACTGAACGAATTGAGCTCAAACTTCAGGAAATCAAAGAGATTGACGTTATAGAAAGCGTTAGCCGAGCTGGTTTTTCGTCGATTTCTGTCGATATTCAACCACAGTATTGGTCCGCTCAGCTTCCTCAGATATGGGATACTCTTCGCCGCAAAGTTAGAGACGTTGAGTCACAACTTCCTCCAGGCGCAGGGCGGCCATTTATTAATGACGATTTCGGGGATGTTTTTGGCTTAGTGCTCGCGGTTACCTCTGATGGGTTCAGTTATTCTGAGCTCAAGGATTATGTCGATATACTCAAACGAGAGTTATCGCTGGTGGATGGCGTTGGTCGCGTTGACCTCTGGGGTGAACAAGACCGCGCCATTTACTTCGATGTAAGAGAAGAGAACCTGGTTGAATTGGGTATTTCCGAAGAGACCCTTGAACGGACGATTCAATTTCAAAACGCGGTAAGCGATTCAGGCTCAGTGAACGTCGGTGAATACCGCATGAGAATTGCACCTACAGGTGCCTTTA
Organism: Hyphomicrobiales bacterium; assembly: GCA_051010095.1. Lineage (GTDB taxonomy): Bacteria > Pseudomonadota > Alphaproteobacteria > Rhizobiales > CAJQND01 > CAJQND01. The sequence goes on from JBPCVX010000056.1 coordinate 3,678, forward strand.
AAGACCCCAAAGACATAGAAAACCTAGTTATCCAGCCAGCATTAACGGACGCGATCCAGTCTAAAAACCAGCAAGGCTTGGAAACTATCCGACTTGGACAAATCGGCGAAATTCGCGAAGGATACCAAGAACCACCCAACACGCTGCTGCGCTACAATTCGGAGGTTGCTATTGGGCTGTCTATTTCCTTCCAATCTGGTGTCAACGTTGTTCAAGTTGGCGCCGCCGTCGACACAAAACTTGCCGAACTATTGCCGCGACTTCCCATAGGGATTGAGGTTCGCAAAGTGCATTGGCAATCAGACGACGTTGACTTGGCAGTTCAGAGTTTTCTTATCAGTTTGGCCCAAGCGGTCATCATCGTGCTCGTTGTTTTAACCTTGGCGATGGGCCTGCGTATGGGAATAATAATTGGAACGGGTCTGTTACTCACAATTCTTGCTACTTTTATTTTTCTTGCCGGGCTCGGGATTGACCTTCAACGTATGTCCCTGGGCGCCCTTATCATTGCGCTGGGAATGATGGTCGACAACTCGATTGTCGTTGCAGATGGGGCTGCTGTGCGCATGGGCCGTGGCATGGACCGTGTAAAAGCCGCAGTTCAAGCGGCGGGCCGCCCATCAGTATCACTACTTGCCGCAACATTCGTGGCGGTGATGGCATTTTACCCTATTTATGCATCCGTAGAGAGCGCCGGTGAATACTGCAGAACGCTGTTTTCAGTCGTGGCTATCGCATTGTTGTTGAGTTGGATTATCTCGATGACCGTGACCCCTGCGCAGTGTGTGCTAATGCTTCCAGAACCAAAATCGTCTCAAGGAGAGAACTTCGATACGGGAATTTATAAGATTTATCGCAGGATTTTGGGCACGGCAATGCGTTTGCGTTACATCACAATTTCAGTTGCGGTTGTTGCGCTGGTCGCCTCTGGCCTTGCATTTGGGTCGGTCACACAATTGTTTTTTCCAACGTCAGCAATGACAAAATTTATGATTGACTATTACGCACCGGAGGGCACGAGAATCGAAGCCGTTTCGGCCGCGATTGACAAGATTGAGGTCCAACTCAAAGAAGACTCGCGTATTACCGGAGTTGCAAGCTTTATCGGTGCAGGACCACCGAGGTTTTACTTGCCCGTCGACCCCGAAGCAGCCAACCAGGCCTATGCCCAATTAATCGTAAATGTCTCTGACTTCAAGGAAATCCCAGAGATTGCCAAAGCTCTTCAACCTTGGCTCAATGAGAACCTTCCCGAGGCAACAACCTTCGTAAGGCAATTTGGCGTTGGTCCAAGTAATACGTGGACATTTGAGGCCAGAATTGTTGGGCCAGCCGATGCCAATCCGAATACGCTAAGAGCTATCGGTGATGAAGCGGTCAAGGTTTTGGAGAAACACCCATGGACGAAAGTTGCCAGAACTGATTGGCGAAACCAAGTTTGGAAATCTGTACCAGCTTACGATCAAGATCGCGCACGTTGGACGGGGATTACCCCAGAAGATTTAAGCCGAACCACTAAGCGCGCATATGATGGTCGAAAAATTGGCCTTTACCGCGAAGAAGACGAGCTTATTCCCATACTGTTGCGCCACATTGAGGAGGACGCGCTAGCAGTAGACAACTTCGAATTTCTACAGATCCAGTCTCAGTTGTCGACCAAGCCAGTTCCGCTTGCGCAAGTTGTCAAGGAAGTTACCACTAAATCCGAAAATCCTATGATCCACAGACGAGACAGGCGTCGAAACCTGACAATTCAAGCAAACCCAATCGATTCTATTACTTTACCGACCTACCGTTCATCCGTTCTCGAAGAATTTGCATCCCTGGAGAAGGGTTTACCACCAGGTTACAGTCTAGAATGGGGCGGGGAATTCGAAGACACAGTTAAATCGCAAGCATCATTGACTCCAGGAATGATCCCTGCCCTCGCCGTTATGGTATTGGTTGTCGTTGGCCTCTTTAACGCCTATCGAACACCCTTGGTTATATTTCTCACCATTCCGTTCATGATTATCGGAATTGTGCCGGGTTTGTTAGCAACTGACACGCCCTTCGGGTTTGTTGCATTATTGGGCGCCATGAGCCTCTCTGGCATGATGATAAAAAACGCGATCGTGCTGATAGATCAAATCAATGATAATATTGCGGATGGTGAAGAGCTTTATGACGCAATTGTAAATGCGGGGGCGGCTCGATTGAGACCTGTTGCACTTGCCGCCGCAACAACAGTACTTGGTGTTATACCTCTCTTGCCCGACGTTTTCTGGGCTGGCCTGGCGGTCACACTCATGAGCGGGCTTACCGTAGGAACGATTTTGACAATGATCATGGTGCCGGTGCTATACGCCACACTCTACGGGGTTCCCTCACCCAAAGAAAATTTCAACGTGAAGGCCGTGACAAATAACTAAGTTTTGGGCAGACGAGTGGATAGCAGGCGGGAAAGTCGAAAAGAGATCATCCACGCAACCAGCCGTCGCACCAGATATCGGGCGTGCGAATAAGTGCAAGGGCAGTCTGTATTTTTTTATCTATTGTCAGTCGCTACAAGCCACGCATTGCCAAGCTCTTGAAAAGCGCAGCATCAATTCTTCAATTGCTTCAGAACAAACAGTGCTCTGTCGACCGTTTCCTTATACTTGTGCGGAACCCCGTTATCCTCCCAGTCCTGCATGAAAACGATAGATAAACCGCTCGGGCGGTGACTAAAACCAACCTGGCCATAGGAACCAAGCGAGTAAATCAAATCATGTTCAGGCATATACCAGGCTTGCGCAGCATAGGTAACCTTCGACCCCAGCAACTTTGCAACACCTTGGCCGCCTTCCGACTTGCTAAACAAGTCTTTACCGATATTCTCAATCGACTTATAGAAACTTTTTGGAGCCTTGCCCTGAGCAATCCACTGATGGAACAATGCATAATCCCGCAAGGTGGCGCTTATCCCATAGGAGGGGCTTGAGGTTCCATCGACGGTCAAAGCAATTGAACCTCTGCTGTTTGCGCCGATGTCGTTAGACAGTTCAGACAGATGTTTGTTGAATGGCTCGTCTGTTACGCCTTCGGCCAGCATTGCCAGCAAATCCGTGTTTTTGTCGTTGTAATTGTAAACCTCGCCTGGGTTATCCGGTCTTTTGGCCGCAATTACAGCTTTCCGGTGCCCAGTAGGCTTACCCGGTTTCAGACCCTGCTCGATCTCGAAGACAAAGGCTTCACCGCCCGGCACGTGGTAGTCGTTCGCAGGTAATAGTCCAGATTGCATATCGAGGACGTGCTGCACTGTCGCTTTACCAAGTGCACTACCTTTGAAGTCAGGAAGATAGCTATCAACCGTTGCGCCTGGATCAAGCTTGCCTTGGTCAATCAACTTCGCAACGACGATCCCAGCGTAGCTCTTGGACGATGATTGCAGCAGCTGGAGCGTGTCGATGTTCAGGTAATTATCATAAAACTCTGCTAATATCTTGCCATCCTTGAGGATCAAGAAACCTTTCGTCTGGCTCGCGAGCAGTGACTCTACGAAACTACGACCATCCTTGAAATCCTGACCAATGTTGAAGGTTTTGTCCCCCGTTTTGAAAACGGTAGGTTTTGTTGAAGCCATAAATGGGATTGTTCCAAAAATCCCGTATCTGTCCCAGTGGGTCGACGTGTATTTATAGTATGGCCACAGCTGCATGTTTTCCGGTGTGATTTCGCTCAACTGGAAACCCCGATAGAAATCATTGATATCTCCTCGTTCAGAAGCAGCAAATGCGAATGAAGCTCCAACCATCGAAAGTACTATGATTGAACTGTATGCGATCCAATTTCTCATAAGCTATACTCCCTGAATGCCAATTGCTGAGGCACCTTAGCGGTCACACTGGATTCTTCTACTACTATTCGCTGAGTCACTTTCGCTCTGTGTCACCAATTTTGCGACGAGCTAACCTGCTTGATTGCAGCGTTCTATATGTCAGTTACTTTGATCGCGTGCATATGGATCAAGAGGTCGATGGTTCAATTCCCCACAGCCGTAACAAATATTTCAGTGATTTCGCTGAATAATTCGGCGGTGGCGAAAATCGCTAGTCATCAAATTTTCAAAAGAAGCAATCTAGCGTGCGCGTCATAAAGCCTCGCACTACAGACTAAACACCAAATGCATCGAGGATGCGGACTAACCAAGCTGATCAAGCCGCGGCAAACCAGAATTATCTTTATCTGTTTGGAACTTATCAACGAATTTCGCAACCGAGCCATATTTTTTATTGATAAGACTCTGCAGCGCGCGCTCAGCTCCAGGGAAATATCTCCATCCGTGCGCTTCAAAGAAACCCTGCATGTCGCCATATTCCCGTTCTGCGATATCTCTGGCGATCTGCGCAAGCTCTTCTTTAACGTTTGCGTTAGCGTGTTTACGTAGTTGAGCTGCAAATGCGAGGAGTTCTTGGCGACTGTCTTTTGGAATGCGGACTGTCACTTTGATGAGATCTCGCTGGTGATTTATAATAGATGCTTCACTCATTGCTAGGTATCCTGAAATCGGTCAATCAGTGGCTTGTCAGCAAACGGGCTACTTTACGAACGCGGTTTCTCTACATCTGTAAGACCGCGGCACCAACTGAGCCTATGCGTTATCTCCAGATTATACCCCATTTGAGGAACGAATTCTGCTACGGCGAACAAAGATACTTAATCTAACCTAGGTATCGCAGTTGGATTGCGTGTCAGGTTTACTGATCTCGTCACCTCAGACCAAAACAACATCACTCGGTGCTTTTACGTTTTTTCTTTCGTTTCGGCAATGAGGAGGAGTTCTTTGGTTCGCCCGATGCATTCTCATTTCCTGGTTTACCCTTGCTTTTACGATGCTTTGCCTTCTCCGGTGGTTTGCCTGAATGTACTTTGCCAGCATGGCGCTTGGCTCTCTTTTCCTCACCGCTCTTTGTAAAGTTGCGGCCCTTGCCGGTGACATCGAAATTCGGCTTTGCGTCGAGAACTTTTACGCTGATATTCTTTTCAAGCGTCCGATTAGGGCCGATGGCATCCAAAAATTGTTCCGCGTATTCTGCATCCAACTCTATGTGAGTTTGGTTCTGTTCGATCCGAATGTACCCAAGGTGTGACTTCGACAGTCCACCAGCATTGCACAGCAACGGAATTAGCCAGCGCGGTTCTGCATTTTGTTTTCGCCCAACCGTAATGGTCACCCAAAGACTATTGTCGAAATCTCTCGATTTCTTTGCACCTTTTTTCTTACCCGCATTTCCATCGCGAAAGTCACGGTGTGCCGGACCATCGACTGGAACCATCTGGATATCCTCCGGCGCAGACTTCCACGCTTTAGTGAGGCGAAGAAACGCTGCGGCGACCTGTTTTGGAGAGAAATTGGTCAACAAACGTTCAGCAAATTCTGCTTCATCCGGCAGAATGTCGTTCGTGAGCATTGGATCCTCCAACATGCGCTTTTCATCGCGTTGCATCACCGCATCAGCAGATGGCGGGTTGCCCCATTCAGCGTTGATCTTGGCAAAACGCAAGAGGCGTTCGGCACGACTGCGACCCTTTCGATCGATCATCAACGCACTCACGCCCTTGCGGCCAGCGCGTCCGGTTCGACCGCTGCGATGCAAAAGGGTTTCGGGATCGTTTGGCAGATCAGCGTGGATGACGAGCTCTAGCTTCGGCAGATCGATCCCGCGGGCTGCCACATCGGTTGCAATACAAACCCGGGCCCGACCGTCTCGCATGGCCTGAAGAGCATGGGTCCGTTCGCTCTGGCTCAGTTCGCCTGAAAGAGCAACAACGGAAAATCCGCGATTGTTAAAGCGGGCAACCATGTGATTAACCGCAGCCCTGGTATTGCAGAATACCAAGGCGTTTTCGGCCTCATAAAATCGCAGTACGTTGATAATGGCGTTCTCACGCTCGCGGGGTACAACAAGCAATGCGCGGTATTCAATATCACCATGTTGTTGCTTTTCTTCCTGGGTGGAAATCCGGATTGCATCGCGTTGATAGTTCTTTGCCAGTCGAGCAATTTGTGCAGGGACAGTGGCCGAAAACAGCAATGTACGTCGCTCTTCGGGGGTCGAGTCCAGAATGAATTCCAAGTCCTCACGAAAACCCAGGTCCAGCATTTCATCGGCTTCATCCAAGACAACCGCCTTGAGTTCCCGCGTATCAAGTGCCCGCCGAGATATGTGATCACGCAACCGGCCCGGTGTTCCAACAACAATGTGTGCTCCCCGCTCCAGGCCGCGACGCTCTGTTCTGATGTCCATTCCGCCAACACACGCCAAAACAGTGGCTCCAGCTTGCGCATATAGCCAATTAAGTTCTCGCTTAACCTGCATCGCCAGTTCGCGTGTCGGGGCAACGACGATTGCCAATGGTGCATTGGGTTTTGAAAAACTTTCAGCCTTTCCAAGCAAGGTCGGCGCCATTGCCATGCCAAATGCTACCGTCTTGCCAGAGCCCGTTTGCGCGGAAACGAGCAGGTCGGCTGCTTCGAGATCTGGGCTTAAGACGGCGGCTTGAACGGCGGTCATTTTATCATAGCCGCGCTTTTCAAGCGCACTTGCCAGGGCCGGCACAACGCCTGCAAATAAGTTCATGCTCAATCTTTCGGTAAAGTCAGGCCAAGAGCCTGAGAAAAGGGACATTATGCATCTGCTAATGTCAGACCAGTGTTATTTATAGCTCTAGGCTTGTTGACACAAAATGTATAGGCATATCGCAATTCCAGCGATGGTCATACTCGAAGTGTGACGGTATCGCAGTAGATTTGATTTGGTCTGATTGCGAAAGCGAATCCAAATTCCAGAATTGGCGTGATGCGGTCATCTGACTGTTTTTACTTGAGAAATTTCCAGAACCTTGGTGTCTGCGTCGCCCCCTTGCACCAGATATCGGGTGCGCGAATAGGCGCAAAGGGAGACATTCCAAGCTTTTGCCAGCAACGCCCGCGTTAGACCCTAGGGTCTTGCATAATGTCGGACAACGGACAAGTCTCATTCAATGGAAAACTTTGACCACATTATCATTGGCGGAGGAGCACTCGGCCTTTCGACCGCCTACCATCTTGCCCGCGACAACAAGGAGCGAATTCTCGTACTAGAACGCGATGAACTAGCGAGCGCCGCATCGAGTAAGGCGGCTGGCCTGATCTTGCAAACCACTACCAAGCCTTCCACGACGCCATTGGTCAAGTTAACCGTCGATACCCTCGCGTTACTCGAGGAGGAACTGGGGGACTCCATAGGATTCCATGCAGTTGGCAGCCTTAGGGTTGCTGTCTCGACAACGCGCGAAGCTGATTTGCAGGACATGGAGCAGGACGCCGCGGCTCACGGCATTCCATTCCAAAACCTAAGCCCAAAAGACCTGCGCCACGAAGTGCCATGGCTGGATGTCTCCTCGGCAC
>JBPCVX010000057.1:0-18977 GCA_051010095.1 Hyphomicrobiales bacterium
ATACAGGCGTGTCCAACCGAGTTTGCGGTCACCAAGTGACAAAAGGATTGAGCCCAGCGCACCGCACGCCGATGCCTCCGCCGGTGTGGCCCAGCCAGCCAGAATTGAGCCCAGCGCGAAGGCGATGAGAATGGTAGGCGGCACCAGCCCCATGAAGAATTCGTACCACAGGTCGGAGAAGTAGAACCCGCCGGGCTTGTTGGCGCGCACCCAGGTGAAGGCACCATACATGATGCCGACCCAGGCGATCGGGATCAGCAGCCCGGCAAACGGGAACAGCTCACCAAGTGAGCCGGTCAGCCCCTTGCCGGCCAGATACAAAAGGAAGACCAGGGCTGCCATCACGATGACCACTTCCAGGAAGTAATAGGGCGATGTTTCCGGCTGCTCTTCCGGCGGCAGGATCGGGCCCAGGCTCGGGTTGATCATGCAGCGTCCGATGGCATAGGCCATATAAAGGAAGGCCAGCAGGACGCCGGGTACGATCGCCGCGGCGAACAGATCGGTCACTGGCACCTCGAGCACCGGCCCGAGCACCACCAGCATGATCGATGGCGGGATCAGGATGCCGAGCGTTCCCCCGGCGGTGATCGTGCCGGCTGCCAGTCGCACATCGTAGTTTGAGCGGTTCATGGTTGTTGCCGCCATGATGCCCAGTATGGTTACCGAAGCGCCCACAATGCCGGTTGCGGCACCAAAGATCACCGAGACGAACAACACGGCGATGTAGAGCGAGCCCTTCATGCGCGCCAGCATGAGCTGAATGGCGCTAAATAATCGCTCCATTAGCCCGGCTTGTTCCATCATGAAACCCATGAAGACAAATAACGGCACCGCGGCCAGGGTTTGCTCCATCATCGAGCCATAGAACTGCAGCGTCATGAGGAAAACGGTTAGCTTGATACCAAATCCCCAGGCGCCGAAAACGATGCCGAGGAAGATCAAGGTGAAGGAAATCGGGAAGCCTACAAAGATCGCGAACAGCATCGCGCCGATCATCAGGAGGCCAATTATTTCATTTGTAAATTCAAACATCAAACTGGCCACCTTCCGCGCGTTGCGGCGTACCAGGACTTACAAATCTCGGAGACACCTTGGATGAGAAGGAAGAACACGCCCAATGCAAGAGCGGATTTCACGGGCCATACAATGGGCGCCCAGGTGCTGTCGCCAGCTCGTTCGCCTTGCATGATTGATTTGAGGGCAAACTCATAACCGGCATAGAACAAAAACAACATAGACGGCATGAACAGCACAATATAAAGGATAAGATCGATACGCCCCTGGGTCTTTTCAGAAAGACCGCGATACAGAAAGTCTGCCCGGATGTGCAATCCGCGCATCAGCGCATAGCCCGCACCCAGCATGAACGACATGCCGTAGAGCATTCTTGAAATGTCAAAAGCCCACAAGGTTGGGGCAATAAAGAATTTACGCGCGATCACTTCGTAAACCATGGCGAATATGATCGGCACCACCATCAGGCAGACGATTTTCCCCACCCAGTCATTAATGGTATCGATTATGCGAATAAGCTTTTTCGCAATCGGGTTCATATCATCAGGAAGCTGGGCATCCGGACCGCCCTTGCGTTCTGCAAGCAGCTCATCACCGATTTCTAGGGCTTCTTGTTCAACATCTGACACAATCTGTTCCCCCCAAATTGTTTGCGCAGCACGCTGCGGCTGGCGCACAAAGCGCCAAAAGATATACCTGCCCGCCTGATGGCGGGCAGGTTAGGAGCCTTATTTTTTCATCAGTTGGTCAGCATAAGCGCGACCAAGATTGGCGTTTGATGTTTGCGCACCGGCCCAGAAAGGAACGGCTGTTTTCGCAAATGCCTTTTGGCTATCCCACACTTTTTTGAAGAACGCGTTCTCTGCAGCATTCTTCTCAAGCGCCTTGTTTGCAGCGCTCATATATTCTGAGAAATAGTCCTTCGGCGTGTCGTGCAACTGAACACCATCCTCGTTGATGAGCTTATCAAGGGCGATACCGTTTTCGTTGATGCGGTAAGCCATTGATTTCATCAATGATGCGTTGGCGGCGACCTCAATTGCCTTTTGTTGTGTTGGGGTGAGTTTATTGTACACATCGCCATTGAGGTAGAGATCAGCATTCACCACAACCTGGTGCAGGCCTTGCAGATAATAGTGCTTCAGCACTTTTTGGAAACCAAATACGCTGTCAGGCTTCGGGCAGCACCACTCCGCCGCGTCGATTGTGCCTTTTTCCAGTGCTGGCAAGATATCACCACCACCCATGGCCACCGAAGCAACGCCAATGTCTTTATAGGTTTGACCTGGAATACCTGGAGGTGTGCGGAAACGGTATTTACGGAAATCAGCCATGGATTTAATTGGCTCTTTAAACCAGCCAAGTGCTTCCGGGCCAACAGGCTGCGACATGAAGCCTTTTACGTTAACACCCATTTCTTTCCACAGTTGGTCGTAAAGGTCCTTACCACCACCTGCGAGGAACCAAGACATAAACGCGATATTGTCCATGCCAACACCGCCGCCAGCAACTGGCGACCCGAACAGCATGGCTGCTGGATGTTTACCAGACCAATAGTGCGTCCAGGCAAATCCCCCTTCGATAAGACCGGCATCCACCGCATCAAGCGTTTCCTGAACGCCAACAACGGCGCCTGCAGGCAACACTTCGATGATGACTTCACCTTCGGTGAGCGCCTTAACATCCTCGGCAAAGTCTTTCAGCATGACGATCTCGTCAGCAGTTGCCGGGATAACTGATTGTACGCGGATCTTCGTCGCGGCATCGGCCTGTAACGGCACCATAAACGAGGCCGCCATTAAAGCTGCGGCAGCGCCGAACTTTAGCTTCTTGAGAATAGACATCTCAATCCTCCCATTTAAAAGCCTTCTACGTCGTCTTCCCGGCCATACTGTCGAAGGCATTCCAGCCGACCTGTTTTACGGGAAATTCTTTATCCTCCACCTGTTCCAGCCATGATCGCCAAAATGCCAATCTTCGGGTCAAATACCCCGCGATAGAACATTTCAACGGCCACATAGATCAGTACCGCCAATCCCAGCCATGAGATCCACGGATAACGGGTGAGTAATTTCATAATAATGGTTGCTGCAAAGGCCATAAGAAGGATGGCGAGCGCCAAGCCAAAGACGAGCATTTTTTCATTACCATCGGCAATAGCAGCAACCGCAAGCACATTGTCGAGCGACATGGACACATCGGCAATCGTAATCGAGATAAGTGCCTGTTTAAGGGTCCGTCTTGGTTTGCCCGTGTAACCAGCTTCCGGGTCTTCTGCTGTTTCTAGGGCTTCAGCAGCATCTTCGTCGAGTCTGTCTTTGATCTCACGATAAAGTCTCCAACATACCCAGAAAAGCAGCAAGGCTCCGATAAGCAACAACCCAGGAACTGCCAGGAGTTTGGTGGCGATGACTGCGAAGACAATGCGCAGGCCTGCGGCCATGATCATCCCGTAAATGATCGCGCGCTTGCGTAATTCTGGAGCGAGTGAGGCCGCTGCCATACCAATGATAAGCGCGTTGTCGCCCGACAGAACAATGTCAGCGATAATGATTGAACCAAGATCGAAAAGTTGTTCAATCATGCAGTAAACTCCCGGGGTCGTCTCGTCATCGCGCATCCTCCAAGATCATGTCGGATGCTTTTTCACCAATCATAATGGCTGGCGCATTGGTGTTCCCCGAAACAATTTGCGGCATGATCGATGCATCGGCGACGCGCAAGCTTTCAACACCTTGAACGCGCAGCCGGTGATCAACGACACTCATTGCATCAGATCCCATTTTGCATGTTCCGGTGGGGTGGTAAATGGTCGTTGCCGTATCGCGGGCCCAGTCGAGAAGCTTATCGAAATCTTCGTCATCAATCTCAGGCCCTGGCGCATGTTCTTGCACAATCACATCGCGCAGCACGCTTTGCCGGCAAATATTCCGGGCAATGCGGATGCCAGCAACCAGGGTCTCCTGATCCATGCGGGTCGCCAGATAATTGGGGTGAATGGCGGGGGCATCATGAATATCGGTGGAGTTCAGCAACAATTCACCGGTGCTCTCTGGCCGCAACTGCAATACAGACGCGGTGAAGGCATCAAATTCATGCACGCCAGTTGTTGGATCATCGGCGCTGAAGGGTTGAACGTGAAATTGAATGTCAGGTGTTTCAAGCTCAGGCCTGGTTTTCAGATAACCTGTGCCAAGGCTTGCCGCCATGGTCATCGGACCTGAGCGCGTCATAGCGTATTGAAGCGCAATTTTGGCGTGATTTAACAAGCCTTTAGTGCGGGTGTTGATCGTCGGCAGGGCGCACTTATAAACCGGGCGCGCCTGCAAATGATCTTGCAAGTTTTTGCCTACACCTTTGCGCGCTTCAAGAACGTCGATGCCGTTTCCTTGCAGTTGATCCTCAGGGCCAATACCCGAGAGCATGAGGATTTGTGGTGAGCCGATAGAACCCGCAGCAAGCACCACACAAAAGCGTGCCTTATAATCAACCCGTTCTCCGGCCCGGAATGCTGAAACACCCGTTGCGCGCTTACCCTCAAACAATACTTTTTCAGTCAATACGTTTGTGATCACATGCAAGTTGGCGCGATCGCGGATCGGGGTGAGGTAAGCCTTTGAGGAACTGCATCGCAGGCCATCCTTCGCAGTGAGTTGGAAGTAGCCGACACCTTCCTGATCGACCCCATTATAATCTTCGTTGTAAGGAAAACCGGCTTCTTGAGCGGCCTTCACCCAGGCATCAATGATTTCCCAGGAGCGGTTGGAATGGGTGACCGACAGCGGACCATCGCCACCTCGGTATTCGTCCGCGCCGCCCTCCCATTTCTCGGAGCGCTTAAAATAGGGCAGTACGTCATCCCATGCCCAGCCAGCATTGCCGAGTTGGCGCCAATTGTCATAATCCTGCGCTTGACCGCGCACATAGAGCAATCCGTTTATCGAACTAGAACCACCCAGCGTTTTGCCGCGGGGCCAGTTGAGCGCGCGGCCATTGAGGCCCGGGTCTTTCTCTGTGCGATACATCCAATTAAGTGCTGGATTAGAGATTGTTTTGAAATATCCAACTGGAATGTGAATCCATGGCGAACTGTCTTTTCCGCCAGCCTCAAGCAGCGCGACATGGTGTTGACCATCTTCAGATAGGCGGTTGGCAAGCGCGCAGCCTGCTGATCCTCCACCTACGATGATGAAATCATATTCCACGTAATTTCCACCCAATCTCCGTAAAAATATCTCAATTTGTTAAAAAATGAGACTTTTTATCTCGATTATTATCATATACTCAGATATAGTGGAGACACAAGAAGAATCATTCAGGGAATGTGGAAGCCCACGCGGGGCTTCATGCTAAGACCGTTAACATGAGCAAAGAAGGTCGTATTGCAACCAATCTGCGCACTCTGCTGATCCTGGAGATCGTGGGCCGGGCTGATACGGCATTGAGCCCAACCGAAATCAATGCTCACATCGGCTTGCCCAAGCAGAGCATTCATCGGCTTTGCGCAACCTTGGTGGATGAAGGGTTTCTGGTTCTTGAACCGGGTAGCAAACGTTTGCGACCCGCCCGACGGTTAAGGCTGATGGCGAGCGGATTGCTTCATGCCTCGCGCATTCACATCGCAAGACGGCAAATCCTTGAACGGGTTGCCAATGAAGTGCGCGAAACGGTGAACTTCGTGGTGCCCGAAGATGACGGCATGAGCTATATCGACCGTGTGGAAACCGATTGGCCGTTCCGTGTGCAATTGCCGATTGGCACGCGGGTGCCTTTTCATTGCACGGCAAGCGGAAAGACGTTTCTCGCTTCACTGCCGAGCAAGGCTCGCAACAAACTGCTTACAACCCTGGTGCTCGATCGCCGCACGCCAAATACGCTGACAGACCCCAAGCTTTTGGCCAAAGAGCTTAAGACTATTGCAAAGCAGGGGTACGCCTTGGACCGGGAAGAATTCATGGAAGGTATGGTGGCGATTGCCGTGCCCGTGATCGACACACAGGGCCGGTTCGTTGCCGCGCTTGCCTTTCACGGCCCGACCATACGGCTTTCGATCGACAACTTGATTGCACGCAAAGGGGTTCTCATCGACGCCGCGAAACAACTCACCCATGCGCTTATTGAAGATTAGTGTTCGCCCAACGTTTGGTATCAGCGGGCAGAAAATTAGAATTGCGACAAATTTTGCTGACCTCACAAATAGATTGTCTATTAATTTGTATCTTTGAAATAGAGCCATATTAACAGCGCGATATAGGCAAAAAGTTGCAAATTGAGGAAGGTGTCGAGCAGCGGGTTCATGGAGTGTCACCCTCTTTTTTAAGTGCTTTCAGAAAACACACCACAAGCAACAGCACAATGAACACGAAGGGCAAGGCACCGAGCGCGATAATCGAGCGCACAGCATTAATGCTGCCGGACAAAATCATCACCAGCCCAAGTGCGCCCAACACAAACCCCCAGCTCAGCTTCACCCGCACGCTGGGGTTAAGATCACCCCCGGTTGAGAGCATGCCAAGCACGAAAGCGGCACTTACCACGCTGGTGATGAGGAAAAGGAAGGCCGCGATTACAACGGCTGCCGTGGTGAGTTTTGAAAAAGGAAATTGGTCGAGGACAAAGAAGGTCACGCCGCTCACATTATTGCTGACAATCTCCAATATTCCGGAATGTTCTTGCAACACGCCATAGAATCCGATGCCGCCAAAGATGCCGAACCAGCAAATGGAGAACGCGGTGGGCACCAGGATCACACCAAAAATGAACTCGCGAATTGTGCGCCCTTTTGAAATGCGCGCAATGAACACGCCAACGAAAGGCGCCCATGCGAGCCACCACACCATGTAGTTTAGGGTCCATGCCTGAAACCAGTCGCCAACGCGTGCGTCCATAAACGTGTAAGTTCGAAAGCCATGTGGAATGACACCAGCCATATATTCACCGATACTCTGCACAATGCCGCCCATGAGATAGTGGGTCGGACCAAACACCAAAATGAACACCATAAGGCTTACCGCAATCACCATTGCCGTATTCGACAGTAATGACATGCCTCGGCTGAGATCGACCGTGAGAGGCAGAATGTAGGCAGCAACAAGAATGGCAAAGATCACCATTGCCAGGCCAAGGCCAGAGCTTTCAAGGTCAAACAGAACATCGACCCCCTCTTTCACCTGGAAGACCCCCATGGCAACGGAACCCCCAAGCCCAATCGCGATGGCAACGATGGCGAACAGATCACACACCCACGCGACGCCCGAAGTCAGCGGATTAACGCCGAAGACATAGACAACAGGCGTGCCCACCAAAGTGGGCTGGCCCAACCGAAAACCGAAATAGGCAATCACCAGACCGGTGAGCGCATAGATGGCCCAGGCATGCAGGCCCCAGTGAAAGTTGGTGATAAAAAGGGCGTGGTCTGCAGCAAGTTTGGTTTCGCCTTGTCCATAAATGGCCTGATAATGGGTAAGCGGTTCAGCGGTACCATAATAAAGCAGGCCAACTCCCATGCCGGCAGCAAACAACATGGTCAGCCAGGAAATCGTCGAAAACTCAGGCTCATCTTCGTCTTGCCCGAGTTTCACATGGGCATGGCGGCCAAAGGCAAGCCACGCGCATACAATCAGCATAAAGCTGACCGTGAGCATGATGAACCAGGCGCGACTGGTGAATTGTATGGCAACCAGCTTCTTGGCAAACGCCGTCAGCGCCTCTGGTGCAATTATGCCCCATATGGCGATCGCACCGGTAATCACCAATGCGGTTATAAGCTTTGCAGAGCCCTTCATTCCCAGCCGCCGACCCCCAGTTGTCGTTGTGCGTATTTTAACGAGCGCAAATGTGCCTAGTCGACAGCGGCCTTGATTCTTTCAAATCCTTTTTTAAGCTCGTCGATCATCAACTCGCCTGCCGCACCAATGTCTTCTGCCGTCTGGTCGAGCTTCATGTTATCGACCGCGTCGTCATATTTCTTTTCCAACTCATCCCATTCTTCCTGAAGTTCTTTGGACCCCAGGTGAATTTTCAATTTTATCTCGTCACGTGTTGTCTTGAGTTCTTGTGCAATCGCTTCAACATCAATCATCTTCTATCTCCCTGGATTGTCTCTGGTGTGATTTTACCCACCTTGGATCACTCACTATGCCAGAAAACCGGCCATGCGCTCAAACAGCCAAAATGCAGCAACGCACCCTATAAGATAGGCGGCCGGGCGCGCCAACGTCTGTGGTAACAAAGCGGTGTCTGAAGTATCCTCTTGATGGCCGGTTTGACGCCAGATGCGCAGCAAAAGCGCCGACACAGCAATGAGTGCAATGACAAACATAACCTGACCCACTTCAACACCAACATTGAAGAATAAAAGCGCGGCTGGAACTTCTGTTTGCGGCAGACCTATTTCCTGCAACACGCTGGCGAAGCCAAAGCCATGCAGCAATCCAAAACTCACAGAAACAGCAACAGGATAGCGCCAGGTGAGCGTGTCGCGGTTGTTGCGGGCAATCTCTGTTGCAAGAAACACGATTGATATTGCAATCACTGCTTCCACCGGTGGTACAGGAATGCGTACAAGATTGAGCGCTGCCAATATGAGCGTCACTGAATGGGCAAGTGTGAAACCGGTAATGGTGATCAAGATGCGCCGCCAACTGCCGGCGATAAAGATCAGGCAAGCCACAAACAGCAAATGGTCATATCCAAACAGAATGTGGGAAACGCCGAGCAGCAAATACTGCCGGGCAACCGATGACGTCGCTTCTTTCTGCGGGATTTTCCAATGCGGTGAACTGGGCCCCTGAATGGCTGTGTGTTTTTCGCCAGATAATCGTGTGAACTGAAACAGTGTCGAAATGGATGGATTGTAGCCTGGAAACGCGATTGAAATCTTGGCGTCTGAAAGATCATCCTGACAGTCGAACAATTGGCGCTTTAGGGTTTGTGTTCCTGTCGGTTTGCCAAGAGCGCGGCAGCTGTCAGGCATTACCACATAAGGTGCTGTCACGTTCAGTGCAGAGGGTGGAATTTTCCACGACACCTCAAATTTCTGCGGCGCTCTTTCCGTAATACTCACAAGCAAGGGGCGGCTTTCATGGGCAGCGGCCTGAATAATCAGAAACCCTAAAAACCATACCGTAAGTGCGCAAAGTCGCATCACAACAAACACTTACTTTTCCTCACTTGCTTTTGCGGGGGCATCATCAAGACGGATGTCGACTGTGTATTTCTTCACCACTTCATTGATCGCCTTGTTGCTCATCTCTCTGCGGCGCTCGCTCAACAGATCAGCCTTCACGCGCGCTTTAACCTCACTAAGCGGGGGAATGCGGTCTTCGCTGCGCTTGACCAGCATGACTACATGTGACCCGTACGGTGATTGAAACGGTCCCTGCCAGGTTTTCTGGTCAGCGGTCAGATCGAAAACCTGCGCTGCCATCTGCGTGCCGAAATGGTTCTCGACAAATGCCTGCCCGCGCTCGACATAGTTGAGCCCATAAGGAAAGCGCTCCCCATGCTTTGGGGCATCGGAAAATTGTGCTGACTGCGTATTTAACTCTTTGAGCATTTCAGCAGCCAAGTAGCGTGCGGCATCTTCACCCCTGTCGCGCGCGCTGAAGAAAACATGGGTAAAGGTTACCTGACCGTATTCCTTGAACTTGTCCTTGTTCGCGGCGTAGTAGGCTTCAATATCCTTGTCGCTGATTGTGGTTGAGGCTTCAGCGAAGTTTTGTGCAATGAAGTCTACTTTCTGAATCATGCGGCGTTTGATGATGTAGTCATTTTCGCCCAATCCCAGCGCTTCCGATTCCCTGAACAAAGCTTCCTCGCGCACATAGTCGTTAATGAGTTTTTGCTTTTGCTCATCGTTCATGGCGCGAAATCTTTTCTCAGCGATTTCCGGCTGAAACGTTTTTGTGCGGAACTGCAGGAATGTGAGAAGATTGTCGCGGTCGACAACAATGTGGGTGCGGTCTTCAGCAAGGTCTGTTTGCGGGTCCGCAGCGGCATAAATGAGGAATATCACCAGCCCAAGCGCCAAAAAATGCGTGAGCGGGTCCGCAATTAATCGTCTTACTGCCAAAACAAACTCCCATATTTTTTGCCCCGGAACATTTTGCTCAATCGGCCGAGCCAACGCCGTTTATTACATGGACCAAAATAAATCCACTAATAATATGTAATATTTTTGACAGATTTATAAGTTGATATATGGTTGTATTTAAGCAATGCGCAAATTAATACCACATACTGATCGCTGGGAGGCAGGTATTCATGACAATCAGAAAAAGCGTTTTACTGTGTTTTGCTGTGTTTGGCGTAAGCGTATCCGCCAACGCGCAGGAAATGCAGGCCAACAAAGATCAACTCTCTAAACAGTATACAGGCAAAGCCTATTCGCCCTATGCAGAGCGTGGCTACCCGGAGCGCCCACTTTGGGGCGACAACCACCTCCACACGTCTTTGTCGCTGGATGCCGGTGGTTTCGGTAACCGCCTTCCGCCAGAGCAGGCATATCGGCTGGCGCGCGGCGAAGAGATTACTGCCTCAAGCGGGCAGCCGATAAGGCTATCACGACCGCTTGATTGGCTGGCGATTACCGATCACTCAGACGGTATGGGCTTTATCGATGATGTGTTGGCGGCCTCGCCCAATGTCACGGCCTATGAACAGGGCAAGCGCTGGTCGGATGCCATGCGCGCGGGCGGACAAGAAGCGGTTGATGCCACACTCAATCTGATTACGACGTTCTCGCAAGGCAAGATCGATAAGGAAATGTTCGCCAACTACTCGCCTGGTGCACGCCGCTACTCAACCATCTGGGACGGTGTGATTGATACCGCTGAGAAGTTTAATGATCCAGGCCGTTTCACAACATTCATCGGCTTTGAGTGGACGTCTCTCGTGAAGGGCGGAAACATGCACCGCAACGTGATTTTCCGCGATGGTGCAGACCGGGCCCGCCTGGTCGAGCCCTATACAACGCAAGCTCCCGTTGGCAGCACCGACCCACTCGATCTCTACAAATATCTTGAAGGCTATGAGGAAAGGACCAATGGTTCGGCCATGGCGTTCGCCCATAACGGCAATTTGTCAAACGGCATCATGTTCCCAATCGATGCGCAATATACGGGTCGTAAGCTGGACAAGGAATATGTTGAGCAGCGCGCCAAATGGGAACGCATGTATGAGATTACGCAGATCAAGGGTGATGGCGAAACACACCCATTCCTGTCGCCTGATGATGAGTTCGCCGATTACGGCACATGGGATGTGGGTAACCTTGATCTCTCTGAAGCCAAAACCGACGACATGCTGGCAAAAGAATATGCCCGCGAAGCGCTGAAGAACGGTCTTGTTCTCGAAGAGAAATTCGGCACAAACCCTTATAAATTTGGCGTTGTTGGTGCCACCGATGCGCACACTTCATTGCCCACTGCAGAAGACGATAATTTCTTCGGCAAGCACACCGGTTATGAGCCATCGCCTGATCGTTTGAAGCACCCGTTTATGAAAAACGAAAACGGTGAACTGTTCAGCTGGCAGCAGGTTGCCTCTGGCTACACCGCGGTGTGGGCAACGGATAATACCCGCGCGGCACTGTTTGATGCCATGGACCGCAAGGAAGTTTATGGAACCACGGGCCCGCGCATGGTGGTGCGGTTCTTCGGCGGCTGGGATTACAATGATGATGATCTCAATAACCGCATGCCCGCAATTGCCGGTTATGAAAAAGGCGTGCCCATGGGTGGCGATCTGACTTCTGCGCCAGATGGAAAAGCACCGACATTCATGGTGGTGGCATTGCGTGACCCGATCGGCGCTAACCTCGACCGCGTACAGATTATCAAAGGCTGGCTGGATGCAGACGGCAAGACCCATGAAAAGGTCTACAATGTTGCATGGTCTGGTGATCGCAAGGAAGATGATAAAGGAAAACTTCCTGCAGTTGGCAACACGGTTGATGTGAAAAACGCCACCTGGGCAAACTCCATCGGCAATGCGGAACTTGCCACCGTATGGAAAGATCCCGAGTTCGACCCCAAGCAGAGAGCGTTTTACTACGCCCGGGTTTTGGAAATTCCAACACCGCCTTGGTATGTCTATGACGCCTTCCGGTTTGGGTTGGATCTGCCCAAAGATGCGCCAACCAGCCACCAGGAGCGCGGTTACACAACGCCGATTTGGTACACGCCATAGCGCGCGTTATTCGGCACAAAACGATACTTCTAAGCGCTCGAAGCTCACCACTTTGAGCGCTTAGTGGTTTGTGAACGTACTTTGTATCAGAGAATTCCGATGACACTTTACCGCACATACATCACCGCGCTTGCAGCGCTTGGCTTGGTAACGCTGGGGTTTAACCAGATCGCCTTGGCAGATCATTCATCAGGTGAAACCAAGAATTACTTCAAAACCGATGCCGGTGTTGATTTGCGCAAGCAAGCGCCAAAAGCATTGCGCCCCATGCTGGTGCGCACCAAGGGCCAGGGCAAAAAGTTTGGTACTAGCCAGCTTAAGCATTATTGCAAACTGAAAAGTGGCCGCTATGAAATCCAGTATGCGGTGAATGATCTTGAAACCAACAAGATCATCGCGCGCAGTAAAAATGCGGAGCAACTCTATTTTGGCGCCTCATCATCCAAACTTTTTGTCGCTGCCGCTCTTCTGGATAAGCAGGAGGGCAAGTTCAGCCGCAAGCAACTTGGCCAGTTGATCAAGATGATTGTGGTGTCAGATAATCCCGCATGGATTAGTTTGCAAAAGCAAACCGGCAGCGATGGGTCAAGCAACTCCGGCAGGCGCGCGGTCCAGGCCTTTACAAAGCGTGCCGGCTATAAAACCACGCAGGGCTTTCAGGGCTGGATGGTGACGGCGGATGGAAAACGGGTGCACGGAAACGAGCTTAATTCTCTCGAGCTCGCCAAATTTCTGCACGACACTTACAAGCGCAATTATCGCGGCGCTGACGTGGTATGGAAAATTATGCAGGCCACTCGCACCGGCAAGAGCAAGGCAAAACGCTATACCCCGCGCGATGTTTATATTGGTGGCAAGACAGGCACCTATAGCGGGCCTAACGAAGCCCGCGCGACAGTGAAACTTAAAACGATCAAGTCACGCAACCATGTGGTTTCGCTGATGACGCCACGCGGTCATTTCGGCATATCCATACTTAGCAACACCGGAAGCAATGAGGATGTCGCCGTGCTCGCGGGTGGTCTCATGCGCGAATATCTTGGCATTGGCAAAAAAATAAAATGTGGTGGCTAAAAACTAACACTAAATAACAAAAGTATATTTGTTGTGTGATGTAAATAAACTAAAGTAACGCTAATTATAACTGGCTGAATGACGGAGATTTAAACATGTTGAACGGAATAAAATATAGCGCCCTCGCCATCCGTCTTCTTGCTGCCGTGCCGTTTGTTGCGATCACCGCGCTCGCGTCGGCGGACGAGACGCCAGGCGAAGCCTGCAAATCCATTGTTGGCAGCTATGTTAGTTCAGTCACCGATATCGAGGGGGTCTTCCAATCGCGCGGGCTCTTGACGTTCTCAGGCGATGGCACCTTTACGATCAATGACAGCCAACAAGGCGGCATTGACGGGGTTTATGAACCTTTCTCGTCAAGCCAGGGCGCATGGACCTGCAAAACAGGTGACGACAAGGCCATTCCTGTGCAGGCGGTGGGGTTGAACTTCACCTTGCCGAAGACGTCCACGCGCAGCGGCATGGGCCGGGTTGATTACAAGGCAAGTTTTGATCCATCAGCCAAAACGATGGCAGGCACAATCGATCTGCGTTTTACCGGCACCGACGATCTTGAAAGTGCAAACCCTCTCGAGATTGAAGGGGATCCTTTTGAGCAGTTTCAATTCACCGCTCAAAAGATCACCGTACCCACCCAATAACCCGCGCATTTAGCGTGGATTATTTAATCATCAGCTTCTTTTTGTTGGCATCGTAAGTTGATCCGATGCGCCGCAGCTCGCGGTTGAATTCCATTCCCGCACGGCTTTCAAATGAGACCGACTTGATGGTGTAGAATTGGATCGGGCCTGGCTCGAAAGGCGCTTCATAAAGCGGGATGTCTTGCAGAACATTCGCTTCTGCCGCCTTTTTCTTGCCGACGAAACGGCACACCGGCACGTTCTTGATCACCGCAGAACCATCATCGTTGAACGAAATGTTCTCGCCATAAAGCCAATTGTAGTAAGGCTTTCTGGTGTTGGGCGCCCAAGGTTTCACGGGTTTGTGGCCCTTGGAAACATAAGCCACATAATATTGAACACCCATTACTTCTGGCGTGCCGTTGCCATCAATGTCGAACACATCATAACACTGCGGCAGATTGCGGTAGGTGGCCATACCAACCATGGATTTTTGATCAGACGGCATCATGTGACGCATCTCTGACATCTGGCCTGAATCTAGCCGTGTGCAGCCATGCGATGCTGGTCCGCGGCTGACAAGCCAAAGGTTTTTATATTTGTGCTTTGGGTTGCGCTCGCTTGAGACACTGCGCCAGGATTTCGGCAAATACCGCGTGCCAACAGGAGAGCGGATACCGGCATTATGGAACGCGTTGTAATAAACACCGCCCGCATGCTGATAGGCTAAAAGCGGGATGAACCCATAACCCGGATTGCTCGACAGATAATCGACCATGCCGGTAATGCCGCGCCCTTGCGCGCGTTCCATCAAACCCCATACGCCGGTAACACCAAAGCCTGGCAGCTTTCCGTGTTTGGTGTTCACGTATGCCTTAACCGTACCGGCCGGCATAATGCGGGTGAACTCAATGGCATCTACATAGCCATCGCGCAGGGTGTAATACCCTTTGGTCACGCTGGTGAGGAAGTTTTTGGCCTGCTCAACGAAGGTTGGATCGTCTGCACCTTTTGTGCGTGCTTCGGCCGCAATCGCTGTAAGAGCATCGACCTGTTCAGCAGTCAGTGCATAGGCGTTCACACGGCCTGGCAATACCGCATTGGCAAGATCAAGCTGAGTTTCTTTTTTGCCAAGCGCTTCCTCAGGGGTTGCAGCAAGCACACCGTGCCAATCGGCAAGCACTTTATCCAGTGGCATGTGGATATAGAAGATGGCACCAGGATTAAGCTCCTTCATCAATTCCGCTGTCTTGGTCCAATAAGCGGTCTTTTCCATGGACCCGCGACCTGCAACAACTTCAGCGAGCTTCATCTCGTCAATCTTGTCTGCAAAACGCTGATAATTATTGTTCACTGATGGCTTCAGAGTGCCCTGGTCGATAAGCTTTTGATAGGTATCGCGGCGGTAAACCAAATCCTCTAGATAGCTGTCCATCTCATCCCCACCCAACACCATTGTGAGGCGCACCTGGTTGCCGCGTGAGAGTTCGACATGAAATCTGTCAGGGTTTTGCGAGCGCGGCGCAAAGCCTGCATAGAATGAGGGTTCATACCAGTTGAAATAGATACCGGGTGCTGGTTTTGACCCATCCCAGGCCTCCGCCTGCGCGGCGTTTACACTGGCGCAAAACAAACCTGCAGCGCTTAAGGCAAAGCAAATTTTTCCTATTGCTTTCATTTGATAACATCCTCCAGGGAAATTGTGCCGGTTGGCCGCGCTGTCTCATCGTCAAGAGCGGCGAGGGCTGGAACATTCGATAAATCGTCATTGCCGATAAAGGGCCGCGACTGGAACAACCAGAGTTTGTCTTTGGCAAAACCAAACTCAATATCCCACGCCCGTGGTTTGCCTGAGGCATCCTTTGCGGACGGGAAAGTGTCGCGAATTTTTTGTGCGGCCGCTACCAGATCGGTTACGTTTTCTGGCTTCAAGACAAACTCAGACCCCACTGCGGGAACGATTTCTGATCCGCCTTCAGGTTTAAGCAGCCTGCGTTGTGGCGACTTGAACATTGTCACCAGTTTTACGCCCGCATCAGACCACAACAGAGTTTCAGCCGGCGTGCCATCCACAGCGCCGCCGACGCCTTCTGATGTGGCAATGAGAATTTTCTTGGGGTCGCCATGATCGATATCGGCAGTAATCGCCACACCGGATTTATCCGATGAAATCGACTGCAGGATAACAACCGATGGCAAAACCCACATGGGCTTATCAATAAGTGTCTGGCGCCAGGAGAACGAGCGATAAGTGAAAGGCGATGCCCACACTTTCTTCAAGCCTTCAAACACATCCTCAACCGATTTCAGGTTAAAGATGGTGAGGTTCAATCCAGCGCCGTTGAAGTTTTCGAGGTCTTCAACATTGGTATCGCTTCTGACGAACACACCGATGGTGCGCGATTTGTCCTGCGGGTCGAGCATACCCAGCTTGCCGAGATGCTCGACAAGTTTTTGCTTCACCTGCTCATCAAGCGGTTGCTGGCGGATTGAGTGGCGGATGACGGCAAGGCGCGGTTTAATCCAGTTTGCCAGCTCCTGTTCGTCAACTTTGCCGACCATTTCTCCAAAAAACGCATCATATGTGCGCTTCAGATAATCATTGATAGGCTCACCATTTTTACCAAGGTCTTTGCCTTCAAGTTGCTTGGGTACGGTGACTTTGGTGTTTTTGAGATGCTCGAAGTAAACCCCAAATGGCGCAACCACACCGGCGGCCACGTTATCAGGGAAGTGATGTTTAAGCTCACCCAAAAAGGCGGCCTTGGGGCCGGTACGCACGCCACTGTCCTTGATCCTCAACTCCGCCATATCGATGGGCATGTTGGCTTTCAAGTCCAGCTTATCGATATCGATGTGCAGTTTGCCCTTTGAATCGCTCAGCGATCCATCAGACGTGCGCTTGGTGTTGCGGGTATATTCCTCAAGGATTGCGCGATCCTGATCGGTCATGTCCTTTGCGTCTTTAAGGATGACACGGCCGCGCGGGGTGGCGATCATGAACACTTCTTTATCGCCGCTATCTGTCAGCGCACGGAATGCCTCATCGTCGGTCACAACGTTGGGAATGCCGAGGGCGCGCGCCAGAAGCTGCACGTGCGAGACTACATTGCCTTCGCCGCGCGTGATGATGCCTGCGGCAGGTTCAAGATCAGCTGGCGTTTGTGCCAGTGCAATAACCTGATCGCGCTGATAACCACCAGGCTTCGGGTTGACCATGAATTTACCTAGTGCGAGGCCTGGGTTAAGCGCCCGCACGCCATTATAAAACGGCTTGCCAAAAAGCTGATGCACAGGGCGGCTTTCGCCAGCGGCAAAGTCGTTTAACCGGCGTTCAACCTGCGCAAAAAGCAGTAAAGGCGAACCACGCAAAATGTCGTCACCAATATGGGTTGCCTGAGGTACAAGGAAGACCCACGGCGCCCACACTTCTGCAAAGGCCAGCATCGCGCCGTTTTGTGCCCATTCAACAACGCGCTTGAGATCTTGCAGTTTCAAAAGCATTTGTTCGCGATCAATCTGCGGCTGGGCGAGCAGCGTGTCGATGTCTTTTACGGCTTCGTTGCGCTCGCGCGTAGCCAGCAGGCCCGCGCCATATGATGCATCAACAAGCGCGCGCATCATGGTGAGGTGCTGGCGAACTGTCTTCAGTTCACCTGAATCAATCATCGCGCTGCCCTGGCTCTGGATGATCGCGGTCGCCACAACGTTAATGTCGATCAGGCGGCGTGCGTCAGCGGCAGAAACCTTGCGGAAGGCCACTTTTTGCCGGTTGTTGATCATTACCCAGGCAAGAGCCGTGATGCGGTCATCGGCATCTTTGGCGAGAATGTCCTTGATCTCTTTTTTAACCGCCTCGTCTTCGAGTTCCTCAATCAGCGGCGTCAAGCTGTCATCATTCATCGCCGTCAGTTTTTCGATCTCGGCGATCAACTCATCAATCATTTTGCCGGTCTTACCGGATGACTTTTTGCGATAATCACGCAATGGGCCAAGCAACGAGGCAGAAACCTGATTGTGAACCGCATCGCGCAAGGGCTTGAATTTTTTGTCGCGCTTTTGGATGACCGAAGCCATGTTGCGGACTTCTTGCATTTTGCCGAAATCGCCACGCGCAAAGAAACGCTTCTGCATTTCATAGGCAAGGATGAAATGGCGAAAATCGTTGAAGGTCGGCAGCGCCAGATATTTCTCAAAGAATTTCGGTTCCGCAACCGCTTCATACTCAGCGCCGGCCAACCCGCCATAGCTGCGCATTTCTGAAAGCTTGTGGTCTGGATAGGTCGCGATGATGAACTTTTCCAGCACATACCCGCGCACCAGATTGTGGTGATCCTTAAAACGGTCCCAGTCATTCAGATCGCGTGAGAAAATATTGGCGACATAGACGCCATTGTTTTCTAGTGCCAAACCCCAGGGTGCTTTGAAGGCTGCGCAAAACAGCGTCTTGTCACCGCATATATTGCGAATGGCACCTGTCTTGGATTGCACAGGGGCAGAGCGGCCATCGGTGCAAACACAGGTGTTTTCCGCAAACGGCCCCTTCTTCTTGGACATGCTGGGTGCCCAGTGTTTCTTTAATTCGGCTTGAGTATCTTTGGGCAGATCACCTGTTTGCAAAGCGCTTGCTGGCGTTGCTAAGACAATGCTTCCCAAGGCAAACAGCGCGAGCGCGAACAGTGAGAAAAAAGGCAAGGTGCGCAGCGCGCTTCCCTGGCGTGTAAACACAGATTTGGACGACATCACTTCCCCATTGGCGAAATTCTTGAAAACAGCAGATTTGCTTTCGTTTATAAGTAGTAGTAGAGCAAAAAATTGATCACTAAACAATATTTTGGAAATTTTTTATATACTGAAAATAATATAACCCGTTATTACTTCGATATTGCTTATTTGTTGCTCAATTTGCCAAGGCGCCTTGTTTGCGGGTGAGCTTTTCTTCACGGCTCAAGCCATAATCATGAGCGAAATGAGCTGTTTCCCAATGGCCATACATAGGGTTGGGCAGAATGATCCAGCTTTTGCCCCAAAATTCCTGATATTGCCTGGCGATTTGCCGCCGCTGCTGGGCTGATG
>JBPCVX010000058.1:0-3341 GCA_051010095.1 Hyphomicrobiales bacterium
GAAATATTTTCACCGCGCCTGCGAATGGCATCGCCGGTTCGCCCTGCAAAGTAGAAATTTCCATCAGCGCCGCGCCGCGCCAAATCTCCACTACGAAACCACTCACCCTTGAATACGGCATTCGTCGCATCTGGCGCGTCTAGATATCCCGGCGAAATAAGCCCAGGTGTTGCGCTGTGTAAATAAAGTTCGCCCGGCGTGTCTTCACCCTCGATAACTGTCCCGTCTGTATCCTTTAAGACAGCTTCAAATGGTGCAATGGTGCGCCCAATAGATGCGGGCACACCATCTTCATTCATCAGGCAAAAACTAGACGCCTCTGTTTGCCCATAAACTTCGGTGAGTTGAACGCCAAAACGGGTTTGGAAATCCTCCCACATATGGGCCCGTGCGGCTGCACCAAACCCATGGGTGATATGGTGATCGAGATCTTGCGCGCCAGCAGGCTGCTTTTCCAAGAGATCAAGGATACCGCCCAGATAATGCAATCTGGTTGCGCCCAGTTCTTTAGCTTGCTGCCAAAACTTTTTCGCAGAAAACCGATCCACCGTTGCAAGGGTTGCGCCTGAGATTAATGCAGCTGGTATCATTTGTGCGCCGCCAATATGGTTGAGCGGTTCCCAAACCATAAATGTTTCATCTGGGCCAGCTTTTGCGGCTTTCGTTGCAAATTGACCAGCAGCACAGATCATGCGCTCTGTTACGATTACGCCTTTTGGCTTTCCTGTAGTGCCCGAAGTGAACATGATTGCGCGCCAGTCATCAGGCGTAAGTGGATCAGGTGGTCGTTCAATCTCGGCAACACCATCTTGTGCCCTTGGGCTTACAATGGGCCCGGAATACCCAGCCGACCGGAGTTTTCTGCTGCCTTCTTCATCAGCGACGGCGAGTTGCGTTTTTGCTTGTGATAAACGCCTTGATAAGAAGGCGGGTTTTGCGCGCTCATCAAGCGGAACCCAAACGGCTCCAAGCCTGGCCAGTGCTAAGATTGTTGCCACATAGGTGTTCTTGTCAGCGATCTGTGTTGCAACCCGCACGCCCTTGCGCACATCTTGGTCATAGAATGCCCCTGCCAGCTGTGCCACGAGAATTGCAAGGTCTTCGAGCGTAAATGTCTCATGCTGCGCCTTCAAAAAGGTATGATCAGGCCTGTTATTCAAGGCAGTTTGAAGTAAACCATCGAGAGTTGTTTCAAATGATTGAGACATAAAGGGCGACTAACGCTGGCTTTTGGCGAGAAACTCAGCCGCCATTTTTTGCGGTTCTCCCGCTTCATAGGACTGTCGGTGGTATCGCTTGGCAGCGGCCATTGCCGCTTGGAACCCAGGTTCAGACATCTCCCGCAGCCACTCTTTATCTATGCGCATTGCTTCTGGCGCTTTGTTTCCAAGATCGCGCGCTATGACGAGCGCTTCGTCTAGAAAATGTTTTTCTTCAACAACCTTGTGCAAAGCACCAATGTGCAAAGCTTCTTTGGCATCCATAAGCCGACCAGACAAGGTCAACTCAGTGGTATAGTTCATACCAAGAATTTCCCGCATAATCCAAGGGCCAGTAACGCTTGCAATGCCGCTATTGATTTCCGGTTGCCCCATACGCACGCCTGGATGGCCAATGCGTACATCCATTAATAACACAAACTGAAAGGCCGAACCTGCGGCAACGCCGTTTAAGGCCGCGATACTCGGCTTCGACAAGGCGCGTATTGCACCATAGAGCTCAGCAAACTCTTCAATCCAGGCTTCCGCTGCATCACCATCAAATTGCGTCGCTTCGTTTAGATCTTGGCCCGCACAAAAAGCGCGTTCTCCGGCTCCTGTTATCACCAATGCGCGGACGGTTTCATCACGATCAAACGCACGCAACGCGCCAATAAGCTCCTTTTTCATTGGGCTATGCCAGGCGTTTAAGACTTTTGGACGTTTCAACGTGATTAGGCGCACAATTCCATCGTCTTTAACGGAAATAAACTGAAAATCTGTCACTAAAAATCTACTCCTGACCTTCACGTATATTAATGGAAATTAACTTCAAACCGTCATTTCTATTTACTATGTTGAGATCAACTCAACCTTCCGTGTGAAAAAAGAGCTGGCTCATCCATTTCTATTCGATATGATTGCACGGGAGAATATCTAAAAGAACACTCAATTGGGAGGGTAATACAGTATGAGTGAGAGTAAAGTGCTTAAAAATCTGATTGGACTGCCGCGAATTTCGCGGCGAGAGTTCATTGTGCAGGCTGTGGCGGCAGGTGTTACTGCAACAACAGCAATGTCGTTTTTTGATAAGGCGCATGCTGCAGAGCCAAAGAAGGGCGGCGATTTTCGCCAAGGCCTGACCGGCGGCGCGACCAGTGACACGCTTGATCCAGCTCAAACACTTGATAGTTTCATGATCAATGTGAGTTCCGGACAGCTGCGTAACAATCTGACCGAAATCTCGCCAGAGGGAGAGCTTATTCCCGAGCTTGCAGAGAGCTGGGAAGCATCGCCCGATGCCAAGACCTGGACGTTTAAGCTGCGTAAGGGTGTAGAGTTCCATAGCGGTAAAACGCTTGAAGCAGCTGACGTGGTTGCCTCTTTGAACCATCACCGCGGAGAAGAGACAAAATCTGCGGCTAAAGGCATTGTGAAGCCGATTACCGATGTAAAGGCAGATGGAAAAGATACAGTTGTCGTAACGCTTGAAGGCGGCAGTGCCGACTTCCCGTTCCTTGTGAGCGATTACCACCTGACCATTTGTGAAGCCAAAGACGATGGCAAGATGGCCTGGGAAAAGGGTGAGGGCACCGGCGGCTATATGCTGGAGAAGTTCGAGCCTGGCGTGACAGCCAAGTTGAAGCGCAATCCAAACTACTGGAAAGAAGGCCGCGCATATTTCGACACGATCGAAAACCTGTTCATTGCTGATGTCGTTGCCCGCACCGCTGCGTTGCGTGCTGGCGAAATTCACGCAATGTCCAACCTCGACTTGAAAACGGCTCATTTGCTTGAGCGCGACACAAGCCTCAATGTGTTCGACACCACGGGCAACAAGCACGCTACATTGCCTATGAACACCAAGCAGGCACCGTTTGATAATAATGATCTGCGTTTGGCGTTGAAATTTGCAATTAACCGCGAGGAAGCGCTTAAGAAAATCCTCAAGGGTAAGGGCGAAATTGCCAACGACTCCCCGGTGGGTCCTGCAAACGTCTATCGTGCAACGCCTGAAGAGTTGCCGCAGCGGCCATATGATCCAGAAAAAGCCAAATTCCACCTCAAGAAAGCCGGAATGGAAAATGCGAAACTACAGCTACACTTGGCTGATACGGCATTTGAAGGCGCGGTGGATATGGG
>JBPCVX010000059.1:0-9352 GCA_051010095.1 Hyphomicrobiales bacterium
AGCAGGGGCTGGCTTCATCGTTGCTATCTGCGGCGAGATCATGACAATGCCTGGCCTGCCACGGGTGCCATCGGCTGAGGCCATCTGCCTCAACGAACAAGGCGAAATCGACGGACTGTTTTAGGGAAAAACCATGAGCGCTAAAATTATCGACGGCAAGGCCTTCGCGGCCAACATTCGCGTCAAAGTGGCCGAACATGTGGCCCGCATCAAAGGCGAACACGGCATTACGCCCGGTCTGGCGGTTGTGCTTGTGGGCGAAGACCCGGCAAGCGAAGTTTATGTGCGCAACAAGGGCAAACAAACCCTTGAAGTGGCCATGAACTCATACGAGCACAAGCTCGATGCGGAAACATCGGAAGAGGATTTGCTGGCGCTCATTGATCAACTCAACAATGACCCTGCAGTGCATGGCATATTGGTGCAGCTGCCCTTGCCCGGCCATTTGAACGAGGATCTGGTGATCAACTCGATTAAACCTGAAAAGGATGTGGACGGATTTCACATCTCCAATGTGGGTTTGCTGAGCACGGGGCAAAAATCCATGGTGCCGTGCACACCGCTTGGCTGTTTAATGATGCTGCGTGATCATCATGGCTCGCTGTCTGGGCTTAACGCTGTTGTGGTGGGCCGCTCAAACATTGTGGGCAAGCCCATGGCGAACCTGTTGCTGCGCGACAGCTGCACGGTGACCATCGCCCACAGCCGTACCAAGGATATTGAAGAGGTATGCAGGCGCGCCGACATTCTGGTGGCTGCTGTTGGCCGCCCTGAAATGATTACCGGCGATTGGGTGAAACCTGGTGCAACGGTAATTGATGTTGGGATTAACCGGATACCGGCACCGGAAAAAGGTGAAGGTAAACACCGGCTCGTTGGAGATGTTGAGTTCGCGAGTGCTGCAGAAGTTGCTGGCGCCATTACGCCTGTGCCAGGCGGCGTGGGCCCAATGACAATTGCCTGCCTGCTGGCCAACACGGTAACCGCGTGCAGCCGTGCACATGGCTTGATCGAACCTGAAGGATTGACCGCTTAGGTGGCTTAGGCCGCATTGAAAGCGATCGGTCCCGTCTCCAGCATCACGCTAACCCCAAGCCAAATGGCGATCGCAGCGATTGCCATTTGCAACCCCTTGAAAATCCACCCCGTTCCTGATTGCCCATAACGCAATGGCCAGGATGCGGCAAGGGTGAGCAGCGCCATGCCGAGCATCGAGCCAATGCCGAACGCTGCCACATAGCCCAGGGCTGCCCAGCTGTCGCGTGTTGCGGCAAGCGCAAGTGCAATCAACCCGGCAGAACCTGCTGCCCCATGGGCGAGACCCACCATGAAAGATTTCAAGGGAAATCCGTTCGCGTGTTTGTGCTCATGGGCGTCTTGCTCGTGAGAAACTTTGGCTTCTTCATGGCTGTGGGCGTGAATGTGGCGGCTGCCATCGCCATGATCATGCACATGGAAATGCACTTTCTTTTGACGCATCTTGAAGACCACGTGCAGGCCCAAAACCACCAGCATAATGCCGACAGTAAATTCTAACGCCGCAGACAGGCGTTCGGTGAGAACAAGCCCTAAAAAGATAACCGCTGAACACAGAGCAAAAAGCGTGATCGTGTGGCCCAAACCCCACGTTGCTCCCAGCAGGGCGAGGCGTCTGCGCGAGGTTTTCTTAGTGCTCAAAGCGCCTACAGCGGCCAGATGGTCGGCTTCAAGGGCGTGGCCCATACCGACCACAAACCCTAATGCTAGAAATTGCTCCACTTAACCCGCTCCGCTCAACCAAAGGCTAAGCGGTATCACGACCGCATGGGTAGCGCCACGCGGTTTGCGGCACTATCAACCGGTTTGCGTCATCCCCAAATGCCTAGGCCTTAGACATCAAGGCCGTTTTGGCGCTCCCACTCAGAGAAGTGATGCGCAAACTCGTTCCACTCCTGGTTTTTGAGCTTTAGGTATGAGGCACACAATTCCTCGCCCAAAATCTTGGGAAGTTCCTTTGACGCCCCAAACAACCGCATGGCATCCACCATGTTGAGTGGCAACAAAGGTGCATTCTTCACTGTGTGGCCTTCAGCGTACATGTCGATATCGTAGCGCTTGCCTGGATTGGTCTTGTTTTCAACGCCATGCAATCCTGCGCCTGCAACGAGTGCCTGCAAAAGGTATGGGTTTGTCGCCCCATCAGCTAAACGCACTTCAATGCGATTATTATCTGGAATGCGTATCATGTGGGTACGGTTATTGCCTGAATAGGTCACCGTGTTAGGTGCCCATGTGGCGCCAGACGTGGTGCGCGGCGCGTTAATGCGCTTATAGCTGTTGACGATCGGGTTGGTGATCAAGGTGCCGGCAGTTGCATGCTTGAGCAATCCACCAATAAAATGATAGGCAAGATCCGACAGGCCAAGCTCGCCCTTCTTATCCATCATCAGGTTCTTCTTACCTGTTTTGTTCCACACCGACACGTGACAATGGGTGCCGTTGCCGGTGAGGCCTTCAATTGGCTTCGGCATAAACGTGGCGCGGAAGCCGTGCTTCTCAGCGAGGGTTTTCACCATATATTTATAGAAGACGTGACGGTCGGCGGTTTCAAGAGCACCCGCAGGTCCCCAATTCTGCTCAAACTGGCCATTGGCGTCTTCATGGTCGTTTTGATACGGGCCCCATCCAAGCGTTTCCATATGATCGCAAATCTCGGAAATAAAGTCGAAACGGCGCATAACCGCCTGCTGGTCATAACAGGGCTTTGGCCTGGTATCAGCTTCATCGGCAACGGCTGTGCCATCCAGGTTCAGCAAGAAGAACTCGCATTCAACCCCACTCATGATGGAATACCCTTTGTCTTTTGCATCACTCAGTACTTTTTTCAGCACCGTGCGTGGGCAATGCTCAACTTTGTTGGGTCCCAAAAACAAATCACCAGGCACCCAAGCCACCTCTGGCTGCCAAGGCAGTTGGATCATGGCTTCAGGGTCGGGTAGTGCAAACATATCTGTGTCAGCGGGTGTCATGTCCAAATGGGCGGCAAAGCCCGCAAAGCCTGCCCCATCTTCCTGCATGCCCGCTATTGCCGATGTGGGCACCAGCTTTGAACGTGTTACGCCAAACAAGTCGGTAAAACTGACGAGGAAAAAGCGAATCCCCTTTTTCTTGGCGATTTTTTCTAAACTGATAGTCATGGAGTTCCCTCTCTCAAATTTGTTTGCCTCGGTGCGTTGGAAAACGCTTATGGATTATTGACGCCAGGGATCCAATTGGTGCCCGCCAATGGAATGCCCGACATTGCGGCTGCCTCTACAGTTAAGGCCACCATATCTTCTGGTTCAAGATTATGTACATGACTTTTGCCGCAGGCACGCGCCACCGTTTGCACTTCCAGGGTCAGCACACGCAGATAATTAGCAAGCCTGTGGCCAGCGGTTACGGGATCAAGTCTTTTCATAAGGTCTGGATCTTGCGTGGTAATGCCGGCGGGATCGGTACCATCCTGGTAATCCTCCCAGCACCCTGCAGCGGTGCCGAGCTTTTCGTAATCATCTTCCCAATACGGGTCTTGATCACCTAAAGCAATTAATGCCGCAGTGCCTATGGAACACGCATCGGCGCCCATGGCGAGCGCCTTGGCCACATCCGCACCAGAACGAATGCCACCGCCCACGACAAGCTGCACCTTGCGGTGCATGTCTAAATCTTTAAGTGCTTGAACAGCTTCTTTAACCGCAACCAAAGTGGGTTGACCGATATGTTCGATGAACACGTCCTGGGTTGCAGCGGTACCACCTTGCATGCCGTCGACCACCACAACATCAGCGCCCGCTTTCACTGCCAAAGCGGTATCGTAATAAGGCCTGGCTGCACCACATTTAATGTAGATGGGTTTCTCCCAATTGGTGATCTCGCGCAATTCTAGAATTTTGATCGCCAGATCATCTGGCCCGGTCCAATCTGGGTGGCGACAGGCCGAGCGTTGATCGATGCCAACTGGCAAGGTGCGCATTTCACCAACCCGCTCGGTAATTTTTTGGCCCAGCAACATGCCACCACCGCCAGGTTTTGCACCCTGTCCAACAACGACTTCGATGGCGTCTGCCTTGCGCAGATCATCTGGGTTCATGCCATAGCGTGAGGGCAAATATTGATACACAAGCTGGGTTGAATGGCCACGCTCCTCTGGCGTCATGCCGCCATCACCTGTGGTGGTTGAGGTGCCAACTTCGCTGGCGCCGCGCCCCAAAGCTTCCTTGGCATTTGCAGAGAGAGACCCAAAGCTCATACCAGCGATTGTCACCGGTGTTTTCAACACAATCGGTTTTTTCGCATAGCGCGTGCCAAGAGTAACGTCGGTGCCACATTTCTCACGGTATCCTTCAAGTGGGTAACGCGAAACAGAAGCACCTTTCATGAGCAAATCATCAAAAGTTGGAATATAGCGTTTCGCGCCAAATCCCCGGATGCGGTAGAGGCCCGTTTGGGCGGCCTGGCGTATGTAATCGATCGCATAGTCGTCGAAGGTTTCCGACTTGCGCTGCTTCATGGTTTTCATATCTGACATAGCAAGTGGTTCCTAATAGGCATCAACGTTTTCGATTTTGAAATTATAGAGCTGGCGCGCAGAGCCATAGCGCTTGAAGTCTGAGGCTTTCATATCCTCACATCCAGCAGCGTCAAGCAACGCTTGAAGCTGATCCAAATGCTCCTGGCGCATTTCTTTCTCAATGCAATCAGCACCCAAACTGGAAACATCTCCGCGCACATATATGCGTGTTTCATAAAGGCTGTCGCCCAGCGCATCACCCGCATCACCGCACACCACCAGGGTGCCGGCTTGCGCCATGAAGCAGCTCATATGGCCCACATTGCCCTTAACAACGATGTTTCCACCCTTAAGCGAGATACCGCAGCGCGCCGCAGCATTTCCTTCAATCACCAGCAAGCCTCCATGCGCGGTTGCGCCAGCTGCCTGGCTCACGTCACCTTTTACGTGCACGCGGCCCGACATCATGTTTTCTGCAACACCCTGGCCGGCGTTGCCATCGATGGTGATGGAAGCAGACTTGTTCATACCCGCACAGAAATATCCAACATGGCCATCAATATCGACACTCACCGGCGCATCCAGCCCGCAGGCCAACGCATGCGACCCGCGTGGGGAAACCACGCGAAAGGCGCCTTGATCTTCGCTTCCATTGAGGCTTTGCAGAAGTACGTTTGCTGCGCGCAAATCGAGCGATTTGAGATCAATCTCTTTTACATTTGTTGAGGTCATTTAGGCTTCTTTCCCCCAGCTATACACCGTGGCGGGCTCGGGCTCCCAAACCTTGGCTTGCTTAATACCAGGCAGGCCTACAAGTGCCCGATACTCAGAAGCAAAAGCCACATAATCATCTGTCTCTGCCAATACGGCGGGCTTGCATGCAATGGGATCACGCATCACTGCAAAACCATCACGCGTGCCGGCAACGAAGGTGTAAAACCCATCGAGTGCATCAATGCAATCTTCAAACGCCTCATGCAGTGAACGGCCATCCTTCATGCGGCTGGATATATAAGCGGCACCCACTTCAGTATCGTTCTCAGTGCGGATTTTCATGCCTTTATGAGTAACCAGATATTCCCTGAGCCGGTTATGGTTTGAGAGCGAACCATTATGCACCAGGCACAAATCAGCACCGGTTGAAAAAGGGTGAGAGCCCGCCGTGGTGACAGCACTTTCAGTGGCCATGCGGGTATGGCCGATCACATGCGTGCCCTTCATTGCGGTCATGTCAAAACGTTCAGCCACTTCTTCGGGCAAGCCCGCTTCTTTATAAATCTCAATCACTGCGCCATAGCTCATAACCTGCAGCAATGGGTCATGGGTCTCGATTGCCTCAACCACCACTTCGGGATCGCTAGAAGTGGTGATCACGCAATGGCTCTCGTTCACATCATCTTCAAAATCGCCATCGAATTCATCGCGCAACGCATCGGTGAGCGTGCCCCAATGAAAATCGGGATCTGGATGAAAAGCGGTAATTTTGGTTGCGCCATTAGCGGCAGGTTCGTGATAAATGGCAACGCCAGCGCTATCTGGCCCGCGGTCTGTCATTTCCACCAGCATGGGCGTAAACAGTTCACCCAATTTGTCACTTAAGCCTTCGTTTTTAATATAAAGCCCAACAATGCCACACATGGCCTGGAACCTCTTGTTTGATTGAATGTTAATAACATTACTTTCCTATCAGGAAACTCAAGTCAAGAGCCAATCGCACACAATACACTTAGAGATTCACACTTTTTCAAACTGCGGGTGATATGATCGCGAGATTCCATGAAAATGGCTTCAATTCAGCACGCGCGCTGCACAAAAGTAGCCATTTCCTTGCCGCATTTGCGTGGATATCATCTGGCCCATGTTTTCTTTTATGCGTTTTATAAGCCGTATTATTCGACTGAGTGTGATTTTGGGGTTTGTGTTTATCGCACTCCCCATCGCGACTTCGGCTGTTTTGAAATATCAGCAAGGCTGGCCTTCTGGTTGGAGCGGTGCCGACTGGTCAGCCACCAACACAGCCCCTGACCCGGCCGTTGAGCGCGATGCTATCATCCGCGTTTATGCCGCCCGCACGGGGCGCTGGAAATCGGTTTTTGCTGTGCATTCCTGGATTGCGATCAAGCCCAAAGATGCACCACGCTGGACCCGCTTCGACGTGGTGGGGTGGGGTCGGCCCTTGCGCCAGGATGCCTACGCTGTTGATGCGCGTTGGTATTCAAATCCCCCGCATGTTGTTCACGAAATCAAAGGAGAACAGGCTGAAAAGCTTATTCCTGAGGTGATTGCGGCCATTCAGGCCTATCCTTATGGAAGTTACGGCGATTACCGCATTTGGCCAGGCCCTAACTCAAACACTTTCGTTGCCACCATCGTGCGCGCCGTGCCTGGCCTTGATGCGACTTTGCCGGCAACCGCCGTGGGCAAGGATTTCCTCGGTAATGGTCTAACCTATGGGCCGATGCCATCTAAAACAGGTGGGCAAATTTCGTGGTCAGGCATTATTGGCGCCGGGCTTTCCTGGGAGGAAGGTGCAGAGCTGCATTTGCTTGGCGGCACGCTGGGCGTGAACCCCTTAAAACTCTCGGTCTCGCTGCCAGGCCTTGGGCGCCTGTCGCTGAAAGATGAGGCCGTGGCAAGTGAGCCCTAGCGCTTGGCAAAGTGAAACAAAGAAGCCGCTTGACGCGGCGGCAAATGCGGTGTCAAAGAGCACCCGAAATGACCGATTTAAAGCACATCCGCAATTTCTCAATCGTCGCCCATATTGACCATGGGAAGTCGACCCTTGCCGACCGTCTGATCCAGATCTGCGGCGGGCTGTCTGACCGTGAGATGACCGAGCAGGTGCTCGACAATATGGAGCTTGAGAAAGAGCGCGGCATCACAATCAAAGCCCAAACCGTGCGACTTACTTACAAGGCGAACGATGGCGAGGCCTATACGCTGAACCTTATCGACACGCCGGGCCATGTGGATTTTGCCTATGAGGTGAACCGTTCACTTGCCGCCTGTGAGGGCTCGCTTCTGGTGGTGGATGCAAGCCAGGGCGTGGAAGCACAAACACTGGCCAATGTGTATCAGGCGATCAACAATGATCATGAGATCGTGCCGGTGCTTAACAAAGTGGATTTACCGGCCGCAGAGCCTGAGCGCGTGCGCGCACAGATTGAAGATGTGATCGGGCTTGAGACCGAAAACGCCGTTGAGATTTCCGCCAAGACGGGCATTGGCGTTGAGAATGTTCTCGAAGCCATTGTCACCGAACTGCCCGCGCCTAAAGGCGATGCGGCTGCCCCCTTAAAAGCCATGCTGGTGGACAGCTGGTATGATGCCTATCTGGGCGTTGTGGTTTTGGTGCGGGTGATGGATGGCAGGCTCAAGAAGGGCCAGCGCATCAAGCTTATGTCGACGGATGCAAATTATCTGGTTGATCGCGTCGGTGTGTTTGAACCCAAGCAAACCATGGTCGGCGAATTGGGCCCTGGCGAAATCGGCTTCTTTACAGCGGCCATTAAACAGGTGGCCGATACCCGTGTGGGCGACACGGTGACAGAGGAAAAACGCCAAACCGCTCATGCCCTGCCCGGTTTCCAGCCTGCGCAACCGGTTGTGTTCTGCGGGTTCTTCCCCGTTGATAGCGCTGATTTTGAGGGCCTGCGCGATGCCATGGCCAAGCTGCGGCTGAACGATGCAAGCTTTGAATTTGAGATGGAAACATCAGCCGCACTGGGCTTCGGGTTCCGCTGCGGTTTTTTGGGCCTGCTGCATCTGGAGATCGTGCGCGAGCGCATCGAGCGCGAGTTCGGCATTGAGCTGATCACCACAGCGCCTTCGGTGATTTATCACATCTACCACACCAATGGCGAAATGCAGGAGCTGCATAACCCGGTGGATATGCCTGATGTGGTGAAGATTGACCGCATTGAAGAACCGTGGATTGAAGCAACTATTTTGGTGCCCGATGATTATCTGGGCGCGGTGTTGAAGCTGTGCCAGGACAGGCGCGGCCGCCAAAAAGAGCTCACCTATGCGGGCAGCCGCGCCATGCTGGTCTATGAACTGCCGCTCAACGAAGTGGTGTTTGATTTCTACGACAGGCTTAAATCCATCTCCCGCGGCTATGCCAGCTTTGATTACAACATCATCGGCTATGAAGCGGAAAATCTGGTGAAGATGCAAATTCTGGTGAATGCTGATCCGGTGGATGCGCTCTCCATCATCGTGCACCGCGAGCGCGCCGAACAGCGCGGCCGGGTGATGTGTGAAAAGCTCAAGGATCTTATTCCACGCCATCTGTTCAAAATCCCCATTCAGGCGGCCATTGGCGGCAAGGTGATCGCGCGCGAAACAATCGCGGCCCTGCGCAAAGACGTAACGGCGAAATGTTATGGCGGCGATGTCTCGCGCAAGCGCAAGCTGTTGGACAAGCAGAAGGCGGGCAAGAAGAAGATGCGCCAGTTCGGCAAGGTGGAAATCCCGCAGGATGCGTTCATCTCAGCCCTGAAAATGGACGAGAACTGAGGCGCTCAGCGCCTGACACTTAGTGTCTGACACGGACATTCGCGCGGCCTGACCGGCCGGACCACGCTTGTGGTATTGTCGCAAGCTCGACGCTTGCTCCCTCTTTTTCCCCTGCAAATTCGAATGGGGTTTGGAACAAGAAGGAGTGATGCGCAGCATCACGACTAGACCCGACCGGGTCTCAGCCGAGAGCCTGCGCCCGCGCAGCCGTGAGCAAGCATCAGCTTGCGAACTGGCGCGAGCGAATTCTATTGATAAAGATGCGCCACAAGCCGGTCGAGGAAGGTCTCGCAAGAGGCAACC
>JBPCVX010000060.1:0-22847 GCA_051010095.1 Hyphomicrobiales bacterium
GGGCCCTATCATGCAATTGCGCCAAAGTTTAACCCTGCAGCTATTGCCAACGCCTGGACAAACAAAAATGTTCGGTATGCCTATGGTGGATATCTTGGCCATATGTGGGAGCTTTACGCCATGTGGGCCTGGATTGGTGTTGCCGCCACTGCATCATATGCAGCCTCTATGAGCGGCAGTGATGCAAGGTGGTATGGAACGCTAACTGCCTTTCTCGCGATCGCCGCCGGCGGATTTATGTGCATATATGCTGGCAAACTTGCAGACAAGATTGGCAAAGCTGACGTGGCGATTATCGCCATGTGGGTGAGCGGAGTATCAGCACTTGCGACTGCATTCACGTTCAGCGGTGCACCCTGGCTCACATTCATCTGCATCATTGTGTGGGGCATCGCAATCATCCCAGATTCTGCACAATTTTCAGCGTTAGTGGCCGACGCGTCACCCCCCGAGCAAGCAGGCAGCCTGATGACGTTTCAAACTGCCCTGGGTTTCGCGCTCACTTTCGCAACCGTTCAGATCACCCCTGCCCTTGTTGAAGCATTTGGATGGCCCACGGTTCTCGCTGGTCTTGCGCTCGGCCCGGCATTTGGAATTTGGTCAATGCGCAAACTTAAGCAAACGTGACTAAAACCCACCCAAAGGCTGCTGAAACCGTCAGCACCCGCACAATTCCCCAATGGAAACGCAATAGCATTACCGCACAGAGAATAGCCAGTGCGATTACGCGCCAATCTGCTGTCGCAAGATCAGGTTGCCAAAGCGTTAGAAAGCCCCACTCGCGCCGGGTTACTGTTTCAAAGACGACATGCAAGGCGAACCAAATAGACAGATTGAGAATGACCCCCACAACTGCAGCCGTGATTGCGGATAATGCATTGCGCAAGCGCGGCTGCGCGCAAATCCATTCAATGTAGGGTGCGCCTGCGAATATCCACAGGAAACAAGGCACAAAGGTCACCCATAGTGTCAATATTGCGCCGGCAACGCCAAGCCAGAAACCACCTGTTCTGAAAGCTGCAAGAAACCCAACGAACTCGGTAACGAGAATGAGCGGACCTGGTGTGGTTTCCGCAAGACCAAGCCCATCCATCATTTCTCCAGCGTCCAACCAGCCATATCCTTCAACGACCTGCTGACCCATATAAGCCAGAACCGCATAGGCGCCCCCGAAGGTAACGACCGCAAGTTTTGAAAAGAAAAGGCCGATTTCATTGAGTACGGGAACATCAAAAACCTGCCCGAAGATTATCACCGGCACCCACCAAACAGTGAGCCAAGTGGCAATTGCGTATAGGGTTTTACTAAGCGACACGCGCGTGTCGACATGTTCTTCGGGTAGATTGTCTGCATCAGATGCTAGAAAGAAGCCTGTAAGCGCTGCCAGCAGCACGATTAGAGGATAGGGCAGCGACAAAAAGAAAATACCCACGAATGCGGCCGCTGCGATTGCCCAATAGAGTGGGCCGTTGAGCGCCTTTTTGGCGACCCGCAAAAGCGCTTCCACAACAATAATGAGAACCGCTGCCTTCACGCCAAGGAACAACGCACTTACCAGCGGGACTTCGCCGTAAAACGCATAGATCGCGGCGAGCGCGAGAATAACCGCAGCGCCAGGCAAAACAAAAAGCATTCCCGCCATCAGCCCGCCGACAACACCATGCAAACGCCAACCCGCATAGGTGGCAAGTTGCATTGCTTCAGGACCCGGCAGCAACATGCAGAAGCTCAGAGCGTTTAAATATTGCCGTTCGGTGAGCCATTGTTTTTCATCCACTAGCACCTTGTGCATGAGCGAGATTTGCGCCGCGGGTCCGCCAAATGACAAAACGCCAATTTTCCCGAAAGCCTTAAATGCCTCTGACAAGGTGGGCTTTGTTGGTTCCACCGCAGAACCGTTGCGCGATTGAGATGACGGTTTCATGGACGCACCACTTTAGCTTTACGACGCCTGTTCGCCAGAACGCCACCGCATATGATGCCAGCTATGCCGAGCAGTGATAAAAGCGGCAGAACATCATCAAATAAAAGTGCTGCGAGCAGCACACCAAAACCTGTGCCCCAATAACCAATTTGGCTGAGCACTACTGGACCAGCAATCTGCTGCAACCGGTAATTCAATGCATAAGAGCCCGCCGAAACGACACTCAAAACCGCAAGCCAAAAGATGATATCTATATGACCAAATTGCCACTGCGAAACATCCTCGAAGATGGGTGCAGTTGCTGCGATTAGCACGCTTGAGACCAGAAGGTTTGCACAGGCAAATGCCATGGGCGATGACCCCTTCGGCCAGAATGCTGAGCGGATGATGTTTCCAATAGCGACAGATGCAGGCACCGTTAATCCAAACAGTACCCAAAATGTCTCATCAAAATTAATCGCACTGAACTTTTCTTCAACTAGCAACATGAGCCCTAAGAACCCGATCGCAATTCCAATAAAACGCCTGAGATACATACGTTCAATGCCGAAGCCTGCAGCGAAGGTCATCGTCAGCAAAGGAGACAAAGAATAAACAGTCGATGCATAAGCAGGCCCAACATTTTCTATGAGCAAGAACGTGAGCACATTAGGGTAGGCAAAGTTCACAATACCCAAAACAAAATAGAGCAGTAGGTAGTTGCGTCCCAACGGAATTTTCTCACCACTTTGGCGCACCCATAAAAACAACATCACACCGGCAAACAAATTCGTGACAAAACCCATTTGAAACGGCAAAAGCCCATCATTTATCCCCGCCTTCGCAATCATCACACGGCATGCGGAGATGAAGCTGCATAGTATAAGCAGTGAAAACTGCGATCTGCCAAGTGCGGTGAAAATTTGGAATTCTCTTTGGTCTGGTTACGTGGGTTAGCTTATTTATCGCACGTTCACGCCAGAGGTTTTCAAGTTTATTTCTGCCATTTCATACGCGCGCTGTTCCACCAGTTCTGCCAGGCGTCAACGTCATAGGCAAAGTGCTGGCCGGTGAGACGGGTTAGTGCTCCAATAATTTGTGAACGCAGCCACAACGGATCATCTTTCGCATCAAGTCGTTTAACAAACTCATCAATTGTTGGTCGGTCATTCTGATGCGCATTGGCCGCCGCCCAAATGGCGATGGGTTGCGCGTCTATATATTTCTCAAACGTATTGGACTTCTTCACCCAAGGCGCACGCAAATCCTCAAGCGGCACGTCGTCTTGTTTGGCAAGACCCATGCCCCATAGCAGAATATTGCGCCCTAAACCGCGCGCACTGATTTCTAACTGACCGCCAAATGCGCTAACCGTACCCTCTTTCAATACAGCTTTGAGCCTTCCCGCATAAAACCCATTGGGCGTACCAAGCTCCAGTGCTGCAAACAGAATATCGCGAATGGGCCCTCTACCATGGTCGCGATAGTTCTGAATATCGCTCAAAATGGCATCGAAATCCTGTGCCATATCCCACACATCGCCTTTTTCTGGTGAACCCAGAAATTGTTCTGGAACAATCGGTCGTTCCACTAACTTTGGTATCGTGTGTTGTTTAGGTCCCCACAAAATTCCGCGCCCGTCATCGCCAGCCCCCGCAACATAAATCGCGCCATTAATGATGGAAATTTCCGACGGTTTGCCGCCCGCCAACCGGCTCTCCACCTGCCAATCCTCTCCCATAGCGCTTGAAAGTACCTGCGCTTTTCCATCAGCAAGGCGTTCCAGCAACCACAAGCGCTTTCCATCACTTGTCATGCCCATCAATAGCGATTGCCCGAGCCTATCCGAAACCAATTGCGATGTCGTTCCATCTGTGCGCCAGATTTCACAGCGGTTTCCTTCAACCAAGACAATCGCATAAATCAGGTCTTTATGAACGGTCAGCGAGAAGAACGTTCGATTTTCGGGCCATCCTGGCACCGGTTCAAACTCATCATCATCCGTGAAACGCACCATGCGGATGCCAAAGGGGTCCTTCAGCGATCCGTACAATGTATCAGCCAACACTGTGGGTTCATGAAACCGACTTAATCGTTCCGCAGGTGTGGGGTGATCGTAAACATTTTCCCAATTCCGGCCTTTGTCGGTGGAAACCTGCAAACCCGCGCGCCACGCAGATGTCACTGCCAAAAGCTTGTTCTGCCACGCAATCATGTAATGGGTGTGAAACGCCTGGGTTGTCGGCATGATGAAGGTTTCCCATCCTTCACCATTCGTAATTTCCCCGCATCCTCAGCCAAAAGAGTATCGACCATCTTCATACGGCCAATACAGCAAATCCCTGTGCACCAACGGCACACCCGCATCCTGACTGAACAGATGACGCTCATAGCGCAACTCAGCGGTTTCGGGATCCAGGCTCCAAATATCTGCCGAATTGTGATTGCGCCCTTTCACCGAGTTTGCGAACCAGACTTTTCCATCATACCCGATTAATCTGGAAGTTACGGGCCAAGGACCGACACGCGCAAGAATGCTCAACTCAGGCTCAACTGCCCCAACGGCGGATGGTAACATTGGTGCTGCCGCCAAAGCCGCACCATTGGCAATAAACACGCGTCGATCCATAGAAAGTTTCAACGCAGAAAATTCCTGCAATTTTCTGCATCTAGGTGTTCAAGCTTGTTTCGCCCTCGCGGAAGCGCATTCATCAGAAACTCGCTTTCACAATGTCACTACATGCCGGGCGTTCACACAGCTTCTCATACCAAGCTTGGACATGGGGAGCATCTTCGAAATCAAAACCAATGAACGACCAACGGTTAAACGAGATTTGTGCTGGCATATCCGCCAGCGTGAACGTGTCACCAGCCAAGTAAGCACGGGTTTCCAAATGCTCGTTTAGAATACGAATATTACGCCTGGCCGCCTTCACCGTATCTGCAAAGTGATTTTCTTTTGCAACGGCAATATCGTGTTTGTCACGTGCTTCATAGAACATCGGTCGGATGGTCGGCCACAGAGTGCCCATTTGCCAGTCCATCCACTTCTCAACCTCCGCAGCGCGAGCATGATCTTTT
The DNA here is from genome assembly GCA_051010095.1 of Hyphomicrobiales bacterium. Taxonomy (GTDB): domain Bacteria; phylum Pseudomonadota; class Alphaproteobacteria; order Rhizobiales; family CAJQND01; genus CAJQND01. The sequence continues at coordinate 4,985 of JBPCVX010000060.1, forward strand.
GGGTAGAGGTCGAAATTCTCGCGCGTACGGCACAAATATCGGCAAATCGTGTTGGATTCCCACAAAATCACATCGGCTTCCCAGTCACGCATCACCGGAATGCGACCATTGGGGTTCAACGTCCGGAACTCCAGCGTATCAAGCCCGCCATATTCGCGTCCGCAATCAATCCGCTCATAAGGCAAGCTCAGTTCTTCCAGTGTCCACAGAACTTTCTGCACATTGGTTGACGACGTCCTGCCCCAAACTGTGATCATCTCATCTTCCCTCAATATAAATGCTGCAGACCGTAACGGATTTCGCTAGGTTCTTCTCATCCTAAGTCGAGTTTCAAGGAATAACAAATTGATGAGTGGACCATTAGCAGGTTTGAAGGTGCTGGACATGACGCGTGTTATGGCCGGGCCTTGGTGCACACAATTGTTGGCAGATTTAGGTGCCGACGTGATTAAGGTCGAACGCCCTGGCACAGGCGATGATACCCGTATGTGGGGACCGCCTTGGTTAAAAGACAAAGACGGCAACGAAACGCGAGAAGCCTCTTACTATATGTCGGCCAATCGAGGCAAAAAATCTATTACCATCAATATCAACGACCCTGATGGTGCTGACTTGGTGCGCGAGCTTGCGGCCCAGTCAGATATTTTTATCGAAAATTTCAAAACCGGTGGGCTTGCCGCAAAGGGTCTAGGATATGAAGACTTAAGCAATGTAAACCCTGGCTTGATTTACCTTTCCATTACCGGCTTCGGGCAAACCGGCCCCATGGCAAATCAACCAGGGTATGACTATCTCATTCAAGCTATTGGCGGGCTAATGAGCATTACCGGCGTACCCGAAGGCATGCCAGGCGCCGGGCCGCAGCGTGTGGGCCTCGCCGTGGGCGACCTTACCACTGGTATGTATGCAACGATTGGTATTTTGGCAGCCCTTCATCACCGCACCAAGACTGGCCGCGGCCAGTACATTGATCTCGCCTTACTTGATACCCAAGTCGGATGGCTTGCCAATCAAGCGCAAAACTACTTTCTCTCTGGAGATCCACCGGTGCGCACTGGTGCCTGGCATCCTAATCTCGCGCCCTATCAACCATTTGACGCAAGCGATGATCCGGTGATTGTGGCTGTGGGAAATAATGGACAATTTACAGCGCTCTGCAATTTCATCGGTCGCGCCGAACTGGCAACTGATCCGCGATTTGCGGAAAATCCAGCCCGCAACAAAAACCGTATAGCGCTGGCAGCTGAAATCCAAGAAGAAATTGCCAAGCATCCGCGTGCATACTGGCTTGAGCATTTACCGGCACAAGGCGTTCCGTGTTCACCAATCAATAACATCGCGCAAACCTTTGAAGATGAGCAGGTGAAAGCGCGCGGCATGAAGATTGAATTGCCCCACGCATTGGCCGGAACAGCGCCGGGAATTGCAAATCCTCTGAATTTTTCTGAAACACAAATTCAATATACCCATGCGCCCCCAACACTTGGCCAACACACCGATGAGGTGTTGAGCGACGTACTGGGGCGATCGCAAGAAGAAATTCAAAACCTGCACGAGCGCAAACTCGTGTGAAGTGAGGCTGGAATGAGTGATCTTATAATCCACGAAATGGGCGATGATGGCATCGCCATGATGGGCTTGAACAGGGCACCTGTAAACGCGCTTAACCCGGATTTCTTAAGTGCAATTAAGCGCCATATTGAAGAGCTTGAGGCCAACCCATCGGTGCGTGCCGTGATTCTTACGGGCAACGAGAAGCTACTTTCCGCAGGAATGGATCTAAAGGAGCTCATTGGCTTTTCTGCAGAGGAGGAGCGGGCAACAGTAAAAGGCTTGAACGAAACATTTGCCGCTCTTTATGGCTTTTCAAAACCACTCATCACTGCTGCAAACGGGCACGCCATTGCAGGGGGATTGTTTTTCGTGTTTGCGGGCGATTACCGTTTAACTGTGGAAAGGGCCACATTCGGGCTCACCGAAGTGCGGGTCGGCGTGGACTTTCCCGTTGGCCCCCTTGAGATTGCCCGCCAAGAAATGGCACCCAATGTGAGGCGACTCATTTTTCAACGCGGAAAAAATGTGTCATCCGCGCAAGCGCTTGAATGGGGTATTGTTGATGAGATCGTTGAGCCTAACGCCATTTTGGCACGCGCGCACCAGCTTGCTATGGAGTATGCCGCCATTCCGCCTAAGGCATATGCATCTGTGAAAGCCCAGGTGCGGGGACCAGCCCTAAAGATCGTTCAGACGGCGAACAAACTGGGGTCTGACCCAGCCCTGAAGGGCTGGTTGACAGACGAAACACCGGTCGCCGCACAGAGAATTCTTACCGGGTCCTAACACACATCAATTGCGCTAATTGATCAGGATCAAATTTATAGCGCTACGTTTTTGATAGGCTGGTTTTAGATTTTGGGCATGGGAACAAGGAGCCTCACAATGATCGATGTTGCGCACTTCAAAACGATAATGATCAAGCGTTTAGATGAGCTTGGGCACCGGCTTGAAGATATTGAGCACGAACTCGATGAACCAATGAACGAGGATTCCGAAGAGCGCGCCACTGAACGTGAGGGCGATGAAGTGCTTGAAACCCTTGGGAACACTGGATTGCAGGAGATCCGCTTGCTCGCAGCCGCGCTGAAACGGATCGAAAAGGGCACTTACGGAGAGTGCATGACCTGCGGTAACGAGATATTATCTGAGCGTCTGGAGCTAGTACCTCATGCCACTCAGTGCCGCAACTGCGCGCGCTAAATCAGGGACACCAGAAAACCTGCAAAGGGTTTTTATCGTTTTGAAGAAATGGCCGAATGGGCATTTCATGCGCGGCACCGTCAAGTGCTGCCTGTTCAAGCACATCGCGCTTGAGCTGTCCCTCAATATGGAGTGCAATGTGCGCAGCTGATTTTAATTTTTGTACGCTCAACGTTATGCGCGCCTCGGGCTGACTTGTCGGCCGCGCAACCAAAACAGACGGCGCATCTTTCGCCAAAGCTTGCGCGATTGCGGGCGCGTCTGGAAATAACGATGCCGTATGGCCATCTTCACCCATACCCAATACAACCATATCCAAGCTTATCTTTTCAAGTTGATGCGAGAGTTGCGTAGCGCCTTCTTCAACACTTATGCCTTCGCTATAAAACGGCAGAAAGTGCGCACGAGCAGCAGACCCCTTTATCAAATTTTCACGAACAAACGCCGTGTTAGATCGCGCGTGAGTTTCTGGAACCCACCGTTCGTCTGCCAGCAATACCGTAACTTCATTCCATTTCAATTCTAAACACGACAATGCCTCAAAGAATTGCATGGGTGTTCGCCCGCCAGAAACGACCAAAGATGCGCGGCCGTTCTTTAGGATTGCTTGTGTCAACACATCGCCAACATAGTCAGCAAGTACTGTTGCCAATGCACGTTTGTCGGCGAATTCATTGAACTCAAATCCGCTCATGCCTCGTGCCAAGTGCGGCCATCGCGCTCAATCAATGCAATTGCTGCACTCGGCCCCCATGCGCCAGCGGTATAGGATTGCGATTGCATGTTTACTTCGTCCCAGCTTTTTAGGATCGGGTCGATCCACCGCCACGCCGCCTCCACTTCATCACGGCGCATAAACAAGGTGAGATTACCGCGCACCACATCCATAATGAGGCGTTCGTAGGCATCAGGCTGGCGCACACCAAATTCTTCGGCAAAGCTCATATCAAGAGGCACCTCCACCAGCCGCATACCACCAGGTCCAGGGTCCTTGATCGTAATAAAGAGCTTTACCCCTTCATCGGGCTGCAACTTAATGATCATGCGGTTAGACGCAGTTGACCCCGCATCATTGCCAAAGATCGAATGAGGAATGTTTTTAAACGTCACAACGATTTCAGAAACCCGCTCGGGCAAGCGTTTACCAGTACGCATGTAGAATGGCACCCCCGCCCAACGCCAATTTGAGATCGCACACTTGAGCGCCACAAATGTCTCGGCGTCGCTTTGAGGCGCGCTAAGTTCGTCAATATAGCCTGGAACAGCCACGCCATTGCTTGCCCCCGCTTTATATTGTCCCCGCACTGTAAGTGCCTCAACATTTTCCTGGTTGATAGGGTCGAGTGCCTCCAACACTTTGAGTTTCTCGTTACGCACTGAATCGGCGTTGAACTCTGATGGTGGTTCCATAGCAGTGAGGCACAACAGTTGGATAAGATGGTTCTGCACCATGTCGCGCAATGCGCCCGCATCGTCATAATAGTCGCCGCGTCCCTCAACACCGATCGTTTCTGCGACTGTAATCTGCACATGATCCACGTGAGCGGAATTCCAAAGCGGCTCGAACAAAGTGTTGGCAAACCGCAATGCCATGAGATTTTGCACTGTTTCCTTGCCCAAATAATGGTCGATGCGAAAGGTTTGATCTTCCCGGAACACTGCCCCTACTGCGTCGTTGATCGCATTGGCGCTTGCAAGGTCTTTTCCAAGTGGCTTTTCAAGAACCACCCGGCATTGCGCGCAAATGAGATTACGCTCCCCCAATACCTGACATATGGGGCCAAACAGCTCCGGCGCTGTGGCCAGATAAAATGCACGCACACGTTCTGGGTGCCTATCCAATTCAATGGCAAGCGCATCCCAACCCTCAGCCGTCGTTACATCCAGCTCGTGATAGCTTAACCGGGCAAGAAAACGCGTCAGGCTTTCATCGTCAATTTCAGCACTAACATGATCGTGCAACGTGTTCTTGGCAAAGGAGCGAAATGCATCCTCACTCATCGCACCGCGCGAAATCCCTAAAATGCGGCTTTCCGCCGGCATCTGCATGTCCTGATCACGCCGATAGAGTGCCGGCAACAATTTACGCCGGGCAAGATCGCCAGTACCGCCAAATATGACAAAATCAAACGGATCTACGGGAATAATCTGGGACGTCAAGCGCTGCCTCACACATGTTTTTAAATGAATGGTGCGCGATGATACCGTCAGTGCATCGAATTGGGAACAACGAGAACCAGAAAAGGTACAAATAACAACAATAGAAGCCGAATAATATCGGCAATCCAAAACGGGGTTACACCCTTAAAGATTGTGCTCGTGGATACATCACCTATGACACCTTTGAGTACAAATACATTGAGACCCACCGGCGGTGTAATAAGGCTGATCTCTGTTACGACGACAACGATAATGCCGAACCAAACCGGATCAAACCCAAGGCTTATAACCAGCGGGAAAAAGATCGGCACAGTGAGGAGGAGCATGGACAGGCTCTCAAACACACAACCCAAGACGATGTAAACCAGAATGATCATCAACATGATGACCATCCTGTCGACACCCCAACCGGTGACGAAGGCCAAAAGAGCTTCTGGTAATCCAGCAATGTTCACAAAGTTTGAGAAGATCCATGCACCAATAAGAACCACAAACAAGCTGGCTGCGGTGTGTGCAGTTTCAATCAGAACTTCTATGATCGATTTGAGGTTCAGGGCACCACGCGAAAACGCGATTATGAATGCCCCCATGGCGCCCATACCAGCAGCTTCGGTGGGTGAGAACGCGATGTTGATAGGCCAGAAATTAAACAGACCGTAAAGCCCGCCAATCACAATAATGAACAGTAGTGAAACGGCCCAAACACCACCCAGTGCTGTTCGGCGCTCTGCCCAGTCTGATCTTGTTCCAGCTGGCCCCGCGTCTGGGTTGCGCGCCACCGTGTACCGCACCGCACCCAGATAAAACAAAACACCAATTAGCCCTGGAATAACACCTGCAAGAAACAGTTTGCCGATACTGGTTTCCGTAAGCAGGCCGTAGATCACCAGGATCACGCTTGGTGGAATAAGAATGCCGAGCGTGCCGCCGGCTGCAATTGAGGCCGTGGACAAACCATCTGAGTAATTGAATTTGCGCATTTGTGGCATTGCCACTTTCGACATCGTGGCCGCTGTTGCAAGCGAAGACCCGCATATAGCTGAAAAGCCAGCGCATGCCACAATAGTCGCCATCGCTAGCCCGCCACGAAAATGGCCCATAAACGCATAAGATGCCCGGTAAAGCTCTTGAGAAAGACCGCCTTTATTGACAAACAAGCCCATCAGAATAAACAGCGGCACCACCGACAGCCCATAATCTTGTGACGTATCAATGATCAACCTGCCAGCCATTGAAATGGCCGCCCGTATTGAGGTTTCCGAGGCATAACCAACGATACCGACGATCCCCATAGCAATAGCGATGGGCATGCGCAAAAGCACAAGAATAAGAACGGCGACAAACCCTATGATGGCGGAAACCATTTATTCGTAACCTCTAATCGACACTGCTTTGTGCTTCAGCACGAGGCAATAAATTGGGTGCGAAAATTCCAAACAAACCACGCAGCAAAAGCACCAGCGCTGTCGCAAAAGCAGAGATCGCAATGAAGGTTGCTATGTAAAATTGTGGAATTTGAAGATACTCCGTCGTGTCACCATATTGCGCGGCACGCTCGGCCAACTGCCAAACCCGGAATGCAGGCCAAATTAGGCAAGTCCCAGAAACCAGATCTACGGCAATGTTTCGAAGCCGTGCTGCTGCTGGAGAAAACATTGGATCAAGCAAATCCACCACCACGTGTCCCCCTCGCCAGGAAATAACGGGCAAAGCAGAGAACACGGTGATCGCCATCAACAAACGTGTGAGCTCCGTCGCGGATTCAATTGGGTTGTTGAAAATGCTGCGCAGCAAGACATCAAAGAACGTCATCACCATAAGAATGAAAAGTGCCGCTGCCGCCAATAATGAAGGCATATGGGCGAGCTTCGCCCATATGCTTTGTTCTTTCGTGACAGTCTCGTCCATGCGTCCCCCTCTATCTTCATCGCATGGCGATTACACTAAAATCACCGTTGGCCTTACTTGCCGTAGCTTGACATTTCTTTGGAAATAAATTCGTGGGCCGCTTTGGCATCAATGCCTTTGCCTTCCACTTCTTTCATAACTTTCTCGCGAATGCCCTCGGCAATCTTACCATAAGCAGCCTGATCAGCGTCAGACGCAACCATCATGGTGTTATCAGAAGCAGCCTTTGTTGCCTCAACACCGATCGCGTCGATTTCATCCCAGACCTGACCAGCAAGCCGCGAAGCTTCTTCACCAAACACACCCATCAGCGCCTTTTGGTCTGCTTCAGGCAAAGACTTGAACTTGTCAGAGTTCATGATGAGAGCGAATGATCCGCGGTAAAATCCACCTGGCATCTCGTATACATTTTTCGCCACTTCGGTGAGCTTGAAACCCTTACGGCCTTCCAATGGCATCATCACTCCATCAGCCGCTTTGGACGCCAAAGTTTCATAAACCTTAGGTGCTGGAACGCGGATACCCGTCGCGCCAAGAGCTGTGCCAACATCCCCAGACACACCGCCACCTAGGCGCAATTTTAGCCCCTTAACATCTGCCAGTGATTTAACATCCTTGGATGTTTGTAGTTGTCCTGGGCCATGTGTGTGTAGTGCAACAACCATCACACCTTTATGCTCATCGGCGCCTTGAAAAAACTTCTCATGTGCTTTCCAATAAGCAACAGATGCAGCTTCCGCATTACCTTCGTAGCCAGGCAGCTCGATCATTTTGGTTGCCACAAAGCGGCCAGGATTATAGCCGTGGAATATCCATGTCAGATCAGCCGCACCATCTTGCACAAGATCAAACTGTGCAGGCGGAGGTGCCAACTTATACTTGATTTCAGCCGTTACGCGACCGTCCGTAGCTTTCTCGATTTTTTCAATAAGACGTGGCCACATCAGCGCGTTAATGCCGTGTGTGGGTGGGGCCCAGCTTGAAATTGTGAGCTTTGTTTCGGCCTGTGCAAACGTCACCGACGACATGAATGCCGCAGCTGCTGCACCTACTAAAAAGGCCTTACGCGTGAGTTTCATTGAGGTTTCCTCCCTATACTCTGATGTCAAATTTTTACTTAACATATTTAGTTTCAAGTGAAACTATCTAGATTTTGCGCCCTTGTCTACCCTTTTCCGCACTTCTTCTGATACCACTTTGCCCATGGCATTCCGCGGTAAAGGGTTAGTAAATTCAATAATGCGCGGGTGTTTAAAGCGCGCCAGTTCACGTTCTAAAACATCCTCTATCTTTGCCCGCACGCCATTTTCACTGAAGTTTTGAGACAAAACAATAGCGGCTGCAGGCGTCTCACCCCATTTTTCATGAGGCAGGCCCACAACGCAACACTCTTCAACACCGTCTACGGATGAAATAACCTGTTCAACTTCTGCCGGGTAAATATTTTCGCCGCCCGAAATGATCATGTTCTTAATCCGGTCGCATACAATTAAGTGCCCGTCCGCATCAAGATAACCAATATCGCCGGTGCGAAACCAACCATCAACATAGGCGGCTTCTGTTTCTTCCTCATTGCGCCAATAGTGACTCATAACATTACCGCCACGAACTTGAATCTCACCTTCTTCACCAGGTGCCGCATCGATACGAATTTCGCTGTGAAGCGCGGCATGTCCGGTAGAGTGCGGTTTGGTTCTACCGTCGCCAGGCTTGGTGTAACCGGCAATCGGACATGTCTCCGTTGATCCATAAACGCATACAATTGAGATGCCACGATCCTCCCATTCACCTATAAGCGCGGGGGGCACGATCATTGATCCGGTGGTGACCATTCGCAGTGAAGAAAGATCAGCCCCCTTCCACCCCGGCAAGGCCATTATGGCTGTCATCGTGGCGGGCACCATAACCAGAATGTCCGGTCGGTCGTTTTCAACAGTATCGAGCGTTTTTTGCGGCTCAAAACGCCGATGCAGGATAACGGTGGCGCCTGCATAAAGGGTGGGCGTTAGTGAAATGTTCAAGCCGCCAACATGAAACAAGGGTAACACCACCAGGGTTGTGTCATCGGCTGTGAGCGTGTGCATGTGCACAGACGACAGAGCGTTGACATAAAGCGCACGCTGATCAAGCACCGCCCCCTTAGGCCGCCCGGTCGTGCCAGACGTATAGACGATCAGCAAAGGATCATCGAGCTGGCCTGCCTGAGGCGCTGGTTCGCCCCGATATCCTCGCAAGGTGTTGAGTGCGATGAGCGTTTGCTCGCCACGTGCCGCTTCGAGGGCCGTTTCCGCAAACTCGTCATCATATACAAGCGCATGGGGTTCAACATCTTTGATGATCCACGAAAGCTCAGCAGCCGTCAGACGCCAGTTCATCGGCACCAAAATCGCACCAATGCGCGCGCACGCGAAGAGTAAAGCAATCATGGTCGCATCGTTGGGGCCAAGATATGCAATCCTGTCGCCGCGCCCCATCACAAGCTCATCGCTCAGATAGCCACTAAGACGCTGTGACCAGGTATTAAGCTCTCCATAAGTCCACGATCTTCCATCATCAGCAATGATGGCGGTTTTTCCTGCACTATGACCGCTCAACCACTCCGCAATCGTGTCGTGAGTGAACTCCGGCTCAATCATCCGTCTCGCCAGGCTCATACAAGCTTTCACGACCAATGCGGTCAAGACACAGTTCTGCCGTCCATGGCAACATCAACGCCCCACAACGAGAATCTCGATATAATCGCTCCAAGGGCAAGGATTTAAGCATGGACTGACCGCCACACGTGCGGATTGCCAAACGGCAAAGGTCGTTGGAAGTTTCCATTACCGTGTGGTTGGTGGCGTAGGCGCGTAACACTTGATCCTTGGTTGGGTTGCAGCAGGCTTCTGAAACAGTCTGGAAAAACAGCGACTTTGCCATATCCAGTTTTATGCGCATCTCTGCCACCGCGATTTGCTTTGTAGGGTACATGCGTCGCTTAATCGGAGGCGTGCCAGGCACCTCGCCACGCAAATACTTAATCGTAAAATCAACAGCTGCTTGAGCAATTCCCAAGTATGCCGGCGACAAGGTCAGGAACATGTGAGGCCACGAAGACGCCGCCTTGAAATACACTCCTTGCGGCATCAATTCTTCATCATCACTCACGAACACATCATCAAACAACAACGTGCGAGAGACCGTGCCCCGCATTCCCAGCGGATCCCAATCACCTACAACTTGCACACCTTCAGCATCTGCTGGAATGGCAAGATAAAGTGTATCGCCACGAGAAGGTGGCTTTCCTTCTCGGTGCAAGGTGCAAAGCGTCCCGTAATAGTCTGCATGACCTGCAAGTGAGGCGAATATTTTTTTGCCGGAAATCTTATAGCCACCGTCAACTTTTTCAGCTTTCGTCGCAAATGGCTGAAAGCCTGCTGCCGCGGCAGATCCTTCCGAGAAAGGCTGTGAATAGATTGCGCCATCATCCAGAATGCGCCGGTAATGCTTCTCGCGGCGCGCTTCATGTTGGGCGCGCTCTTCCGCGGTCAGATCTAGATCGTCGGCAAGATCACCAGTCCACAAGGTTGAACACACGTGCATATTGAGTGTTAATGCAGTGGCGCCGCAGTATCGACCAATCTCAGCTGCAGCGAGCGCGTAGGCTCGAAACCCAGCGCCCAATCCACCATACTGTTCAGGCACGGAAATACCCAGCAAGCCTGCTTTGTGCATATCGTGATAATTCTCGGTTGGAAAGATTGCTTCGCGGTCCCATTTGTCTGCACGGGCTGCGAAAGTGCCTTCACCAAGCTCGCGCGCGATCTTCGAGATTGATGCTTCTTTCTGCGTTAAACTCCAGGCTTTCGGGTCGAACATGGGAGCGTCTTGGGTTGTCACAGGCGTATCAAGCATCGGCCGTCTCCTCTAGAAAACTATCTAATACTGAATTGAATTGTTTGGGTTGCTCGAGCGGCATCAAATGTCCGCATCCCGGCAACTCTTTGTACTGAGCATCTTTAACGCGCGCCACCATGCGCTCCATCATTGGCGCAGGTGCAGCCGTGTCTCTTTCTCCGGCAATTACCAATGTAGGGCATGAGATTTCATTGAGGGCACCGCGCATATCGAATTTCACAATCAATTCCAGCGCAGTTCGGTAAGTGGCCTCAGGCACCTCGCCCATACATTTAACACCGAGCTGAAAGCCCTGCTCATCATGCTCGTCACCAGCAAAACCCCGCATCACTGCTGGCGCTATATCAGCGAGGGTTTTTCCTGCATTAAGTGGCGCTAAACGATCTGCGACAAATTTCTTTTGAAACTCTCCATCTGGTCGTCCGAACGCTGAACTGGTTCCACACAGCACCAGTTTGGCAACGCGCTCTGGAAAATGGTGAACCACCGCTTGAGCAATCATGCCTCCGAAGGAATGGCCAACGATGATAGCTTTCGCTGCATCGCGCGCATCAAGTTCATTTACCAAGGCTGTTGCGATGTTCTCAAAACTCATCTCATCAAGCATTGGTGCGCCGCCGTAACCAGGCACATTCCAGGAAAGAACGTCATAACGCGCGCCAAAATGCTCTTCTTGCGAAACCCACGCAGCTCCCGCACCGCCGATACCGTGGATGAAGACAATAAGTGGTTTCACGCTCATGAAAACTCCTCCCAGACCACATCTCCGCCTCTCACCACATCACGCCCATCGAGAGATATTGTGCAACCACGCACTGGCAAATCGAAATGGCCCTCGGTGAACCGGCCGGCGAATTCATTCGCACCGGTCGAGAATAAGAAGTTACCGGGGTAAGCACGCACTTCTGTACCGTTGAAATCGTCCTTGTCGTAAAACGTCAGTGCCTCATAGCGCGCACCCTTGGCCATCCCCCAACCCACATGCGACACCGCATAAGCATTTGGATCATCCCAGGAAGCAAGATAGCGGCGCATAAGTTCAGCATCGGTGCCCTCACCGGCAACTTCGATTACGAAGTCATTTACAATGCGCAGCGCAACTGGTCCTTCCAGATAGCGCTTAAAGGTGAGGTTCACATCTCCTGCATCAAGCACCAACGTACCATTCGTAGAGCCCGCCTTCGGGAAAGAAACCACGACACCACCAGGCCAATGTGTGAGCGTGCCGGGTTTGTCAGTAAATCCCCACACCCCGACGGTCTGGGCGCCTTCCATGTCAACGGTCAAATCCGTACCGGCTTCAGATACCACACGCATTTCTTTGGCGGAACGACATTGCCTGGCAGCGGAAAGGGTCTGAGCCTTAAGCGTCTCATCAGGCATAAGACGTTCAAGTGCATCTGGATGTTCATTGGAGATGGTGAGCACGCGGGCGCCTGATTTAAGGATCTGCGGCAGCTCAGGCGCATGCATTAAGCCTTCAACCGTAAGGTCAACAATAATCGGCACAGATGTGAGTGCCGCCAAAACACCTTCATGACCGGCGATTGCCTGGCTCGCCCCTGTTGAGCGCACGGGAACTGACGCGGTTTGCGCCGGGCTCACAACTTCCACATGAAAGGGCTTTGCTCCCAAATGTAAAAGCGCAAGCTCTGCGAGCTGTACATTCAAGGGGCGCGATTGGGTTTCTGACAAAATGGCAACCGCCTGGCCAACGTCCACCTTGCTCAGCGCAAACACTTTAGCGAACGCCTCAATCCAACGATATTCTAGTCTATCTTCCATCCATAACCTCAATTATATGCATTTGCATCTATTTTAACCTTACCTTCATTCGAAACGGCGCATCATCGCCATCAAGCTCGGCATCAGCAAAACCTAACGCAGGAAAGAGTGATGATAGGGTATTGGCAAGAAGACTGCGCTGATCGGCGGCCAAGTGGGCTAAATCTGCATCCTCCTGAGCCTGCGCAGCAGCAATAAGCGCGTCTGCGATCGTTTGTCCCTCGGCAGTTAGCGCCAACAACTGCGCTCGGCCATCTTTTGGATCTGGCCTGCGCACAACAAAGGATTTCTGAACCATACGGCCAATTGTGCGCGATAACGTCGATTGCTCGACAAGCACATGGCTTTCTAGTTCGCTTATGCGCATGCCGCTGCTTTGAGAGAGTGTTGCGAGCACGCGCCACTCACTTTCGCGCACGCCTGCATGCTTGAGAACCGCGTGGAATCCTGCCCCCATGCGGTAGGCCGCCTGCATCAATAAATAAGGCAAATAATTGTCAATAAACCGCGCGCGCTGGTCCATTCATCCCCCTCAAACAGAGAATATTACATGCATATGCATATAAATGGAAGAGGCGTGTTTATGAACCGCGCGGGAACAATAAACCATTATCGTCGGTTTCACGTCCACCTACATCAATACAGTCGGAAAACTCACAGCCAAATGCGTGATATATTCTATCACTGGTTTCCGGCAATGCAGGCCACAGCGCTCGCGCGATATGCTGCTGATAACGGGAAAGACGGAAGAAATAGTTTTCCTCAGCTATGGCATCGGGCGTCGTGCCATGCTCAGGGCATTTTCCGTTCTCTAAATCAGTTTCCTTGTAGAATTGCTCACAGCCGACGCAGTAAAGTCCCTTATAAGATCGTTTGTAGATATCGCCATTCTACTCAAAGCGTTTCCAGAGTTCACGCACACCCCTCAAGTGCCGGTCGTCTGTGCTGGTGCGTATAAAGTCGTCGAAGCTGAGATTGAGCGCATCTTTCAATGCGTAAAAGGTATCCGCGTGTTCGCGCACAAATGTTGCGACCGGCAATCCAACATTTTCGGCAGCTTGCACATTCTTCAAGCTGTTTTCATCGCTCCCTGCCTGAAAGCGCACATGGTTTCCTCGTTGCCGATACAGTCGTGCTAGGCAATCCGCCTGCACCATCTCCAACGCGAATCCAATATGTGGACGTGCATTCACATAAGGTATGGCAGTGGTGAGATAACGAGTTCGACTTTCTTTTATCACTTTAAGTCTCCTACCCCTCACGTCGGGGCGAAAGACTAGATCAAAAAACCACCCCGAATTGAGGTGGCTCACAATTGTATTAAACAGATCGTTTGGTCAAATAGCTAGACATCCACCTGGAATATTGAGGTGGTCATCATGAGCTCTCCAAAATTTGGCCAGTAGATTTCCATAGCTTTGCATAAAACAATGAGGCAGTTAACTCAAGATAACCTCAATCCAGCCCCAGCCGTGCCAATGCCAGTGCTTCATCAAGCACTACCTTGTCGCCAATATGGTTGGTGAGGATGAGCACCAGTCTGGCATTTAATTCTGAAGATTGCTCATCGCTGAGTTCCCGGTGAGCATCGATGATTGCCGTATAGCATTGGTCGGGTTCGGTGAGATTTGTGTCTTTAATTAATTCGGCCATAGTATCCCCCGAGTTCAAGCTGATTTAAGGGCGTGCTGGCGGGCAATGTTCAAGGCTGCGGCATCATAAGAGCGCGACCTGGCGCATAAATATTGATCGGGCCGGAACAAGTAAACGCTGCCCGGTTTTGCATCATAACGTTTAGCGAAAACCCCGGCATGATCCATCAAATCACGCCCGACAATTTTAATATCAATGCCCGGCACAGCTTCGGGTGTGTTTCCATCGTCAACCATGAGTGCAATGAACCCGGCGCCAAGTTCGTCTAACAACCACACATCTTCGTCATTTGGCGTTCTAAGCGGTGCATCCTTTGCTGCCGCGTTCAGCGCGGCACTGCCGGCAAACTCATCTTCATCTGGAACGCACAAAGGCGTATCCACATACACAGATGGCGTCGACAGACGACCTGAATTCACCATGGCTTTGGCGAACGGTGCGCGCGCTGCGAGGTTCAACGTGGCGTTGCGGAAAGTGCGCGCAATGGCACTTTTGGGCGAGATGAAATCGGTAGCCCTTGTGGAATGGCCAATATTGTCGTCGGCGGCGTGCTCGCGCTCAACGCAATAACTCTCCATGAGATCAGCACCCGTTTGCCCTTTTATGATGGCTTCAAGTTTCCAAGCCAAATTGTGGGCATCTTCCAAGCCGGAATTGGCACCGCGCGCACCAAACGGCGACACTTGGTGTGCAGCGTCACCCGCAAACACAACGCGGCCATGCATAAACCGGTCCATGCGTTTGCACTGAAAAGTATAGAGAGAGACCCATTCAAGCTCGAATTTCGCATCAGGCCCAAGCATTTTCTTCAAACGCGGGGTCACATTTTCTGGTTTGGTCTCTTCTTCGGCATCTGCATCAGGCCCAAGCTGCAGATCAATACGCCAAATGTCATCGGGCTGCTTGTGCAACAGCGCAGACCAGCCTTTGTGGAACGGGGGTTCAAACCAAAACCAGCGCTCCGGTGGAAAGCCAGCTTCCATTTTGATGTCGGCGATGAGAAAACGATCTTGAAAAACTTGTCCAGTGAAATCGAGACCCAGCATAGAGCGAATGCTCGAGCGAGCGCCATCGCAAGTTACCAGCCAATCCGTTTTAAGCTGATAAAGCCCGTCCGGCGTTTCAATTTCGATAAGCACCCCATCATCGAGATGTTCAACCGCAACAACTTTGTTGATCCAACGCAGGTCAATCTCTTCAAGTTCTAACGCCCTTTCAACCATATAGGCTTCGACATAATACTGCTGAAGATTGATAAATGCTGGCTGTTTGTGGCCCTGCTCTGGCAACAAATCGAAGGAATACACCTCATCATCTTCAAGAAAAATCTTTCCGACTTGCCATGTTACACCCTTTTCGACCATGCGATCGGCGACACCCAACTTGTCACACACTTCAAGTGCCCGTTTGGAAAAGCAAATAGCGCGCGAACCCTCGCCTATACGCGAATTGTCATCAAGCAAAACGACTGGAATGCCGCGCTGAGCAAGATCAATGGCTGATGCGAGGCCAACGGGTCCAGCACCCACCACAACAACAGGATGATGGGCGGGTGACGAAGCATCCTGATCTGGTGAGCGAGCGTATTCATATTGGTAGATCGCTTTATGCTCATAAGCTGCCATGATTTCCTCCCGTGTTGGTTTTTGATGCTTAGAGCCTAGCCTTGCAATGCCTCCCACATTTCTTGATCGCGTTCAGCCGTCCAGATTCGAGGTGTGTCAATGCCACGTGCTTCATCATAGGCACGGGTAACGTTGAACGGTTGACAATGCTCAAAAATCGCCCAGTCCGCATACTTCGTGCGCATCGCCTCAGTGGCTATATCGAAACATTCTTTCAGCGGCGCGCCACGGGCTACACCGCGCGATACTGGCGTGTATGTGTCGTCGAGAAACTGACTGGTGAGCTCAAGGGCTTCATCAACCATGTCGCGGCCAACCAAGGCATCGCCCCTGCCCGGCATAAGAGCTTCGGGTTCAAACATAGCCACATTTTCAAGTGTTTCCGGCCAGTCCTCAAAATGACCGTCGCCGCAATAGCAAGCAGACTTGTACTCAACAATGTCACCTGTGAACATCACTTGGGAATCTGGCACCCACGCAACAATGTCGCCTGCTGTGTGGGCGCGTCCAAGATGCATGAGGTCTACCCGGCGATCGCCCAAATAAAGTGTCATATGTTCATCAAAGGTCAATGTTGGCCACGTGAGCCCCGGAATAGTGTCGGCCGCCTGGAACAGACGTGGAAAACGTCCGTACTCAGAATCCCAATCTTCCTGCCCGCGCTCGGCCACCATTGATCGACAGGTATCGGATGCGATGATCTCGCTGGCTTCATATGCAGATGCGCCGAGCACACGCACAGCGTGATAATGCGACAACACCACATATTTGATGGGTTTATCGGTTACGGAACGCACCTTCTCGATTACCTGACCAGCCATAGCAGGCGTCGCTTGAGCGTCAATTACCATGCAGCTATCATCTCCAATGATGATACCCGTATTAGGATCGCCCTCCGCTGTAAATGCGTGCAGCCCATCGCCGATTTCCGCAAAGGTGATTGTCTTGGCTTCCATGTCGCCTGTTGATGCAAATGATTTTGCCATAAGGCTTAAGCTCCCTCGTATTTTACGACCTTCTGGTCGATTGTTCCAAAAACTGAATTACTGTCGTGGTCGCGCATCTCAATACGCACCGTGTCACCGAACCGCATAAACGGTGTCTTTGGCTCACCTTGTTGAATGGTTTCAATCATGCGCACTTCTGCAATACAGGAATAACCATCGCCGCCATCAGAGACGGGTTTGCCAGGTTCACCATTAAGCTTGTTAGAGATTGTTCCAGAACCCACAATGGCGCCGGCACCAAGAGGCCTCGTCTTTGCGGCATGGGAAATCAAAGTGGGGAAGTCAAACGTCATATCAACGCCCGTATTAGGCTTACCCACCAATTTACCATTAAGATAAGATAGCAATGGCAAATGCAGTTTGCCGCCATCCCAAGCACCACCCAAAGATTCTGGAGTAACTGCAACTGGTGAAAATGCCGATGAAGGCTTCGCTTGAAAAAAGCCAAATCCTTTGCCGAGTTCTGCGGGAATAAGCCCGCGCAAAGACACATCGTTCACCAGCATTATAAGACGGATACACGCTCTTGCCTGTTCGACACTCGCGCCCATTGGCACATCAGACGTAACAACCGCGACTTCCGCTTCGTAATCGATGCCCCAGGCCTCATCGCCCATAAGAATATCCCCACGAGGCGCAAGGAAGGTATCCGATCCCCCTTGATACATCAGTGGATCTTCCCAAAAACTTGCAGGCATTTCCGCACCACGCGCTTTGCGCACAAGTTCCACATGATTCACATACGCTGAACCATCAGCCCATTGATAGGCGCGCGGCAAAGGTGAGAGAGCCTGCGTTTCATCAAAGGGTTCACCTTCAATTTGTCCCAAATCGATGCGTGTTGCTAAATCGTCTAAGCCCTCAACAACACTGTCCCAATTATCAACTGCTTGTTGAAGAGTTCCCGCATACTTGCCCGCAGGCGTGTAACGGGACAAATCGGCACGCACGACAACCAATTGGCCGTCACGCGTGCCATCATTCAATGTGGCAAGCTTCATAGTATTGTTTCCTGACTTATTCTGCAGCTTGACGCGGTATGTTAGGGGCCTTTATCGGACCATCCTTCAC
>JBPCVX010000061.1:0-11193 GCA_051010095.1 Hyphomicrobiales bacterium
GCGTTGATTTTTTGAGAAGATGATACAATGCAAAGTTAGCGCGCATGCGCTCTTGATTGCTCTTTGCGCTTTCAGCCAAGGCGCGCAGGGGTGTTTCGTCTTCAGCTTTTAGCTTGTTCAAAGTTGATAGTTTTTCATACGCAACCGCGCTCGGGGCATCGGCTTTGAGAATTTCGCGCAAGTGGATTTCTGCATCATCAAACCGACCAACACTTATAAGGGCGCTACTGAGGGCCAGGTGAAGGGTGGTTTGGTCAATTTCAGTGCGATCAAAAGTTTCTAAAACATCCAGAGCTTCGCTGCCTCGTTCAACGTAGATTAATGCATCGATCCAGTTGAGTATGTGATGGTTTGAAATTGGTGCTAGCTTGCTGGCGGCCGCAAAAGCTGCTGCAGCTTCATGCCAACGTTCATTTTGAAAAAGAAGTAATGCTAGATTTGACGCGGTTTCAAAGCGCTGAGGAGCTATTTCCAAGGCCTTCTGATAATGGTCAATTGCTAAATGCGGTGCACCTTTGGCTATTTGAATAAGCGCCTGGGAAATTGCAATATCGACATCTCCGGGTGCAAGCGTGTGCGCTGCCTGTGCATGGATCTCGGCTTGTTCGAGCTCTCCTAGGCTTCGCTCTGCTTCTGCAAGCAGGTAGAGTGCATCGGCATCCTCATTTTTGGTGAGTTCGCAGGCACGCCTCAGTGAGACTGCTGCATCTTGATAGTTCTTGGTCAGGCGATAAATTTCGCCAAGATTGATGTAAATATCAGGGTTGTTGGGTGCGAGCTGCTTGGCCTTTACCAACAGTTTGCGTGCGTTGGCCAAATGCCCACCATTGGCTTCAAACATTGCAAACTCGATCAGCACATCTGTTGTGGGCCTGGGGCCAAGGCAAGATTTATAGGCTTTTCGTGCTGCTGAGGTCTTGCCAGCTTGTGCAAGCGAGCGGGCTTTGGTGAGTTGAATGGCTGGATTTGAAGACATGATTTAGCCGGTCCAAGATGTAATGCGCGCGCATCATGCCGCGATAATGTCATAAATCAAGGCTGTAAATGCTATACGAAATGTTAAGTGTGCGTTTAAGAATTTGCGCTTAACAGATGTTAAGCTGTTTTACCAGTTTAAGTCTGATAGAAATCTTTATGTTTGTGTTGAGTGCTTATTGACAAAAGACAATATGAAAAAGCCCGCCAAAGCGAAACAGAAAAAAAAGATCAAGCTGCAAGTGCCTCGTTTGCGCGGCCGCAAAGGCTTTTCATTGGGGTGGCTGTGGCCGGTCGCCGGATTTGCAGCGCTTGCTGCGTTGTCTTGGCAAATCAATGTGCAATCGGGGCATTGGCCACATAAGCTGGAAAAGGATGCCATTGCAGGCATGGGACCAACCGCACGTTTGGTTGATGTTCATGCTAATGGACGAGATCTTGTTCTTTCAGGTCGGGTGCGTGATGAGCAAACTCGCCAAGACGCCATTGCGGCGGCGCGCAAAGTCAGCGGCGTAAGAGGTGTGGTGAGCAAAATTGATGTTGGAGAGGCTGCGCCAAACCCGCGTCCAAAACCTGTGCGAACGCCATCACCACCGAAGATCACGCAGTATCAGGGCCAAGAGCGAAGGCCACTTTTGACCGGCACATGGCCGCAGGAAACCGGCGGTATACTGGAGCTCACTCTTGCAGGGCGCACATATGTTGCCGGTAAAGATAGCGAGCTTTCGATTAAGGGAGGCTCGTTCACATTTAAACCCGCGAATGATCTTCCTGATGGCATTTATGACATTGAGCTGCACGTACGTACACCAGATCAAGTGTTGCGCGACAAATCACGTGGCGAGGTAGTGATCGATACGACTGCACCCTTGGAGCCAACTGTCGGCGTAAGTGCGGGAGGAAGCCTTACACCCGTGCTCAGAGGATCATGGGATAAAGCCAATGCCAAGGATCTTGTTATTGTTATTGATGGCAAAACTTATCGTCTCGGTTCTAGTCCAGCACTGGTCAGTGATGCTGAAGGTAATTGGACGCTGACGATCTCAAGTCCGATGAAGGCAGGCATATACGACGTGGCCGTTGTAAGTGTTGATGAATTTGGCAATTTATCACGCGATATTTCAGAAAACGAGCTCGTTGTTGGCAACGTTGCCAGTGCGGTGACAGCGACAGATTTTGAAGAGGGCAAAGTGCGTCCAGTCGCTGCTGGACGCTGGGCGGAAGGTCGGGGGCAATCACTTGAGATTGGTCTGAATGGAAAAACCTACCGTCTAGGCCGTGATCGGGAACTCACATCGGATGGTCAGGGCAATTGGTCGCTAAATCCGGGTCTCGGCGTGCCGGATGGTGAATATGTTTTGGCCATTCAATCAATTGACGATACAGGCACGCGTGAAACGTTTGCGATAAACCGCAAAATCACAGTGGACAACACGTCGCCAGCTGCGCCAAGTGTTCAGCCCTATTCTGGGACGGAGCCTCCTAAGCGTTTGTCGGGAACATGGGCAGTGGGGGACGCTACGGGTCTCATTGTGCGCTTAAACGGCAAGAAGTATGTGCTTGGCAAAGATAAGGAATTAACTGCCAGTGAAAATGGCGGATGGACCCTTGCGCTGGGACAAGCCCTGGAGCCTGGCACATACGATGTATCTGTGTTGAACCACGACAAATTGGGAAATGCATCGCGAGATCAAACGACTGGAGAGATCGTTATTAAACCTGAAGTTGCTGTGGTGCTTCCGCCCTGGTTTGCGATAAAAGAACGCGAGCAGTTGATTTTACGCGGTACAGTTCCCGGCAATGTGCGCATTGTCGAACTCTTTGCTTATGCGCAGGAAAATGTTTCAGATCTCGAAATCGATGATCGCTCTATTTTGGGCGAGGCGGTTGCACCGGACGGTTGGTTTGACGCCGCAAAAGCAGCGATCAGTAACTTAAGCAATCTCCGCACAGGTGTGATGCGAATTGAAGGTGGGGTGGTCACAGTTTCGGGCGACGCGTTGGATGAAGACAACGATAAGGCCCTGCGAACCAATTTGTCTGCAGGTTTGCCGAGCGGCTTTGCAGTGGAGTTTGATGTCACCGTGGCTGAAGGGCCTGATACCGCTGATTGTCAGGATCGGTTTGATACGGTTATGGGCAGCAACGATTTGCAATTTGAAGACGGCAGCGCGAAGTTTTTAAGCTCTGCAGAAGGGGTTCTTGAACAACTCGCAAATATTGCAGCAGAGTGCCAGAGGCATCTTATTGAGATTTCCGCACACACCGACTCAAGTGGATCGTTTGCAGCCAACATGAAGCTTAGCCGCGAGCGCGCGTCAGCGGTGGCCAAGTTCCTGAATGGCCGCCATGATGGCAAACTTACCTTAAAGACAGCGGGATTTGGCGAGACACAACCAATATTTTCAAACAAAACAGAACTTGGTCGCAAGTCTAACCGCCGCATAGAAATTACGGTGTCGCAATAAAGGAAGAGGGGGCAGCATGGACATTCACGGATTGAGCACATATGCGCTGGATATTTCGTTTTGGCTCGTTCTTGCAGCACTGTTAGGTGGGCTGACAGGGTGGTTTTGGTGTGGGCCTAAAGGATGGAAGCGCAAATCGTGACACAGCTTTTCATTGAGCATATGCTTTTGTTGCTTGCCGCGTTTTGCGTTGGTGGTGCTCTAGGGGCGATTTTGAAGCTGTCGTTGCGCGGGCCAGCACAGGTTGCTGTTGCTGCGCATGGCCCAAGCGGTGCCGTTTATGCTGACGATACGTTAGAAGCGGGCGAGGAATTTGAAACGAGCGCTGCCCATCGTGACGGTTCAGACAATGAACTCTACGCGTCTGATGAACTTGAACACCAACCCTTGCCGGAAAAACAATTCGACCAACCATTGGTGAGTGAACAAGAGCAAGCTGTTGTTGAGGGATTTGAAGAGCTAGAGATTGAGACGGAGGCTTATGGCTTGCCGGCGCCGCGTGGGGGTGTTGCAGATGATCTAACCCAGATTAGCGGCATTGGTCCGAAAATTCAGAACACACTAAACGAGCTGGGGGTGTTTCACTTCGACCAGATCGCAAGTTGGGGCGATGCTGAAATTATCGCAATAAACGAAGTGCTGAACTTTCCAGGCCGCATTGAACGCGAAAACTGGGTGGGGCAAGCACTAGAGTTGGCGGGAAAATCCGGCTAAGCCGTGTCTGCCTGGTGCAGCAATTGCGCAATTGCATTCAGGGCTTCTGGCTCATTCAAAAAAGGGACATGACCCCGGTCTTTGAGCGTGACAGAAAGCATGTCAGGCTTCATCTCGGCCATTTTCTTCACCGTGTCCGCTGCCAGAATATCTGAATGTTCACCACGCAGCACCAGAACAGGTCGACGGGCAAGTGCTTTGAATTGCGGCCATAATGTTGGCAATTCACTTGCGGTAAGCTCTTCGTGGCTTGCGAAGGTCTTGCGCAAATTCACGTCATAATCGCCAACGGGTTTTCCGTCTTTTTCTACATAAGTGCGCTTGGCCCATGCCATCCATTGGTCATCGGTAAGGGTGTTGAATCCCCGGTTAATGGATTTCATTAGGTAGACGGCATCTTGCCAGTCTGTGGCCTTCGGAGTGACACCCAAATAGCCATGGATGCGCAGTAATCCCTGGGGATTAATTTCCGGCCCAATATCATTGAGGATCGCCCCGCGTACACATGTCGGCCGTGCTGCTGCCATCATCAAGGCGATCAGGCCGCCGCGCGATGTGCCTGCGATAATGGCATCGTGCACCCCTAATGCCGCCATCATGTCGAAAGTGTCCTGCATTTCCTGCAATGGTGTGTAAGTTTCCCAATCATCAGCGTAGTCAGAACGCCCGCGTCCCCGATAATCCATTGCAATGACCCGGCGCATTGGCGCCATGCGCGAGGCTAACTCGTGGAAGTCGCGCGAATTGCGCGTTAGCCCTGCAAGGCAAATCACTGGTGTTGTACGCCCGTTGCCCGATTTTGAGTAATCCCGCGCATAAAGGCGCAAGCCATCTTGTGATGTAAAATAGACATCCTGCCAATCCACAAGCTGCGGATCATCATGCAGGATTTTATTTGTTTCAGGTTGGTGCGCGGTTTCGGGCGGGGTCATATTCATCCTCTGAATGCTTCGGCATCAAGGCGTTTAGTTCTTTTTGGCCTTGGCTGACTTAGCTTTTGCCCCGCGGGCGATGTCTTCGACAAGAGGAATCTTTGCATCCGGGTTCATTTGGCGCCGGTAAATCTGCACATTGCGCATAACGCGCTTCACATAATTTCTGGTTTCAGAGAACGGTATGAGCTCAATCCAGTCGATAGGGTCAATTTCGCCCTTACGCGGATCACCAAACGCCGCGTTCCATTTTTGCACGCGCCCGCTGCCGGCATTATACGCAGCAACCGCCATAATGTATGAGCTGCGCCACTCGCGCACCAGCCTGACCAAAAACGCCGAACCCAGTTGCACGTTAAATTTCGGATCTTTGGTCAGCCTGTTTGATGAACACGTGACCTTGTGCAGCCTGCACAACCAGCGTGCGGTTGCGGGCATAATCTGCATCAACCCGCGCGCACCCACATGGCTAACGGCCTCGCGGTTAAATTCACTTTCCTGGCGCGCCACTCCCAAAATGAGAGGCTGTTCCACTTGTTTTTCCGTCAGTGGCCTGATTTTTGGAATGGCTTCTTCGATTGGAAAAGCGGGTGTGCCCACGTGTATGCCGCGCCACTCGCTGTAGCGGGCAAATTTTTGCGCGAGATAAATGCCACCAATATCGTAGGCAACTTGCATCAGCGCACCATGTTCGCCAGGCGTCTTGTAGGTGTTGGCCATTGATTTGAAGAACACTTTAAGCGTCTTGCGAGCGTCCTCATGGGCCAGCATTTGTGCAGCGCGCACCAATTCAGATCGCGTGACCGCGTGCTCTTGGGCGTGCGTTGGATGAGCTGAAGGAGGCAAGGCTTCACCATTTAAAAACCCGCCAGCATGGCCTTCGCTCATCAGGCCATAAAAAGTGAACCCATATCCAGCCGCGATTTGATGTTGAAAAAGGGCTTCTTCTTTTTTGTCGAGCTTTTCAAGCACGCGCGCCAGCCAATAGTGCCCTCGTGCCTTGTCGTGCAAGCGAATTGCTGTTTCAGCAGAAAGCTTGAAGTGATCGAGCGCCAGTTCGGGCTTTTTCAAGAAGGAAAAGGCCATCCAACCCGCCATCCATTCAGCATCGGTAAGAAACTTGCCTTCAGTCAAGCCATGAGCTTTTGCAAGCTTATAGGCAAATTCCTTGGAGAAGGGGGGCTTCTTCTTCTCAACCGCGTCCCTCACCAATGACCGCCGCATTTTCCACCATTGCTCTGGGTAAGGTAACGCAATGCCGGTGGCGTTTGTCTTCAACATTATTTCTACAGCGCGCTTAGGTTTCTTCTTGCGTAATTGATAGCGCACGCGCGTGTATTGCAGGCCCGGTTGGTGGCGCAATTTAAACGGAACCGCCTGATAGGCACCTGGTGCATCCTTTGCGCCGGTCAAAAGCTTATGTGCAGCCTTAGCGTATTTTTGGAACGCCTCGTCCATGCCGCCAGCTGCGCGCACCGCAAGGGTGGTTTCGTGGTGAACAATCAAACCATCAAGGCGCGCCCTGCGGTCATCATCGCTTAGAAATTCATTGTGTTCCTTGGCGATCTCTGCCGCCAGTTTTGAAGGGATACTAACAATCCGATAGGCCTTTTTAATCCAATATGCGGCCTCTTTTTGGTTGCCGTCTTGAATCAACTTGCGTGCATAAACCACCATTCCAGCTGAGGTTTTTGGTTCTTTGTCGGCAAAATAGGCCCGTACCTCGCGATATCCCGCATCACCAGCATAAAGTGAGCGTTCAATGCGTCCTTGCAAGCGGTGGGCGCGCGGCCAGTCAGGGTTTTCCTTGGCAAAGTGCTGCAGGAACGCGCGGTCTGGACCGCCTCGGCGCGAATGTACCCAAAGCCAGTCAATAAGCTTGCGGGCGGTGGGGTCATCAAGCTCAGATTTAATTTCCTGAGCATCAAGATGTTTCCCGCCAAGTGCCAAACCCAATGCCTTAATAGCATTCTTGGTTTCGCCTTGTCCCAATGGCCAGAAACGTTTTGCTTCGGGGGTAACTTCAAAGCCCGGGATCTCGTTTGCATCGTCCGGCGGCATGGTGAAGGGATCGAACGCAAAAGGTATGGGAATGCTTGCCGCTTCAAGGTCCTCGTTCATCTCCTCGTTAGCGTGGGCATGTGTGGACAAGCCGCAGGTCGCAGCCGCTACCAAACCCCAGAGAAGTAAAACTCCCATTTTCATTGGACAGGCCAGGCTCCGTTGGGTCGAAATACGTATTCAGGAAGCGTCTATCGTTACAGTGTCATGTGCAACGAGTCGGGTAAACAAATACCGCGACAGATGGTAACCATACTGCAAACGCCGTGTATGCCTGTTTGGATGCGAAAAACGACCGTTTAATGGCCAAAACAGGTGACGGAGCGCACGAGTTGTTTTATGGTGCGCGCCGCACCGGAAATGGTGCCTAACACAAACTGAGGACGAAGGTCATGTTTAAAGGGTCGATGCCAGCACTTATCACGCCATTTAAGGGTGGTGAGGTCGACGAGAAATCCTACCAGGATTTCATCGAATGGCAGATTTCTGAAGGGACCCACGGCGTAGTGCCGGTGGGAACCACAGGTGAATCTCCTACTTTGAGCCATGACGAACACAAACGGGTGGTGGAGCTCGCCATTGAGGCGGTGAATGGCCGGGTGCCGGTGATTGCAGGTGCCGGCTCGAACAACACTGCTGAGGCCATTGATTTCACGCTGCATGCAGCGAACGCTGGTGCCGACGGTGTGCTTGTGGTCGTTCCTTACTACAACAAACCAACGCAAGACGGGCTTTATGCGCATTTCAAGGCCGTAGCCGAATGTGCCGACATTCCCAACATCGTTTACAATGTGCCAGCCCGCACCGTTGCCGATATCTCGGTTGAAACGCTGGCGCGGTTGGCAAAAGATGTTTCAAACATTGTTGGCATCAAGGATGCGACCGCCAGCATGGACCGCACCTCGAAAGAGCGTGCTGCGTGCGGAGAAGATTTCATCTTGCTGTCGGGCGAGGATTCAACCGCTCTTGGGTTCAACGCTCACGGTGGAACTGGTTGCATTTCGGTTACCGCGAATGTTGCGCCACGCTTGTGTGCTGATTTCCAGAATGCGTGTGCAGAAGGCGACTACCAAACCGCCATTGGAATTCAGGATCGGCTAATGCCATTGCACACGGCGCTGTTTGTGGAGACAAGCCCGGGGCCGGTGAAATATGCGTGTGAGGTGCTCGGCAAGTCATTGTCGGAAATCCGCCTGCCGCTGGTTGACATAAGCGACGCCACAAAAAAGACAGTTCGCGATGCGATGACCCATGCTGGGTTGATCAACTAAGGTTCATGTGAGCCACCGATATTAGGATGGAGTGTAATGTCTTCCAAGCATGGCGGCGCCAAAAAGGCACGCCAGGAACCAGGCCGTCAAGTGGTTGCCGACAACCGCAAGGCGCGTTTCAATTTTGAAATAATTGACGTCTTTGAGGCGGGGCTTCAGCTTGCCGGCACGGAAGTGAAATCGCTGCGCGGTGGAAAAGCCAGTCTGCTGGAATCGTATGCTGCTGTTGAAAATGGTGAAGTATGGCTGATCAACGCGAACATCCCGGTGTATGAGGGCGGTAACCGCAATAACCATGAGCCCAAGCGGCCGCGAAAGTTGCTATTGCACGGCAATGAAATCCGCAGGCTCACAGGCGCGGTACAGCGCGATGGGCTAACCCTTATTCCGCTGAAGCTTTACTTTAACGCGCGCGGGCTAGCGAAGCTTGAGATCGCGCTCGCCAAAGGCAAGAAACTGCACGACAAACGCCAGACCGAACGGGACCGTTCATGGCAACGCGACAAGGCACGCTTGTTGCGCGAGCGTGGTTAGCGCATCTTCGGAATTCTTGGATTATCAATATGAATCAGAGGCTTGCTTCTAGGTTCTCGAATATCGATTCAAACATTTTAGTGGTCAGTACGCCTGTATTGGTATTGTAGCGAGAGCAG
Source organism: Hyphomicrobiales bacterium (assembly GCA_051010095.1). Classification (GTDB taxonomy): domain Bacteria; phylum Pseudomonadota; class Alphaproteobacteria; order Rhizobiales; family CAJQND01; genus CAJQND01. Next base: position 9,075 of record JBPCVX010000061.1, read on the forward strand.
TGATAGCTGTTGTGAACGACATAATTTCCAATCTCATGCTGGGCACCGTGCGCAAATTTTCGCGCTGACTTCCTTTCGCCTAGTGCAATCAATGTTGCTTCATGCGCAATGCGCCCCAGTGTTACAATGGCGCATAAATTAGGCAACGCCGCTATGCGTGCCGTGAGATAGGGATTGCAGTTACGGATTTCAGCGGCCACCGGCTTATTTTGGGGAGGAAGGCATCGCACCGCGTTGGTGATCATGCAATTATTAAGCTCCAGCCCGTCATCGGGCCGTGCATCAAAGCGATCGTTTGAGAAGCCGAATTTAGCAAGCGTGCCATAAAGCAAATCACCAGCCCAGTCGCCAGTGAAGGGACGTCCCGTGCGGTTCGCACCTTGCATACCAGGCGCAAGCCCCACGATAAGCACTTGAGCCTTGTCGTCGCCGAAAGAGGTGACAGGCCCATTATACCAATCGGCATGGGCCTGCCTTTGTTCTTCAAGAAAGCCAAACAACCTATCACAGCGGGCGCAGTCATAGGGGGCTTCAGGCGGAAATGATGTGTCTGTCATTCAACCTACGCTGATAAAATCGGTGTCGTTACGCCGATTAGATTTCAGCGAATTCGTCGAAATCGTCAACTTCATTTTCAGGCGCAACGTTGAAATCCTTCTCTGGCGCCTTTTCGGTCTTGTTTTGTTGACCTGGACGCCCAATCGCATCGCGCAATTCCAGAATCTCCACAAACATGTCTGCCTGCCTACGCAGGTCGTCTGCAACCATGGGTGGCTTTGTGGCCATGGTCGAGACCACGGTTACGCGGCAGCCTTTGCGTTGCACCGCTTCAACCAGAGACCGGAAATCGCCATCGCCTGAAAACAGAACCACATGATTGATCAGCCCTGCCATGCTCATAATATCAACGGCAATTTCGATATCCATATTGCCTTTGATTTTACGGCGACCAGTGACCGCATCAGTAAATTCTTTGGTTGGTTTAGTGATAACGGAGTATCCGTTATAGTCTAACCAGTCTACCAAAGGACGAATTGGCGAATACTCAGCATCTTCCATGATTGCTGTGTAGTAATTCGCGCGCACAAGATGCCCACTATCGCGGAACAATCCGAGCAACTTGCGATAATCGATATCTAGATTTAGTGATCTTGCCGTTGCGTAAAGATTCGCACCGTCAATGAACAGACCTATTCGGTCACTCTCATAAAAATGCAACCTAAAACTCCAATTTGCCAAAGCGTTATAATTCGCTCTGGAAAAAATGTCATAGGCGGTCGCGAAAACCAAAAATGGACTAAAACCAAAAAGGGTTGACGCTCAAAAATAGGAGCCCCGCAACTATGTAATTTATTTCCAGACCTGAGTTCGAATGCTCTTATAGCGCGAGTCAGCGAAACTTTCCAGTATTTGTAAGCAGAAAAATCACTTTTTATCGATATAATTACCATATTATGATTTTTGTCGGTTTAGGAAGTAACTTGAATGGCCCTTGGGGGACGCCAAAACAATGCTTGGCGCGAGCGCTTATTACTTTGCGAAATCAAGGAATTAAAGTAGTTAAATCATCTGGGATTTACAGCTCTAAAGCATACGGACGCACCGGGATTCCAGACTATGTAAATTCAGTCATCCAGATTGAAACTTTTCTTTCACCGCATGCATTATTGTATAATTTGCAACAAATTGAGCATGCAGCTGCCCGAAAAAGAGGGCAACGTTGGGGCTCTAGGACGCTCGATTTAGACCTTCTCGACTGGAATAAGCGAATCTGTGGACCGGACAAAGAATCGGGGCCCGTCGGGGGTTCGGACTTCAGGCCTCTTTCTCTTCCGCATCCTGGCATCGTGAACAGGCCTTTTGTGATTATCCCCCTGGCAGAGATTGCGCCGCGTTGGCATCATCCTATCAACGGAAAAACAGCCTCGCAATTGGCACTGAAGGCGCAACTGTCGCCAGAGGGGCGAATTTTAGGCGTTATATAATGGGAAGCTGTGTTGGAAATGCTTGCTTTTTAAACACGAAACACATAAATAACAAACCAATTGTTCCTTTAATCTAAAGTGAGGAGACGAGCTCTATGGCGCGCGTCACCGTTGAAGACTGTATCGATAAAGTT
>JBPCVX010000062.1:0-3080 GCA_051010095.1 Hyphomicrobiales bacterium
TACGGTCTAATCCCTGGCGCTGGATAACCGGCTCGGTGGTGCCAAGCAAATTGATGCGCCGCTCCAAAACACTAATCGATTGTTCAATTGCCCGCTCTGTGCGCGCATCAATGAACTCATCCGTCAATGTAAGCGTGAACTGCGCTCCATCCTGCGCCAGATCAAAGGATTGCGCGGTCGCACCATCGCCAAACAGGCCTTGATTAACTGGTTGCGCAAGTGCGCGCAAATCGGTCGCAGCGCGCTCAACATCTTCCGGCTTTCTGATGCGCACCGAGACGGTTTTGCCCTCGTGACGCAGGTTTTGATAGCCGATTTTCTTGTCCCGCAGCATCGCGCGCGTATCTGAGGCCAACTGCTGGATAAGGCCATTTTTGCGCACCGTTCGTGTGCCTTGCTTGGTCTCCTGCCCCTCGACCAACGATTTTTGTTCTGCCTCGAGCAACACATATGACCCGCCCTGCAAATCTAGCCCCAAACGAAGTTTTTCGTGGGGCAGGAAGTCAGGCAGGCTTTGACGAACATTTTCGGGAAGCAAATTAGGCAACGCCATCAGCACGCCAAATAGGCACACCAGGCTGATTGCGACTTTCTTCCAAGTTGCGAAATGGAGCATAAAGGCTAACCGCAGTCGTTTTTTGTTTCAGGATATCTGTCGGCGGAACTTATTTAGTTTCTTCGCTCGCTGGTTCACCTTTAACGCGAACCTGGGAAATCATGGTGCGAACCACGCGCACACGCACATTTTCTGCGAGTTCAACCACTACTTCGCTGTCATCGGAAACTTTGTGCACTTTGCCCACGAGACCACCATTGGTCACAACCGTGTCGCCGCGGCGCACATTGGTAACCATTTCCGCGTGCGCTTTCATTTTCTTTTGTTGTGGGCGCATTACGAGAAAATAAAAAATTGCCACCATTGCGATAAGCGGCAGCAGCATTCCAAAAATGTCGCCACCACCACCGCCGGCGGCTTGGGCATATGCTGGGCTAATGAACATGGGTTTCCCCTCCTCTATCTTGTGTGAGCGGAATATAGTGCGCGCGCGCGCAATGTCCACTTCAATTGCGGTCTTTTAATGAGATTTATAATGCTAAAACCCCGCTTGCCGCACCTGTAAACTCGCGCTATTCACCTTGGCAAAGGGATTTTCTTGAGGCTTACCATGTCTGAGCACGAATTACAGCCAATTTTACTGCGTATCGCAGGTGCGTTAGAGCGAATAGCGCCAGACGCCGTTGCTGCACCAGATTTTTCAATTGCGAACGCATTCGTTTGGCAGGCAAATGGTACGCTACAACCTGTACCCGAAGTCAACAAAGTTGCAATGAACTTGTTGAAAGGCGTTGATCGAATGCGCGATCAACTGCTTATAAACACAGAGAGATTTGCTACAGGGCTTCCCGCTAACAACGCTCTGCTTTGGGGCGCACGCGGCATGGGAAAAAGCTCTCTTGTGAAGGCGTGTCACCACGATGTCAGCACGCGTAGCGACGTTGACCTAAAGCTCATCGAAATTCATCGTGAAGATATCGAAAGCTTGCCTTTGCTAATGACATTGGTGAGAGAACGCCCGGAAATCCGTTTTATCGTGTTTTGCGATGATTTGTCATTTGACGGTGATGATACCTCTTACAAGTCGCTCAAAGCAGCACTTGAAGGTGGCATTGAGGGGCGCCCCGACAATATGATTTTTTACGCAACGTCCAATCGTAGGCATTTGCTTCCGCGCGATATGATGGAAAACGAGCGTTCGACCGCCATTAATCCATCTGAGGCCACTCAGGAAAAGGTTTCTTTATCTGATCGTTTCGGGTTGTGGCTCGGGTTCCACAACTGTTCGCAAGATGAATACCTGGAGATGATCGCTGGATATTTAGATCATTATAGGATTGATGCCGATAGCGAAGAAGTTCGGGCAGCAGCTATCGAATGGTCAAACACGAGGGGCAGCCGTTCTGGCCGTGTTGCCTGGCAATTTGTGCAGGACTTTGCTGGTGCGCGTGGAGAAAAGCTTACTAGGTAAAAAGGAACCGCCCCTTGCAAGTTGCAAGAGGCGGCTTAGCTTTCACGTCATAATATAACGGGTTTGGTGCTGATCACCCGCCAGCGACGTTGCTCGAAAGATGCTTCATCGGATCAACCGCTTCCGCGCCTTTACGAATTTCAAAGTGAACCTGAGGGCTGGATACATTGCCAGTCGAACCAGCTTTACCAATTACATCACCGCGGCTGATTTTATCACCACGCTTTACGTGCAACACTTGGTTATGAGCATATGCCGTCACCCATCCACCCTCATGGCGGATAAGAACGAGGTTGCCGTAACCCTTAAGCTCGTTACCGGCATAAGCGACTACACCATTTTCTGCAGCACGAACACTTGTCCCCTCAGGCACCGCGATATTGATGCCGTCATTACGCGAGCCATTTGATTTTGGACCGTAAGAAGACAGAACGCGTCCTTTAACAGGCCAACGGAATCCAGAACTAGAACGCTGGGTCGGTGTCGGCAATTGTGTTGGTGTTGGTGTTGCTGCTGCTGTCTTCTGGGCGGTATTTGAAGCTGCATCTCCAGCAGCATCCTTAGCCGTTGCAACCGTATTGTCTGTTGTCGACTGAACATTTGCCACCGTGCCGCCAGATGGAATGCTGACACGTTGTCCAACACTCAGTGAATAAGGTGCTGACAGGCTATTATGGCGTGCAATGCTCATCGGGTTCATACTGTATGTGCGGCCGAGGCTATAAAGGGTCTCGCCGTTCTTCACGGTGTGCGTTGAGCCACCGGAGCCCGACTGTGCCGGCGCAGAAGATGCAACTGTTGAGCTGCTAGATGAAGCCGCGCCTGGCAATCTCAGCCGCTGGCCAACACTCAAAGAATAAGGCGCTGTTAGCCCGTTCGTTGAGATAAGATCTTGCACACCAACATTATTCGCGCGCGCAATCGAGTACAAAGTATCGCCACCTGCAACGGTTACGACCCCGCTCGAACTAGCCTGCGACCCATATCGCGGCGATGATACTGTTGGATCTGGTAATGAGGTGGTTGAGACATTTGAGCTCTCACCATATGGTG
>JBPCVX010000063.1:0-3157 GCA_051010095.1 Hyphomicrobiales bacterium
TCTGGCGGCGGCAAGAAATGCCTCTTCATGTACAATGCCAACAAGAACATTTTGACCGGCAATACATTTTCCAAATGCCCCATTGGCATTCATTTCACCGCCGGGTCTGAGCGCAATAAAATCTTTGGCAATTCGTTCATCGGCAACCGCGTTCAGGTGAAATATGTTGGTTCCAAAAGCCATGAATGGAGTGCTGAAGGGCGCGGAAATTATTGGAGCGATCACGCCGCGTTTGATGTGAACGGTGATGGTGTGGCCGATCAGGTCTACCGCCCCAATGATATGATTGATCATGTGCTGTGGACCCAGCCAACCGCGAAACTGCTGCTTGGAAGTCCGGCCATCCAGCTCATCCGTTGGGCACAAAGCGAGTTTCCTGCATTGTTGCCAGGTGGTGTTAGCGATTCATCGCCATTGATGCACCCCAAAGGAGATGGTTCATGAGCGAACAGATTCTCCAGATTGAAGGCGTTACGAAGCAATTTGCGAGTGTGTGCGCCGTAGATAAGCTTTCATTGCAGATGAAGAGCGGTGAAAGCGTTGCCTTGCTGGGGCACAATGGTGCGGGGAAAACAACACTCTTCCGGCTCATTCTTGGCTTCACCAAGCCTGATCAAGGTGCAATCCGTGTGAAGGATCATGTACCCGGGTCAGATGCTGCGCGGTCATTTGTTTCCTACTTGCCGGAGAATATCACTTTCGCCAAGTCATTGACGGGATGTGAGATTTTAACGTTTTTCGCGAAACTCAAGAAGGCAGATACGTCCAGAATCAGCGACACGCTTGAGCAGGTTGGTCTTGGCGATGCTGCCAACAGGCGCGCTGAAACTTATTCAAAGGGTATGCGCCAACGGCTTGGCCTTGCACAAGCACTCATTGGGGAGCCGCACCTTTTACTGCTCGATGAACCTACCAGTGGGCTCGACCCCATATCGCGCCAGGATTTTTACAAACTCATTGATGTGGTTGCCAAAAATGGTGCCGCTGTCCTTCTTTCCTCACACTCGCTGAGCGAGGTAGAGAACAGAACCGACCGCGTGGCGATTATGAAAAGCGGCAAGCTCGTCGCCGATGCATCACTTGCGCAATTGCAGACGGATGCAGCAGTTCCATTCAAAATCATCGTGAAAGCGCACAGAAGCAATGTGGATGAAGTGAGGAAGCGCCTTGGCGGCAAACGGATCAATGGTCAGCACGTAGAACTGAGCTGTTTGCACCATGAAAAGATGGGTCTGCTTAACTCGATCGGTAGCCTCGGAGATCTGGTCACGGATCTTGATGTGGCACAGCCAAGCCTGGACGATGTGTTCAAACATTACTCAACGGATACGCCAAAGGAGGCGGGTTCATGATCTCCTCAGCTCTCACGGTAAGCCATTCGGAACTGCGCATCGGAACCCGCAACCGCTGGGTTTTACTGTCGGCATTGATATTGCTGCTATTTGCGCTGGTGCTTGGTTTTCTTGGAAGTGCGCCCACGGGCACAATAAAAACCGACCCACTTGTGATTACGGTGGCCAGCCTGGCGACATTGTCGGTTTATCTCGTGCCACTTATCGCATTGCTGCTGTCATACGACGCAATTGCTGGCGAAATAGAGCGCGGCACTTTGCAGCTCGTCTTGGCCACGCCAATCTCTCGCACAAGTTACCTAATGGGCAAGTTTGGGGGACATTTATTCATCATCAGCATCGCGATAATTACAGGTTATGGTTTTGCTGGCGTCACGGTATTTCTTCTTTCTGGAGGCAACACGCAAGGCCTCTTGGATTTATTGCGCCTGATCATCACCAGCATTGGGCTGGGTGCCGCGTTCCTCACGATCGGTTACGTAATCAGTGCAAATGTTCGCCAAACGGGCACTGCTGCCGCGTTGGCTATCGGCGTGTGGCTGGTGATGGTGGTGCTTTACGATCTCGCGCTGCTGGGCGCTCTTGTTGCCGATGGAGACGGCTTTTTCGCAAAGACCGTCTTCCCTTATCTGCTAGTCGCTAACCCGGCAGATGCGTTCAGACTTTATAATATGTCGACGCTCGGTTCAGGTGCCACGTCGCACGGTTTCACTGGGTTCGGTGATGCGCTGCCGTTCGCGCCAGAAATCGGATTGCTAAGTTTATGTTTGTGGTCCGTTCTTGGCATTGCCGCGGCGCTGTATTCGTTCAGGAGGACTGAGCCATGAAGCTTCGTGTCTTGCCATTGATATTCGCTGCCATGCTGCTTTCAGCGTGTCAGGAAAATGAGGCCGCTGCGCCGCCATCCCCCGTTGCCATGACCAATGAGGCGGTCGGATATTATTGTCAGATGGATGTGCTGGAGCATTCCGGTCCGAAAGCACAAATTCATCTGGCTAAACATTCACAACCCATTTGGTTCGCCCAGGTGCGTGATGCGATTGCCTATACACGCCTGCCCGAAGAAACCGCTGAGGTAACAGCCGTTTATGTGCACGATATGGGCGCTGCTGAAAGCTGGCAGCATCCTGGTACAGATAATTGGGTAAATGCGAGCGAAGCTTATTTCGTTCTCGGCAGCACTAAAACAGGCGGCATGGGCGCGCCGGAAGCCGTTCCGTTTGCTGAAAAACAAGCAGCGGAAACGTTTATCGCACAGCACGGCGGGCAATTAGCAAAGCTATCTGAAATTCCTGATGGCTATGTTTTGGCACCAGTAAATGTGTCTGCGGCAAATGATGCAAGTCAGGAAGGGGTGAACCAATGAGGCTCTCACGACGCAGACTGATCGCCATCTCTGCCGCCGCAGCGATTGCACCAGGATCAGCCAGAGCGGCACATGGTTCAGCTCAGTGGACAGGCACGGCAATGGGTGCATCAGCATCTTTGAAAATTGTGGGGGTGCCGCACCGAAAGGCGCAAGAACTGATCAGCTCAGCGCGTACCGAAATCAAGCGGCTTGAAAACCAATTCAGCCTTCACCGGAATGAAAGCACATTATCGCTTCTCAACAAAACCGGTTCCCTGACCGCACCGCCGTTTGAATTTCTGGAATTGTTGAACCTGGTAGACCGCATGCACGAGGTGACTGCGGGTGCATTCGATCCCACTGTCCAGACGCTGTGGAATGCATATGCCAGCACCAAAGGATGCCCTTCTGCGCAGCAAGTTGCGGATGCCTTGGGCCACACCGGATGGAAAAAGGT
>JBPCVX010000064.1:0-8721 GCA_051010095.1 Hyphomicrobiales bacterium
ATGGCATCGGCGTCGATGCGGTACTCCCGGTAAAGATTATCGATCGTACCGGTTTGCCCGAAATGCTCAACGCCCAGTGCCTGAACCTTGTGTCCATGAACGCCACCAAGCCAAGAAAGTGCTGCAGGATGGCCATCGATTACGCTGACAATTTGCGCCTGACGGTCGAGTGGTGCCAGCAGTTGCTCCACGTATGATGTTTGCGCTTTGCCATGTTGCTGGGCTGTTTGGGCCGCTTTCCAACCGGCATTCAAGCGGTCAGCCGAAGTGACAGCGAGCAGTCCCGCGCCCGGGAATTTTGAGAGCACACCGCCCAACGCCTGCTGTGCCTCTAGTGCGACAGTACCAGTGTAGGCGATCGCTAATTGGGTGCCTTCCTGAGGTGGGCGCAACCAATAACCGCCATTGATTATGCCTTCGCGGGCTGCTGTATCCAATTCACGGATCGGTTGATCAAGTGAACGGGTCGACAGCCTCAGATAAACCGATCCACCCTCGCGCTCATGCAACCATTCATCCTTGCCCGCAGTCTTGGGTTCGCGCTGGATGTAGTCGAACGCCCATTCCATGATGATCGCAAGCTCGTCGACGTAAGAGGGCTCAAAGCTGGCCAACCCATCTTGCGCCATGCCGATCAATGGCGATGAGATCGACTGATGAGCACCGCCTTCGGGCGCCAATGTAATGCCAGAAGGTGTTGCGACCAGAATAAAACGCGCATCCTGATAGCACGCATAATTCAATGCATCCAAACCACGCTGGATAAATGGATCATATAATGTGCCGATGGGCAGAAGCCGTTCGCCAAATAACTCGTGCGACAGGCCAAGTGCGGCGAGCAGCAAAAACAGGTTGTTTTCGGCAATACCAAGTTCGATATGCTGCCCATCAGGACCCATGTGCCATCGTTGCGCTGACATAAGTTTACGGGTCTGGAACACGTCTTCCCTGCGGGTTTTTGAAAACACACCGCGTCGGTTTACCCAAGGTCCAAGGTTTGTAGAAACCGTCACATCAGGTGATGTGGTGACGATATGCTCAGCCAATTCACTCTCAGACTTTGAAATCTGGTCAATAATCTTGCCGAAACCTTCCTGGGTAGACATGGCACCCTTAATCTCGGGCCAAGGCATATCACCAACATCAACCCGCGGAGCGGTGAGGCGTCTGGGGCCCTTGGCATTGAAGGGGGCTGCATTTACGGCTGCTTCAATTTCGGTTTGGTTAAATTGCAGGCTTGTATATGGATCCCATTCTTCGCCTGAAGCAACATTGCAAGAAGCGCGAAAGGTGCTCATTTGGGCAGGCGTCATAAGACCTGCGTGATTATCTTTATGTCCGGCAAGCGGCAGTCCTTTGCCTTTCACCGTATAGGCGATAAAGCATACGGGAGCATCGCCACGATCTGTGAGGAACGCTTCAAGAAGAGTTTCCATGCAATGACCGCCAAGATTGGTCATCAGATCGGCCAGGTCGTCATCATCATATTTTGCAATAATATCGAGAGCGGCCGTATTGGGCTGCAGATCTTGCTCCAATTGCGCGCGCCACCCCGTACCGCCTTGAAATGTGAGAGCGGAATAAAGCGAGTTCGGGCAATGATTGATCCAATCTCGTATCGCATCGCCACCTTTTTGCGCAAAAGCTGCCTCTAGTTTTTTACCATATTTCAGGGTGATGGTTTGCCAACCATAATTCTCAAATACGTTCTCAAGTTTCGGCATCAACCTGTCAGAGATGACCGCATCCAGGCTTTGGCGGTTGTAGTCAATGATCCACCAGGTGTTGCGCAGATCATGCTTCCAGCCTTCCAGAAGCGCTTCATAGATATTGCCTTCATCAAGTTCCGCATCGCCTACCAACGCCACCATCCGGCCTTTTGGCCATGCATCGCCGCGCTGTTTTGCGCCGATATAATCCTGCACCATTGAGGCGAATGATGTGAGCGCGACGCCTAAACCGACTGAGCCCGTTGAGAAATCGACATCATCCACATCTTTTGTGCGTGATGGATAAGACTGCGCACCGCCAAACCCGCGAAAATTTTTGAGTTTCTCTAAAGTCTGGTTGCCAAACATATATTGGATGGCATGAAAGACCGGACTTGCATGGGGTTTCACTGCTACGCGGTCTTCCGGCTTTAGCACGGCGAAGTAAAGTGCCGTCATAATTGTTGCAAGAGATGCGGACGAGGCCTGGTGACCACCTACCTTCAAACCATCATCACTGACCCGTTCATGATTAGCGTTGTGGATGATCTGCGCAGAGAGATAGAGCACTTTGCGCTCAAGTTCAGAAAGTGTTTCCAATGAAAGCGGCAATGCGCCAGTGACGTTTATATTCATGTCAAACCTCTTCAGCTCCCAGGAGCGAAACTTCATAACCAGCATCAGTTATAGCGGCGATGACGGCACTAAGATGTGCTCTATCACGGGTTTCAATTTCAAACACGGTTCGTGCGCCCTTGGCGGGTGTGGATGTGAATACGCGGTGGTGGAAGACTTCGAGCACGTTGGCGTGGGCTTCAGCCAGGATGCGGGTGAGGGTGGCCAACTCGCCTGGCCGGTCGCGCAAATCAACCGAAAGTCGCGCCCGGCGGCCAGCGCGCACCAGCTCACGGTTCAAAACCTCGCCAAGCAGGCGCAAGTCAATATTGCCGCCACATATGATGAGACCAACACGTTTGCCTTTATAGCGCTCAGGGTCGTGCAAAATTGCGGCCAGACCTGCAGCGCCCGCTCCTTCTGCAACGGTCTTTTCAATGTCAAGCAAGTAGGTGACCGCTTGTTCAATCTCTGCTTCTGACACAATCACGATGTCATCGACGGTTTCGCGAATAATTCTGGCTGTGAGCTTGCCAGGTGACTTAACCGCGATACCCTCCGCAAGACTGTCGCCGCCGGCACTATCGTCTGCATGGCTGTTAAAGTGGGCGGCCATCGATGGATAAAGCGCTGATTGCACGCCAATCAATTCCGTTGTCGGAGATAAAGCACGCATAGCGAGCGCGTTTCCGGCCAACAGGCCGCCACCACCGACAGGCACGATCAGAACTTCGGGAGTGGGCCCTTCGTCTACGATTTCTAGCGTAATGGTGCCTTGACCTGCAATGACGTGAGGATCATCGTAGGGATGAATGAATATGAGGCCATGTTGTTCTTGATAGTCGCGCGCAAAAGCTGCGGATTCTTCGAGTGTTGTGCCTTCAAGAATAACTTCAGCGCCATGCGCTTTGGTGCCGACAACTTTTACCTCAGGTGTGCCTTCCGGCATGACAATGGTTGCTGGAATGCCAAGACGGGCAGCGTGATAGGCAACGCCTTGCGCGTGATTGCCCGCTGACATCGCAATAACGCCACGTTTTCGCTCGCTTTCATTGAGGTGCAGCAGGCGGTTGAGCGCGCCGCGTTCCTTAAACGATGCTGTAAACTGCAAGTTTTCAAACTTGAGCCAGATCTCACACCCCAAAATGTCGGAAAGCGTGCGGCTTTTGAGGAAAGGTGTACGTTTGATAGCGCCTGCTACACGTTCAGCGGCAACTTCAATGTCGCTCAGCGCAACCTCGGTTTTTACGAGTGTCTCCATAAGCACACTATAGCGTATCTGATGGAAACAAACTGTGCTATTTGTGCTTTCGTATGGGTCAATATTAGCATATTATTGCTTATTGATGAGAATATACTAGGGAAAATTGCTGTGAGAGCGTTCGATCGTGTGGATATAAAACTGCTCAGGTTGCTTCAGCAAAACGGGCGTTTGAGCAATACCGAGCTTGCGGATGCCGTAAACCTCTCACCCAGCCCTTGCTTACGGCGTCTCAAACGTCTTGAAAAAGAGGGAGTAATCTCACGTTATGTTGCGTTGGTGGATCAAAAGGCGGTGGGCCTGCCGGTGTCGGTTTTCGTGTCGGTGAAACTTGAGCGCCAACGCGAAGATGCGATGGCGCATTTCGATGCAGAGATTGCGCGTTACCCTGAAGTGTTGGAGTGCTATCTGATGACAGGTTCACGCGATTATCTGCTGCGGGTTGTCGCCGCTGATTTAGAGGCGTATGAAAAGTTCCTGAAAGACAAGCTCACGCGCATCGAAGGCGTCTCCTCCATAGAATCCTCATTTGCGTTGAATCAGGTCAAGTACACAAACACCTTGCCTTTAAATTTGTAATTTTGAAATGAAATTCGGCGCCTCTGAAATGCCAGAAGAATCGAGACAGCTGCCGTGACTTCCGAATATGCCGCAAAGCGTCCGATTGCGCTCATAATCTGGGTGTGCGTGGCACATATCTTCACGATGACCGGCTTTTCTGTATATCCAGCGCTTCTGCCACAATTCTCAGAACTCTGGTCGCTCTCCAGCGGGCAGGCTGGAACCATTAGCGCAGCTCTATTCGCAGGCTATACCGCTTCGGTTCCGCTTTTGGTGACGCTCACCGATAGGATCGATCCGCGTAAGGTTTATGTGTTTTCTGCGACACTTAGTGTTGTCGGTCTGGTGGGTTTTGCGCTTTATGCACACGACACCTGGTCGGCAAGTGTTTTTCACGCCCTGTTCGGGGCAGGGCTCGGCGGCACATATATGCCCGGACTGAAGGCATTGAGCGATCACATAGATGCACGCATTCTGTCGCGAGCAACCGGGTTTTACACCGGGTGTTTCAGCATCGGAGCGGCATTATCTTACCTTTACGCGGATGTCGTATTCAGTGTTTCCGGTTGGCAAATGGCGTACTTATTGGCTGCTGGATTCACCTGTGCCGGCGCGATTATCGTGTTCATTGTGGTGCCAGGCACACACCCAGACAGCAAGCCAACACCGTTTAGCGCGATGATCAAAGTGTTTTCGAATAAATCGGCGCTTACTTGGTCGATTTGTTACGGTTTTCACTCTTGGGAACTGTTTGCCTTTCGCGCCTGGACGGTCGCCTTTCTTGCATTTCTGGGTACACAGGCGGTGTCTGCTGGTGACACTCCATTCTTATACGATATCTTGCCGCCCGTGACGATTGCTGCACTGGCAACGCTCACAGGAATGCCAGCAAGTTTGTTGGGTAATGAACTGTGCATTCGTTATGGCAGACGCATGATGGTGATTGCGGTTATGCTTGGCGCCTCAGCAGCTGCGTTGCTGACAGGAGGGGCGGCCTATATGGCCTATTGGGTTGCTGCAATCGCAGTGCTGATCTACTCAATCGCAATTATGGGAGATAGTGCATCGCTCACTGCTGCCGCGGTTGCAAACGCCCAACCTGGCCTGCGCGGGGCGACCATGGCAGTGCACTCCACCATTGGTTTTGCTGGCGCTGCAATGGGGCCAGTAGTATTCGGTTATATGTTGGATGTTGGCGGCCACGACAATCCGCAAGGCTGGTTTTATGCTTTCAGCTTGATGGCACTTTTAAGCGTGGCATCCATAGTGCTCATAAAGTTTATGAAACCGCAGTCGGCGGTTGGCGATAGGGATTTGTCGTAATGCGTCGTGCTGTTCAAACATTGGCAGCCACGTCTTCGGCTGCTTCATCAAGCAGCCACTCGATAAAGGCAGCAGTTTTTGGCTCGTCGCGGGCTTGTACCGGACAGACCACGTGAAATCCTGCCGATATCGGCAAACGCAAATCAAATGGTGCAACCAACCGTCCAGATCTCAAGTCGGCGTGTCCAAGAACCGTGCGCCCAAGAACAACGCCAGCACCGGCGACGGCCGCATCAAGTCCGTGGTCCGCAATAGAGAAATGCAGCCCTTTGCGCGTGTCGATACCGTCAACGCCAGCTGCTTCTAACCAACGGTCCCAGTTTGGGGCGTCGGGCATGAAAGAGACTGATTCATCATGTAGCAACGTGTGATGACGCAGGGCCTCTGGGCTGGTGACCGGATGGGGGTGCTCTTCTTTAAGCAAATCCGGGCTGCAAAGCGGTGTGAACATTTCCTTCAGTAGGGGCACGCTGAACAATCCGGGGTAATCGCCTTGCCCAAACCGCACGGCGAGATCGATTTGCTCTTTCTCAAAATCGGAAATTTGCAGGTTTGCCGAAATTCGCGGATCGATATTAGGATGGCGTTCAATAAATCTATAAAGCCGCGGCGCGAGCCATTTGGCAGAGAATGCGGGGCCAGCAGAGACCACCAACACTTGGGAATCAGATCGCTGAGCAAGTTGCTGCATGGCTCGGTCCATTTCCTCAAAGCCGCTGCGAAGACCGGGAAAGATCATGCGGCCCTGTTCGGTCAACTCGATTGCACGGTTCAACCTGTTGAACAACTTAACTTGCAAAAATTCCTCCAGTTGCCGCACTTGATAACTCAAAGCAGCCGGCGTCACATTGAGCTCGTCTGCTGCGCGCGTGAAACTCATGTGGCGTGCTGTTGCCTCGAAAGCGCGTAATCCGTTCAGTGGTGGTAATTGGTATGCCATAATTTCACTTAAAGAAATTTGAAATGAATGTAAAGAATTACTCGTTTGATGCAGTGCAAAATAATCCCTATATTCACAGTCAACAGATAGCGGAGATCCACTTGAAACACTTTTGTGGAAGTCCAAAAAACACCGAAAGGACTATGTTATGAATAATTTTGAGCAAGCATTCGACCCCAAAAAAATGAACTCATACCTCGCTGCAGGTGCACAGGCACGTAGCGATGCGTTCGCACAAACATTTCATTCAATTAAAGTATGGTTGTTTGGTTTGGGGTTTGGCGGCAAAACAGATGGAATGTCAGAAACAGCACTGAAAGGGGCATGAGGCAAGCCCGATAAAGAAACTACGCCATGTGTATTGCTGAATTTGTATTTTCAGCGCCCCCAAAGCCGTGTATGCATAAAAGATGTAATCCATGAGCGATTATTGGGAAGTCAGCGTACATGGCGGTTGTTGTCATAACCGGAGCCAATCGGGAGATAGGCTTAGGTTTAGCAAAAATCTACCGTGCCAGAGGCGATCAGGTAATCGCCTGTGTTCGGGAAACTTCAGGAGAACTTGAGGCGGCAGGATCAGAGATACATTCAGGCATTGATTTGCGTGAACCTCATGCAATCGCGAAATTCGCAAACAGCATTACAGAAAATACGATTGATTTGCTAATCAATAACGCCGCTACTTTCAATGATCGAGGGCCGATTGACGAACTTTCAATGATCGAGGGTCGATTGACGAAGTAGATATTGATCTTATCTCTCAGGAGATACAAGTAAACGTGCTGGGCCCATTGCAACTGACGAGAGACCTTTTGGGCGCCCTCAAAGATGGCGGAAAGATTGCATTTATTAGTTCATCTATGGGATCAATCGAAGAGAATGAACTCGGTCTTTATTACGGATATCGCATGTCGAAAACGTCGATCAATATGATTGTCAAGAATCTGAGCAACGATCTCTGGGCACGTGAAATTTCGACGATTGCTGTCCACCCTGGGTTTGTACGCACACGTCTCACAGATTTTGCAGGAGAGTGGTCGGTCGAGGAGGCAGCGGATGGTGTCATAAAGCAGATTGATCGCCTTTCAATGGATACGAGCGGCACGTTCTGGCACCAAAACGGCCGCCAGATTGCTTGGTAGCGTTCTCTTGGTTTTCATTGACGAATAAGTCACTGATCGGCTAACAGCGTGTTATTAGTCAGTGAAATTGGATACTCTATGCGGCGGCTTATATTTATTGGCGTATTAGCGGGTTTGTCGCTCTTAACTGGCGCATGTGCGCAGAAATCTTCGCCAGAACCGATTGCAACGAATATCCAGCGTACTGAAACCGTACGTTACAACAAGCGCGACTATATCGTGTCGTTTAAGTATGATCAGGGCAGCGCACTATACAATGTGAATGTTAAGCGCCCATCGAGGCCCATGTCGTCAAACGCCAAAGACAAAGACAATGCGGTTCAGGTGGCATCTTCAACGGTAAGTTATTACTCTTGCCCCAAAGGGTACCGCGGCAGGCTTGTTCCAGGTACAGCGAGTTATCGCTCGAACAAATCCTGGCAGTTGGCGGCGCGCTGTAAGCAATCGGGCTAGGGTTTAACTCAGCAAAGCCAGAGCTTTTTCAAGTCGTTTTATTCCCTCTACAATATCTTTCTCGCTCGCGGCAAACGAAATACGGACACATGTGTCGGCGCCAAAAGCGCCGCCTGGCACAATTGCCAAGCCATGCTCATTTAACAGCCACATACATAGCTCTTCAGCGGTTTCAATCCGCTGATTTCCCGCCGATACACCGAGATAAGATGAGATCTCGGGGAAAATATAAAAGGTGCCTTCTGGCGCGCTCACATTGATGGCTGGAATTGCCTTAAGTCCCTGCACCACTAAATCGCGTCTTTTTCTATACGACGCCGTCATGTTTATGCAGTCTTTACGGCCCGCATTTAAGGCCTCGACAC
Organism: Hyphomicrobiales bacterium; assembly: GCA_051010095.1. Classification (GTDB taxonomy): domain Bacteria; phylum Pseudomonadota; class Alphaproteobacteria; order Rhizobiales; family CAJQND01; genus CAJQND01. The sequence continues at coordinate 8,370 of JBPCVX010000064.1, forward strand.
CGGCAAGTTGCACGAACGGATTTGCGCCTGCAGTCAGCATTCCTTGCATTCTTGAACATGCTGAAGCGATTTCCCGCGGAGCCGCCACATATCCAAGCCGCCACCCAGTCATGGCATACCCTTTTGAGAACCCGTTGACTGTGATCACCCTGTCGCGCATGCCCGGCAGGGAACCTATGGAGATATGTTCTGTGTCATAGATGATGTATTCGTAAATTTCGTCAGCAATCACCATGACGTGGGGGTGAGAGCGCACAACATCTGCCAGCGCCTCAAGCTCTTGCCGGTTGTAAACTGCGCCTGAAGGATTACAGGGGCTGTTTAGAAGGATGAACTTGCTCTTTGGTGTGAG
>JBPCVX010000065.1:0-11116 GCA_051010095.1 Hyphomicrobiales bacterium
AAACCGGTTATTGCAGCCCTCAACGGTCTGGTCATTGGTGGCGGATTTGAACTTGCCCTGGGATGTGACTTGCTGATCGCTGCCGAGCACGTGGAGTTTGGGTTGCCCGAGATGCCTTTGGGTATAGTCCCGGATGCTGGTGCGTTGCAGCGTTTACCCCGGCGTATACCCTACAATATAGCGATGGAGATGTTTCTGTTGGGCCGACGTATGGGCGCAGAAGAAGCCGCCCGGTACGGGTTGGTAAATAAAGTGGTGCCCAAGGAAGATCTCATGAAGGCGGCGCGCGAATGGGCTGCTTCCATTGCCTGGTCGGCCCCGCTAGCCATGCAAAGTGTGAAAGAAGTACAACGCGCAATTGAATGCGTTCCCTTGGAACAAGCGTTTCATAAGATGCGTACCGAAGAACTGCCCACCTATCGCAAGATGCTGAAATCTGATGACGCTGCGGAAGGCGTGGCTGCATTTGTTGAAAAACGTGAACCAAATTTCAAGGGCGAATAACAATGTTTGTTCCCGTGGATGACGTTAAGCGCGTTGCCAGTATTGGTGGTGGGCCAATAGGCGGCGGTTGGGCGGCGCATTTTCTCGCACGCGGATATGACGTTACGACTTATCTTCATGATCGCGCTGAAGAGCCAACTTTTCGTACTATCTTGGAGACCGGTTGGAAGAGTGTTTGTGAATTGGGCCTTTCCCCCGGTGCTTCACTAGAGAGACTGCGCGTTGTCACCAATTTGGAAGAGGCGGTTCGCGGCGCACAATTTATTCAGGAAAGCGCGCCTGAAAATCTAGAGATGAAGCAGGCGCTTTACCAAATACTTGGAGATGTCGTTCCAGAGAATGTGGTGATTGGCTCTTCCACTTCTGGACTGATGATGAGCGACATTCAGGCAAAGTGCTCCACACCAGAACGGACGATAATCGGCCATCCGTTCAATCCGCCCTATCTTCTGCCTTTGGTGGAAATTGTGGGTGGTGAGAAAACTATCCCTGAGGCGGTTGCCTGGGCGGGCACCTTTTATAAGGCGGCTGGCAAAGCTCCTTTGCTCATGAAAAAAGAAATTCCGGGATTTGTCGCAACCAGATTGCAGGAAGCCTTGTGGCGTGAGGCTTTGCATATGGTGGCTAATGGTGAAGCCAGCCCGGAAGATATTGATACAGCTTTGATAAATGGCCCAGCGCCGCGCATGGCGGTACAGGGTCAATGCATGGCGTTTCATGTGGCGTGCGGGGAAGGGGGAATGGCCACTAATCTTGATCAGTTCGGCCCTGCTCTTAAGCTGCCCTGGACCAGACTGGAGGCGCCGGAACTTACCAAGGAGCTGCGCAACCGCATGGTGGATGGGTGCAATGAGATCTCGGGCACCCGTCATTTTGAAGACATGGCCACAGAGCGCGACCGCAAGATCGTGGCTGTGTTGAAAGCGCTGCGTGACACAGCATAAAGGCCTTTATTCTTTGGCTTGCACAGCCAGCGTATCCAGAAACCGCGCAAGCGTGCCCGGCCATTGAGGTTCGGTTTCTTGCTCGGGCCAGGCTTGTCGGTACTCGCTTGGACGGCGGCCAAAACATTTCCGGAATGCAAATGCAAAATGTGACAGCGAGTTAAACCCGGATGCGGTTGCAATTTCGCGCACGCTCAGTTTCGTGGAGATAAGCAATACCCGGGCATGCTGCAGGCGCAGAAGAAGTCCAAATTGCACAACAGAGCATCCAACTGCTTTGTTGAATTGACGCTCAAGCTGGCGCTGAGAAATCTCAACCCGCTTGGCGATATCGGGCACACCTAAAGGTTCGGAAATATTCTTCTCGATGATATCGATCGCTGCGCGCACCACTGGTTCCAGCATTTCTACGCCACGCCCTAGGGTCATGCGCTGGGGTGTGTGGGCTGGGCGCACGGGGTGGTGCATAATTTGGTCGGAGATTTCGCCCGCCAGTAGTTCACCATGTTGTTGCTGAATTATGTGCAGCATCAGATCAATGCTTGCAGTGCCCCCAGAGCACGTCATGATTTGTCCGTTATCGGTGAACAGCTGCTCAACCGCTTCAACATCAGGAAACTGTTCTTGAAAGCCGGCGAGATAAGACCACTGAACGGTTGCCTGCTTTCGCGATAACAATCCAGCGCGTGCGAACACATATGCCGCCATCTCAACAGCGCACAGACGTACGCCCAAACGTGATTGTAGCCGTAGCCAGGAAAGCAAACGTAGATTGTCATAATGCTCTGCGCCCCAACTGCCGATCAAAAAGACAATGTCGTCGCGGCCAAGTTTTTGGGGCGGCTCTTGGCAATGTGCATCGAAGTTATTGCTGGCGGTAACCACTGGTCCATCGAATGAATAGAGTGCGCGCGCATACAATCCAGCAGGTGAGAGATAGTTTGCTATACGCGCTGGTTCTAGCAAGCTTGTAAAAGCCATCATGTTGAACCGCGGCAGCAGAACACAAGCTAAACGCGCAGGTTCTGCTGGGGCCGTAGCTGGATTGTCGGTCATCTTATCTTCTTCCGCTCACCGGTCGAATGGTGAGAATTCTCGTCAGAAGCGTAACATAATTGGCGAAAAATCGACACTTAAAACGCTACCTCGTCGCAAGATAAAAGAAAACATTTTGGGAGACGCGCTTTGAACTATGAAGTTGTTGTCACATGCGCGGTGACAGGCGCCGGAGATACCACGGGTCGTAGCCAACATGTGCCGATCACCCCAAAGGAAATTGCTGATGCAGCCATAGAGGCTGCAAAAGCAGGGGCGGCCGTTGCTCATATACACGTGCGTGATCCAGAAACCGGCCAGGGTTCACGCGACCCGGCCTTGTTTAAGGAAACCGTGGACCGGGTGCGTGACAGCGGCACCGATGTGGTGATCAACCTCACGGCGGGTATGGGCGGTGATTGGGTGCCAGATGCAGCAAATCCTGCTATGCCGGGCCCTGGCACAGATATGATCGGTCCAGAAGAGCGCCTTCTCCACGTACAGCAATGCATGCCTGAAATCTGTTCACTTGACTGCGGTACACTTAACTTTGGCGACGGTGATAATATCTATATTTCAACCCCGCCCACTTTGCGAAAAATGGCAGAACTTACAAAAGAATGGGGCGTGAAGCCTGAGCTTGAAGTGTTTGAGCTTGGCCATATTCGTTTTGCGCGCCAGATGATGGCGGAAGGCCTAATAGCAGACCCTCCGATGTTTCAGATTTGCTTGGGTATCCCTTGGGGCGCCGACCAAAGTGTCGACACCATGAAGGTGATGAAAGACCATCTGCCCAATGAAGCAAGCTGGGCGAGTTTTGGCATTTCGCGCATGCAGATGCCGATGGCTGCGACAGCAGTTGCAATGGGAGGCAATGTGCGTGTTGGGCTTGAGGACAATATTTATCTAGACCGCGGCGTGCTGGCCACCAATGGCCAACTCGTGGAGCGAGTTATTGAAATCATTGAGCGTATGGGAGCGAAAGTGCTTACCCCGCAAGAGGCGCGTAACAAACTAAAGCTGCGTGGTGCGAACGTATAATATGGCTTCTTCTGACACAGATATTGGAAGTCTATCGCTGAAGCAGGTTACCAAAACGTTTGGGAAAGTGTTCGCTGTTGATGAGGTGGATCTGGAAATCCGGCGCGGTGAATTTCTAACATTGCTTGGCCCTTCAGGTTCGGGCAAAACAACCTTGCTGATGATGATTGCAGGCTTTTTGGATATCACCAAGGGTGACATTCTGCTGGACGGCAATTCAATTGCGGCCATTCCCGCTGAAAAGCGCAATTTTGGGATGGTGTTCCAGGGCTATGCCTTGTTTCCCCATATGAGCGTGCGCAAGAACATTTCTTATGCGCTGGATGTGCGTAAAAAACCTCAAGGCGAAATCGATACTCGTGTCGATGAAATGCTGGAGCTGGTGCAGTTGCAACAATATGGCGATCGATTGCCGGGCCAGCTTTCGGGTGGTCAACAACAACGCGTGGCACTCGCGCGGGCGTTGAGTTTTTCTCCTCCAGTGTTGCTTCTTGATGAACCTTTAGGGGCGCTCGACAAAAAGCTACGTGTTGAAGTGCAAGAACAGCTCAAAGATATCCATACCCGTGTTGGAACCACCTTTATCTATGTCACGCACGATCAGGAAGAGGCTCTTTCCATGTCTGATCGCATTGTGATTATGCAGGAAGGTCGGGTGGAGCAGGTCGGCACGCCCCTTGAACTTTACGAAAAGCCCCGCACGCGGTTTGCGGCAAGTTTTCTGGGCAAGAGCAACTTTCTTCAGAGAAACGGCAACACATACGCTTTGCGACCTGAAAAAATCGACATTGCTCCCTCGGGTAAAACTGACAAGAAAGCCGAAAACACACTGCCAGCAACTGTAAAGTCCATCACATATTTTGGATCCATGAAGAAATACATCGTTGAAACGGACGAAGGTCAGGAGCTTGAAGTGGATGTGGACGCCTGGCGCAATCAATTCGCACTTGAACAAGGAAATGCCGTGGACCTCGCTTGGCGGGAAGCGGCTGTTGTGAAGTTGGAAGGGTGAGAGATAACACCGGTAGAGCAAGCAAAGACGACGATAAATCACTGAGGAGGAAAGAGAATGCAAGATAAACAGTTTATGCGTGAGATGGTTGTCGAAGGCGCGGAAAAATTTGAAGCGGGTAAAATGGACCGCCGCGCGTTTTTGACACTCTGTGCAATGGCAGGCGTTGCAACATCTGCTGTTCTGGCCGGCGATGCCAAAGCCGCTGCCAAACAGGTGGTTTTGTGGAACTGGGGTGGTGATTCTGAAAAGTGCCATGGCGCTTCAATCGGTGTACCGTTTACTGAAAAAACGGGCATCCCGTTGCGGTTCGACACATCCGGTCCCTTGCAGGGCAAGATTAAAGAAATGGTGGATAGCGGCAATGTGACCGCTGATGTGTGCGATGCCGATGCGTTCGATGCGATCGCCCTTGGCAAGTCAGGCCATCTGGAAGCGATCGATTACAATGTGGTTGATAAATCTAAAGTGCTTGAAGGTTTCTCCTGGGAATATGGTGTGTCGATCATCTTCTATGGTTATGCCTTCATGTATGACACAAAGGCTTATGGAGATAACCCGCCGAATTCATGGGCAGATTTCTTTGACACAGGTAAATTTCCTGGCAAACGTTCACTCTATAAATGGGCCAATGGTGCCCTTGAAGGCGCACTGATGGCAGACGGCGTTGCGAAAGATAAACTATATCCGCTGGATATGCCGCGTGCCTTGGCCAAAATTAAATCGATCAAGGATGACAGCCTTTATTGGGGTTCTGGTGCTGAAGCCCATTCTATGATTGTTAACGGTGAAGTGAGCATGGGAATGGTGTGGCAGAACCGCGGCCGCACCATCGAATCTGATACTGAAGGCCGTTACAAATTGGTGATGAATGAAGCGTTGGCGATGCCAGGTGCGTATATCGTACCAAAAGGAAATCCAGCAGGTGCTGACGTGATGAAATTCATCCGCGAAGCTCAAGAACCTAAAGCACAGCTTGGTCTTTTGGACTGCTTGGGCATGACGCCAACAAACCCTGCGGCGTTTTCGCAAATTCCAGAAGCTGCGCAGCCTTACGCAATTACATCAGCGCAGAATATTGATCAAATCGTCTACAACGACCCTGAGTGGTGGGGCGCAAATGCAGGCGATGCTGTGAACGCATATCTGGAAGCAATCAGCTAACCTCCTTGTGCCGTTCTGGCAGGCCTCGCCAGGGCGGCACATTTCTAAGCCATGTAAAGATGTTCTAGTGACCAGTGAAATTCGCAAATATTTCCATCCTGGATGGTTGCTGGTGCTGCCTTTCCTGGCGGTACTCGTGGTGCTGTATCTTGGCCCCATTGTGAACATTCTCTGGCTCAGCGTAACGGACCCTGAACCTGGATTGGGTAATTATCAAAAGCTTATTGAGTCACAATCATTAGGACGCATCTTGTGGACGACGTTTCGCATCTGTGTCGTCACAACATTCTTTAGCGTGTTGCTGGGTTATTGGGTTGCTTATGCCATGGTGCATGTCGAGGAGCGCCAGCGCAGTCTTATGCTCACGTTTTTGCTGGTGTCTTTCTGGATTTCCATTCTGGTGCGTACCTTCTCATGGCTGATCTTGTTGGGCCACAATGGTTTGCTCAATAATTTGCTGGAAAGCGCAAGCATTATTGACCAGCCCATTGCTTTTGTGCGCAACGAACTCGGGGTGCTCATCGGTATGGTGCACTACATGGTGCCGTATGCCATTTTGCCTTTGTTGGTGAATATGCAAAGCCTCGATAAACGGGTGATGAGCGCTTCGCAAAATTTAGGCGCCTCAGCTTCGCAAACGTTTTTCAGAATTTATTTGCCGCTCACCAAGCCGGGTATCGTGGCCTCATCGCTACTGGTTTTTATCCTGAGCCTTGGGTTTTATGTGACCCCAGCAATTCTGGGTGGCGGCAAGGTGCTGATGATTGCGGAATATATATCCGTGCAATTGCTGGTAACCTTGCGTTGGGGCACAGCGGCCATGCTTGCAGCACTCATGCTATTTGGGGTGCTGGCGCTTTTGTACATCATGTCTAAATTCATGAAGCTGAGCACCGTCTTTGGCGGGAGTGCGTCGTCATGATGAAACGCTCGTTTGCAACAGTCGTAAACCGTGTTGGTGCCTGGGCATTGCTATTGTTTTTGGTTCTGCCCGCTCTGATCGCTATTCCAGTATCGCTTACCCCCAAACGGTTTCTCACAATCCCGACCAGCAATTTTTCATTGCGCCATTTTGAGAACCTTTTTTCCAGCCCGGATTGGCTTTCCAGTTTCTTTCAAAGTGCGGTTATTGCCAGTGCGTCATCAGTTTTGGCGACATCGCTTGGCACCTTGTGCGCCATTGGTTTATGGCGCGTATCATCGCGCATGGGTGAGGTGGCCAGGGCATTCTTATTGCTGCCGTTGATTATCCCGCAAATCATCTCCGCAATGGCGTTTTACCGCTTGTGGATCCCGCTTGGCATTCTCGACAGCTATACAGGCCTTATTCTCGCCCATACCATTCTGGCAGCGCCTATGGCACTCATCACAGTAAGTGCGTCTCTTGCCAATTTCGATCCGCGCCTTGAGCAGGCTTCGCGCAATCTGGGCGCCTCCACATGGACAACCACGCGCAAGGTCATTTTTCCTTCGATTAAACCAGGCGTTTTTGCAGGTGCATTGTTTGCCTTCATATTGTCGTGGGATGAGATCGTCGTAACTCTGTTTATCTCCAAATTCACCGTCTACACCTTGCCGCGACGCATGTGGAACGGCATTCGCGAAAATACCGACCCTACAGTAGCTGCTGCTGCTGTGGTGTTGATTGCCCTCACCATAATTGCCTTCATCATATCGGTTATCTTGTCGCGTAAGCGCGCAAGTTCCCAGGAGTTGAAAGCCCGATGAACATCACCGTTTCTCACGAGAATGAACTGCTGCTCAATACTGTGCGCTCCTTTATGGAAGAAGAGATATACCCCCACGAAGATGAGGTAGATCGCGTAGGCGAAGTGCCTGAAGAATTGGGGCGCCAGATAGAGGTGCGCGCCAAAGAGGTTGGTCTGTTTGCCTCTAACCTTCCAGAAAATGTAGGCGGTGGCGGGCTTGGTTATTCTGCTATGGCGCTTATTGAACGCGAATACGGAAAGACAAGTCACGCGTTGCATTCATGGATTGCGAGACCTACCGAAATTCTGCTGGCCTGTGAAGGCGACCAGGTTTCCAAATATCTCACCCCATGCGTGTCGGGTGAAAAGCGCGAGCTTTTTGCTCTAACAGAACCTGAAGCTGGTTCCGATGTGATGGGCATGAAGAGCAATGCTCGTCGTGATGGTGATGACTGGATACTCAATGGCTCTAAGCATTTTATCTCAGGGCCCTGTATGCCGGATTTTGCGATTTTTTTTGCTGCCACTGGTGAGGATGAAACACCGCGCGGGCCGCGCAAACGCATTACAGCGTTTCTTGTGGATGTGGGGTTGGCAGGGTTCGATTGCCGCGAGGGCAATAAGTGCGTGAGTTATCGGGGGTATAAAACCTTTCAGTTGAGCTTTGACAACGTACGTCTTGGGTCTGGGCAGGTATTGGGCGAAGAAGGACGTGGTCTTGAGCTGGCTGGAAAATGGTTGGGAATGGGCCGTATATGGGTAGGCGCGACCTGTTGCGGCAAAGCTGAACGCCTTATTGAATTTGCCACCGACTGGGCTGCAAATCGTAAACAGTTCGGCAAACCCATTGGCGCGTTTCAGGCGACAGGTTTTCGCCTGGCGGATATGGCGATTGGCTTGCGCACAGCAGATTTGCTTGTCAGTGATGCTGTACAACGGGCAGAAGCGGGTGCCATGCAAGATGCCGATGCCGCCATGGTGAAAGTTTATTGTTCGGAAATGCTCAACAAGACCGCTGATGACACGGTGCAGATTTATGGTGGCATGGGCCTAATGGAAGAATTGCCTATTCAGCGTTTGTGGCGCGACTCCCGACTGGAGCGCATTTGGGATGGCACATCTGAGATCCAGCGCCACATTATCACCCGTTCCATTTTGAGGCCGCTAGGTGCATGACACCTGCACGAAGAGAGAACTTCAACAGGCTGCTCAACCCCCGCCACATTGCTTTTATAGGCGGGGCAGATGCGATTGTGGCCATTGGAGAGGCCCGCCGTCGGGGCTTTGATGGGGCTTATTGGCCGGTAAATACCAAACGTGAAGAAATGGTGGGGCTTGCGTGCTTTGCCTCTCTCGATGATCTGCCCGAGGCGCCAGATGCGGTCTTTCTTGCGGTACCTGCAAAAGCGGCGGTTGAAACCGTACGCAAGCTAGCGCACATGGGGGCAGGTGGCGTTGTGTGTTACACGGCGGGCTTTAAAGAGGCTGGCACAGACGGGGCTGATGCCGAAAAAGCGCTTCGAGAGGCCGTCGGCGACATGGCCCTCATCGGGCCAAATTGCTATGGTGTGATCAACTATCTCGACAATTCGGCTCTTTGGCCCTTTGCCCACGGTGGGGCGTCGCCGGGTTATGGGGCTGCAATCATCACGCAAAGCGGCATGTTTTCCTCTGACATCACCATGAGCCAGCGGTCCGTGCCGCTGGCCTATATGATTTCAGCAGGTAATCAGGCGGTGATGGGTCAGGAGGATTTTATCGACTTTTTGTGTGAAGATCCGGCTGTGCGCGCGATTGGTGTGCATATTGAAGGCCTGCAGGATGTACCCCGTTTTGAGAGAGCTGCGCTAAAGGCGCTTGAACACAACACACCAATTGTGGCGCTTAAAACTGGCAGTTCCGCCATTGGAAGCGCACTCACCGTGTCACATACGGGCACGCTTTCAGGCGCAAATGAACTTTATAACGCTTTGTTTGAGCGCACTGGGGTCATCAAAGTCACCAGCCCATCGCAATTTTTGGAAACATTGAAATTTCTATGCATTCTCGATGTGCCTAAATCCAACAAAGTATTGGGCTTCACCTGCTCAGGCGGCGGCGCCACGATGCTGGCAGACCATGGGGAAACCATCGATCTCTCTTTCCCCAAATTTTCAGACAAGGATGCGGAAAGTCTTAGCAAACTGCTGCCGCCCATTGCTACTGTTTCAAATCCGCTTGATTACACAACCCCGATTTGGGGACAGCCTGAACATACGCTGCCGGTGTTTGAGCAAGCGCTTCAAAGGGCGAACTGTGCCGCAACGATACTGGTGCAAGATTATCCCGCTGAGGGGCTCGATGAGTCGCTGATCTATTACCGCAACGATGCGTTGGCTTTTGCAGATGCCGCCCAGAAAGCCGGCATTCCTGCGATGATTTGCGCCACACTGCCGGAAAATATGGATGCTGAAACCCGAAAACTGTTGATCGATCGTGGTGTTGCGCCCATGCAAGGTATTCATGAAGCGCTTAATGCAATTGCCCATGGAGCAGCGTGGTACAAGGCGAAAGAGCACATTTTGGCAAGCCCGCCGAAATCGCTTCAGGTATCAGTCATACCCGCAGCCCTAGCGATCCTTGATGAAGCTTCTGGAAAGGCTCGTCTTGCCGCAGCAGGCATGCCCATTCCTACGGGGCGAGTAGTTGCCGGGGCAAAAGCCGCTCAAGCAGTTGAAAAAATTGGATTTCCTGCGGTCGTCAAAATGATGGGCCCTAAGCTTGCTCACAAGACCGAAGCGGGCGCGGTGGCACTAAACCTTGAAAACGGTAAAGCGGTTCAACTGGCCGTGCAGGAAATGCGCAATACGGTTGCACGCTATGATGTGCACGCGGTAACCGATGACTTTCTCATTGAAGCCATGGCGCCGCCGCCTTTGGCGGAGCTCATTGTAGGCGTGCGCCGCGATGCTCAATTTGGGGCAGCGCTCACACTGGGTAGCGGCGGTATTCTGGTGGAGCTGGTGGGTGATGCAAAAACCATTCTACTACCGGCCAGTCATGAAGACATAAAGCAGGCGCTGCTGAACCTAAAAGTGGCGCGATTACTGAATGGATTTCGCGGCAGACCTTGTGTAGATTTTGATGCGCTGGCGAAAAAACTAAACGAGCTTTGCGCGCACTTTCTTGATCATCGGCAAGATTTAGTGGAAGTGGAAATCAACCCACTATTTGTTTATGAAAACGAGGTTATGGCAGTTGATGCTCTGGTTCATGTTAGAGAAGAAACATGAGTATGTTTAAGACAATTGCGAACCCCGATCTAGCCGTTGGTGCCGACAACAAGCAACGCTGGAACCAACCCAAGCATCGACGTCACGGATTTCATAATGCGCACAAATTGTTTCGCAGAGAAGCTATGTTTCGTGCCCGCTCTGTGTTGGTGCTAGAAGACGCTCATGATGACTCCCTTGCGGCCAAATCGGAAGTAGCAGAGCTTACGGGACACACTGCCTTTTCAGCGCTAGTCGTGGCGCGAGAGAACCGCGTATTGCTGGAACGGCACGCTGAAGATTTTTCAACCAGGCACCCCCATTCCATCCAATCTGTGACCAAGATGCACATTCACCTTATCGCTGGTTTTCTCGCAGAGCAGGGGGCGCTGGATTTTGCAAAGCCGGTATCCCACTATCTACCAAATATCGGTTCTGGGTATGCTGGCGCGCCGG
>JBPCVX010000066.1:0-3187 GCA_051010095.1 Hyphomicrobiales bacterium
CGCCCAATGGTTGATAGCCTGACGTAAGGCCTTTGGCGCATACGATAATGTCAGGCTGAATTCCAAAAACATCCTTCGATGCAAACCAAGCTCCGAGCCGGCCAAAACCTGTTACCACTTCATCGGACACATAGATGATGCCATGTTTTTTGCAAATGTCGCGCATGCGGGGCAGATATCCCTCAGGCGGCACGATGACACCGCCTGCACCCATAATAGGCTCAGCGAAGAACCCAGCCACGTTTTCCGCGCCGAGTTCTTCAAGCTTATCCTCAAATTCTTGTACCAAATAATCAGTAAATTCGGCTTCGCTCATGCCTTCCGGGGCGCGATAGAAATTTGGTGAGGACAAGTAGTGTATGGTGTCTTCCAGGTACTCAAATTCAGGCTGGCGGTCTGCCGCTTTACCGGTCAAGGATTGTGCAACATAGGTGCTACCATGATAAGATTCACGTCGTGAAATCATGTGCTTGCGCTGTTTTTCGCCCTTGCAACCCCAATAGTAATTGATCAAACGATAAGCTGAATCATTGGCTGTTGATCCTCCGCACGAAAACATTACGTGATTTAGATCTCCAGGTGCCAGTTCTGCCAGCTTTGCTGCGAGCTCTGCTGCTGGAACATTCGTTACATCAACAAATGGGTTGGCGTACGCCATCTTGCGCGCTTGATCGGCAATCGCGTCAGCGATCTCATCGCGGCCATAGCCCACATTCATGCACCACAGGCCACCGATACCGTCGAGATATTTTTTGCCCTCGATATCGTAAATATATGCACCACCCGCTTCAGCCATTATAAGCGAGCCCTCTTTGGTGAAGCTGTCAAAATGCGTCCATGGGTGCATAAAATGCTTGCGGTCTTTTTCCCAAATCTCTTGTGCGAATTCGTTCGATCCGGCGGCTGCCATCATCTTCTCCTGAGGTCAAAAACATCGTATGTATGGGCAATATGGCATATCGCGTAACGCGGTGGAACATGCAAATTTGAGGCACACACATGGATCAAGACAAGCTCGAAGCACTGCGCAAAAAGTACGATGTGAAAGCAGTGGACGAAACATTTAGCCCAAAGTTCAAGCGGGTTGCAGACATACAATTTCAAGGGGGGCGCCGAAAGTTACCCTATGGCGGAATCCCCACACTACTTGACGCGCCAATAAGCGAAACTATTGAAGGGCTGGATGCAGCACTAATCGGCGTGCCCATGGATTTGGCCGTGACCAATCGAAATGGTTCGAAATTTGGTCCGCGCGCTGTGCGGGCGATGGAGCGGATTGGTCCTTACAATCATTTTCTCGATGTTCTGCCGACATATGAAATGAATTGTGCTGACGTTGGCGATGTGCCGTTCCGTTCACGGTTCAATCTGGAAATGTGTCATGAAGATATCGAGGTCTATTATCAGAAAGTTCGTGCAGCTGGTGTTATTCCAGTCTCCGTTGGCGGCGATCATTCCGTGACGCGCTCGATACTTAATGGTCTCGCCAAAGGTGAGCCTGTCGGGTGTGTGCATATTGATGCCCATGCCGATACGGCTGGTGAATATGAAGAAAGCCGTTTTCAACATGGAGGGCCGTTTCGTTATGCGGTTTTGGAAGGCTCGCTAGACCCTGAACGCACCATTCAAATTGGCGTGCGCGGTAGTGCTGAATTTTTATGGGATTTTTCTTATGAGAGCGGAATGACGGTGATCCATGCGGAAAAATTTGCCGAAATGGGCGTCGCTGCAGTATTGGAAAAGGCCAAAGAAGTGGTAGGCGATAAGCCTTTTTATAGCAGCCGTGAGGTGGAGGCGTTGGATCCGTGCGTGGCGCCTGGAACGGGCACTCCTGAAGTCGGCGGGCTCTATCCTCGTGAGGTTCAAGCGTTACTGCGCGGTCTTGCTGGTATGCCCGTGATGGGAGGTGATGTGGTTGAAATTGCACCACAATATGATGCCACAACCAACACCACGCAAGTGGGGTCACAAATGCTCTTTGAGATATTGAGCCTTGTTGCGCTCAGTCCATTGATCAAGAACAAACCGGCTTAACGCTTATCTGCGGTGTCTGACGAATAACATTTGACGAAGACAAACTCAGGTGTTTTTGCGTTTACGCTGACAATTTGATTGTCGAGTGTGCGCGCCCGGTTGCTAGAAGTATTGCGGTTTAGCCGGTAGCTGAGCGCATTTTCGTAACCACGGCTGATGCAATAAGCATCTGCGACGGGTTTTCCGCATCCGCCACCCGATCCATAACAGGCTGAAAGTCGGTCGCCCAACAAGGTCGGCCGGTTGAAGGTCCGTGCGCGAGCATCGGCTTCGGCGATCCAAACAAATAGAGAAGCGAAGGCGATCAGAGGCGCAAACACTTTCATATCAACGTCCACCACTTCCACCGCAGCATCGGCGACTTCCGCCTGCGCGTTTGGTCCGCGCATTGGGGCTTGGGCGCGAAACTGATTTGCGGCGGGTATTTTTGGTGCTGGTGTTGAAATTGGTGACGGTTTTGCGCTTCTTAGCAATTGCCAAAGAGGGAGCGTTTACGGCTAAAGTTGTGGCTCCAATTGCCAACGCCATCAGTGCGCTCCTTCTCGTTAGTTTGACATCCATTTTTGCCTCCCAGCAGGCCCAAGAACAATGCGTAATGAATTATCTTGCAGTTTGCACTTCAAAAACGAAGTTGAAAAGGTGACATCTTTGCCTGTAACCGCCGAGCTGATAGGCTCTGGCCCACAGGACAACATAAGTTTAGGGAAGAGACGCACTATGTTTATCAACTTCGCCAGAATGTGGCGTCAACTCATTGTCATGTTGGTTATGGTGGTGGGTGTTTTATCAAGCGCCTATGCGGCCATGGCTGCAGATAAGATCACACTTGGTGCTTTACGTTTCACATCTCATTCACCGAGCTTTATTGCGTTTGAGCGCGGTTACTTCAAAGAGCAGGGGCTTGAAGTTGAGTTTAAGTTTTTCCAAGCCGCACAGCCGATGGCCGTGGCGATCGCGTCTGGCGATGTGGATTTTGGGGTCACAGCGGTGACCGGCGGATTAGTCAACCTGGCATCTAAAGGGGCAATCAAGGTCATTGGCGGCGCTTTGCAGGAAGAAGCCGGCATTGATGGTTCGGCCATTGTTGTTTCTAAAAAAGCTTACGATGAGGGGCTTACAAGCCCAGACAAACTGGCTGGCCGTAGCTTTGCGA
>JBPCVX010000067.1:0-5127 GCA_051010095.1 Hyphomicrobiales bacterium
AAACCATTCGGTCAAACAGCCTGAGCGGTCACCCAAAGCCATTGGGTCGGTTGTTTGTCGCTACCAAAACCGTTTTCGCGATCAATCGAAAGAGGATTTAATCCTGCGTCAGTTACGTATTTTTCCAACTTCTTTGTGTTCATTGTGCAGAATTTTCGACCGAGTTCATCTCTCCAGTCAACTTCGGATTCTTTAGAACTAGCGGTGAAATAACCACCAGGTCGCAACGACCGCGCGATACGATTGAAAACATCAGGCAAGGCGGGCGAAGGAACATGCAACAATGAAGCCGCCGCCCAGATACCATCAACTGCTTCTCGAAAGCAAGTTCTCTAAAGTCCATCACCAGCACTTCTTGGCCGGTGCATTCTTGGGCGATCGCGGCGAGTTCAAGAGAACCATCAACTAAAGTTACAGACAAGCCAAGTTTTATAAACGCCAAGGCATCATGACCAGCACCACAGCCGAGTTCTAGAACATGTTTACCTTGTTCAAAATGCGCGGCGAATGTGTTCCTGCGGTTGATAAAACTCTTGTCTGGTGGACGCTCTGCGTATTGTCTGGCGTTTTCTGCATAAAACTGCAGTGTTTTGTTAGGTGTAATCAAAATAATAAACTCCTCAGTATCCTCCGTAATATCAGAGTTTCTTGCTGTGCGTTCAACCGTTCAAGTTTGAAATGCGCAGCAGACGGCGCTGATTATGGTTAATAGGAGATTGATTTGATAACTCGTAATTAACTCAATTTGTGCATGTTTAAGCATCGTCCGAGCTGGGAAGGATGCCAGATGAAAATTGCACGCTCTAAATACGGATCAGTAGCACTTTGCTGCGCGATACTGTCTCTTGCTGGTTGTAAAACAACTAAGAAAGAGCCGCCAAGCCCGATGATCACTCCTTTGGTGGATATTCAGGGTGCGCAAGAGCCGTTAACAACGGCCTCTGTGGAACCAAAACCGAAGGCAGATATGTCAGCTAATGTGCAAAGGCAGGAAGATGCGTTTTCGCTTTCTTTCCCGAAAGGCAAATACGCAATCACTAAGGAACAAAACAAAGACCTTCGCGAATTTGCTAAAGAGGGGCAAAGCCGCCGAAAATCGTTCCATGTGATCGCCTATGCAGAACCACAGCCAGCAGGCACGAATTCCCAGCAATACGCAAAGACATTGCTTCACGCTAAACGGCGTGGCCAGGCAGTGACCATGTTCCTGCGCGTGCATGGTGTGACTGCGGATAAGATGACCGTGAGAACTGATGATACAGCGGCCATTAAAGACCGGGAAGTGCGCGTACTTCTGAAATAGGCCGATTATTCTTCCTTCACTGCACTTGTGGAAAACCGCGACGAATTATCGTATCGCGGCCGAATAACTCAGCTCCTGCTTGCATCTGGCAGCACACCAGACCATAAACAGGCTGAACAACTAACATCTAAGAATAATTCATGAGCAACTCTTTGAAACTGGGCATAGCTGGGCTGGGAACTGTGGGCGCGGGCGTGGTTGATATCGTGCAATCACATGGTGTCTTGCTGGGGCAGCGTGCCAACCTTCCTATAGAGATTACTGCTGTGTGCGCCCGCGATCGTTCGCGCGACCGGGGTGTCGATCTTTCGGCCTATGAGTGGTTTGATGATGCCGATGATATGGCAGCCAATGCAGATATTGATGTCTATATTGAGCTTGTCGGTGGCGAAGATGGGAAAGCTAAAAGCTCCATAGAAACTGCACTGAAGGCCAAGAAGCATGTCATTACGGCAAATAAAGCTCTTCTTGCCCATCACGGCAAAGAACTGGCGCAACTGGCAGAAGAAAACAATGTTGCATTGAATTTTGAGGCTGCAGTTGCTGGCGGCATTCCTATCGTTAAAACAATGCGTGAGGGCGCCACAGCCAATAAGGTTTCTCGCGTTTTTGGTATATTGAATGGAACGTGCAATTTCATTCTTACCAAAATGCGCCAAGAAGGGCAGGATTTTGGAGATGTGCTCAAAGAAGCACAAGAGCTTGGCTATGCTGAAGCCGATCCAAGTTTTGATATTGGCGGCATAGACGCTGCCCACAAGGTTGCACTGTTGACATCGCTCGCTTTCGGTACAGAGGTCGATTTCGGTTCCGTTTATATCGAGGGCATCGAGAAAATCACGTTGCAGGATATCAAGGCCGCTGACGATCTTGGATATAAGATCAAGTTGCTTGGCGTCAGTGCCGAAACAGATGATGGCATTGAGCAGCGTGTACACCCAACGCTCGTATCTAAAGGATCGACAATCGCTGAAGTTGACGGTGTCTATAACGCGGTATCGGTTGAGGGCGATTTTCTGGGCGATCTCATGCTTGAAGGCCGTGGTGCTGGCGCGGGACCCACAGCATCTGCAGTGGTGGCTGATCTCGTCGACATTGCCCGTGGTTTGGTTCTGCCGCCATTCGGAATACCAGCTTCGCAGCTGAAACCATATAAACGCGCCGCGATGCGCGCCCATGAAGGTGGTTACTATATAGCCTTGGAGCTTTATGACCGTCCTGGCGAAGTGGCTGCAGTCGCAAAATGTATGTCCGATCATAGCATTTCTCTAGAAGCGATTATGCAAGATGGCAGTTCGAGAAATGGTGATACGGGAGAGCGGGAGGTTGCACCTTTCATTTTGATAACACACGATACAACCGAAAAATCTGTGCGTGACGCCTTGGCCGAGATAGAAAGCGCTGGCCATGTGGCGACGTCACCGCGCATGATCCGTATTGAGCGTCTCTAAGAAAGGCGCAAACGAGGGGATTTATATGACGAAGAAAATGCCAGTGATGGACCGTGTAATGGCGGGCGAGCTTGCACGCGTAACCGAGGCTGCAGCTGTTGCTGCGGCACGCTTGCGCGGCCGGGGCGATGAAAAAGCCGCCGACCAAGTTGCGGTTGATGCAATGCGCAACGAGCTCAACAAGCTCGATATTGACGGTACTGTTGTTATCGGCGAGGGCGAGCGTGACGAAGCGCCAATGTTGTATATCGGCGAGAAAGTGGGCACCGGCAATGGCCCTGCGGTCGACATTGCGCTTGATCCATTGGAGGGCACCACACTTACTGCAAAAGCCATGGGAAATGCGCTTGCGGTTGTTGCAATTGCTGAAGCGGGAAGTTTTCTGCACGCACCTGATACCTACATGCAAAAGATCGCTATCGGCAGCGGTTATCCAAAAGGTGTTGTGGATCTAGACGTATCGGCTGGCGATAATATTCGCGCTCTTGCAGAGGCAAAGGGTGTCGCGCCAAGCGAAATCACGGCATGCGTGCTTGATCGTCCGCGCCATATGGAAATTATTGAGGGTATCCGCGAAGCAGGCGCCGCTATTCAGTTGATTACAGATGGTGATGTGGCAGGCGTGATCGCCACATCTACGCCGAGCACGGGTGTTGATATTTACATGGGCGTAGGTGGTGCACCTGAAGGTGTGCTCGCCGCAGCCGCATTGCAATGTATTGGTGGGCAAATGCAAGGCCGCCTTATCACCACCAGTGATGCGCAAAAGGCCCGCGCTGCAAAAATGGGTGTTAAGAAATTCGACCAGAAATTTGAAATGGATGAGCTGGCGAGCGGCGATGTATTGTTTGCAGCCACCGGTGTAACCTCTGGCTCTATGCTGGAAGGTGTGCGTTTCGACAATGGTAGGATTTCCACCGACACCGTCGTTATGCGCGCCCAACACGGCACCGTGCGGTGGATTAAGGCACAACATAATGCGAGTAAATTCAGTTAATCCAGATAGATCGTTTCTTTTTTGAGTGTAAAACCCGAGCAAGAAAAACATTTTCTCGACATCGCTTCTTCGGTTTCTGGAAAGGCATGGTGCGCGCGCGATGTGAGCGACCGCACAGTATCGGCACTTGTGCAGCGGTTTGAATTGCCTGAGCTTGTGGCCCGTGTGCTTGCAGGGCGCGGGGTAGGCATGGAAGATGCCGAAGCGTTTCTGAGCCCGACCCTGAAAGCTTTTATGGGGCCTCCTTCCGACTTTAGAGATTTGGAAAAGGGTGCTGCGCGACTTGCCGCTGCCATCACAGCTGGCGAGGGCATAGCCATTATCGGTGATTATGATGTCGACGGCGCGACGTCTTCGGCGCTTTTGCTCAGGTTCATTAGAGCATGTGGACATGACGCTCTTGTGCATATTCCTGATCGCTTGAAAGAGGGCTATGGACCATCTTTTGAGGCGATCGAAAACCTTGCCAGCCAAGGCGCGCAGGTTTTGATCACTGTGGACTGTGGAATTTCCGCCCATGATCAGCTGAACCGTGCAGCGGAGCTGGGTCTGGATGTCGTAATTCTGGATCATCATCAGGCCAGTGAGAACCTTCCAACGGCGGTCGCAGTCGTAAATCCAAACCGTCAGGATGACGTGTCTGGTCAAGGGCATTTGGCAGCCGTTGGTGTGGCATTTTTGATGGTCGCCACGGTGCAGCGGGATTTGCGCATAGCTGGATGGTTCACCGCGGAACGCAAAGCCCCAGATTTGCTTTCCTGGCTGGATCTTGTGGCCCTTGGCACGGTGTGTGACATGGTTCCATTGACTGGCCTAAACCGGGCTTTCGTAAGCCAAGGTCTCAAGGTTATGGCGACGCGGGCTAATGTTGGGCTTGCCAAATTGTCCGATGTCGCGCGTATCAATCGAAAACCCGATGCGTTTTCCCTTAGCTTTACGTTGGGCCCACGGATTAACGCGGCTGGCCGGTTGGGCCGTTCTGCGTTGGGTATGAAACTGTTGACCACGTCCCAACCCGGAGAGGCGGCCGAAATCGCTCATTCCCTTGAGCGATTGAACGGCGAACGTCAAGCAATCGAGATCCGCATCGTTGACGAAGCTGTTGAGCAGGCTGAGAAAGCCTTGGGCAAAGAAGGTAATTTGCCGGTGATCGTCGCATCTGGTGAAAATTGGCATCCAGGCGTTCTTGGTCTCGTGGCAAGCAGGTTGAAGGAACGGTTTTCCAGACCGGCGATTGCTATTGGTTATGGTGCTGATCAGCCCGAAGCCTCCGGATCGGGCCGATCGATCCCGGGTGTAAATCTGGGCACCGCCATCCGCATTGCGGCTGAAAAGGGCATTCTGATCAAAGGCGGTGGCCATGCCATGGCGGCGGG
>JBPCVX010000068.1:0-13025 GCA_051010095.1 Hyphomicrobiales bacterium
GAGCAAAACTTGGCGCAGACCAAAGGTGCGCGCATAAAACATAATGTACAGCCTGTGCGGATTATGACAACTGATGAGGGCGCTGTGTGCGGTATAGAATTGGAATATACAGCGACTGAAAATGGCACCCTGTCTGGGACTGGTGAGACCTTTGTTTTGGAAGCGGACATGGTTTTCAAAGCTATCGGTCAAACCTTTGATGTTGAAGGGGTTGAAGGTAGCATCACCCTCGAACAAGGACGCATAAAAGTAAATGAAGCGCGGCAAACCACGCTTGATAAAGTGTGGGCAGGCGGTGATTGCGTGGCCGGTGGCGATGATTTGACCGTCAGTGCTGTGCAAGATGGTAAGCTTGCCGCTGAAGCTATTCACGCCAAACTTAACGCGTAGGGGAGAAGAGATATGGTTGATTTACGTAGCGAATTTCTTGGTATCAAGTCCCCCAATCCTTTCTGGCTGGCATCTGCTCCGCCCACAGATCGAGAAACCAATGTGGTGCGCGCCTTTAAGGCCGGCTGGGGTGGGGTCGTGTGGAAGACATTAGGTGAAGACCCTCATGTTGTGAATGTGAACGGGCCGCGCTATGGCGCCATTCATTCTGGAGACCGCAGGCTTATCGGTCTTAATAACATTGAGCTGATTACTGATCGGCCCTTGGATGTGAACCTTCAGGAAATCAAAAAAGTTAAACGCGAATGGCCGGACAGGGCAATTGTTGTTTCGCTAATGGTGCCGTGTGAAGAGCAAAACTGGATTGATATTCTAAAGGTTGTTGAAGACACAGGGGCAGATGGTGTCGAGCTGAATTTTGGTTGCCCGCACGGTATGTCTGAGCGCGGCATGGGCGCTGCGGTGGGGCAAGTGCCAGAGTATGTTGGTATGGTGGCGCGCTGGTGTAAGGCGCATACCCGTATGCCGGTGATTGTAAAACTCACACCCAATGTTGCCGATATTCGCCAACCAGCCCGCGCTGCAAAAGAAGGTGGAGCGGATGCTGTATCTCTTATCAATACCGTGAACTCGATTATCGGTGTTGATTTGGACTTGATGGCGCCTGAGCCTCATACCGATGGTAAGGGCACACATGGTGGCTATTGTGGCCTGGCGGTGAAACCGATTGCGCTTAATATGGTGGCAGAAATCGCGCGTGATCCCGCGACATCGGGCCTGCCGATTTCGGGCATTGGCGGCATCACAACCTGGCGGGATGCTGCCGAATTCATGGCGCTTGGTGCTGGCAATGTGCAGGTGTGCACGGCGGCAATGACCTACGGCTTCAAGATTATTGACGAGCTCACGTCGGGGCTTGCGAATTGGATGGAGGAAAAGGGCTACAGCTCCACAGATGAATTTGTTGGCAAAGCCGTGCCAAATGTCACTGATTGGCAGTATCTCAATCTCAATTACGTGGTGAAGGCAAATATCGATCAAGATGCCTGCATTAAATGTGGCCGTTGCCATATCGTGTGTGAAGATACTTCGCATCAAGCGATCACCAGTATGGTTGACGGCGAGCGGCGCTTTGAAGTGATTGACGAGGAATGCGTTGGTTGCAACTTGTGTGTGAGTGTGTGTCCGATAGAGAACTGCATCACCATGGAGCAGATGACCGAAGGCACAGACCCTCGCACCAAGCAGCCTATCAACCCTGATTATGGCAATTGGACAACCCATCCAAATAATCCTGGTCGGGTGAGCGAGGCTGCTGAATAACTCGGTGTTGAATATTTCGCAAACAGCGCGGGCCCATTGGGCGATGCTGGTGTTTGCGACGCTGATCAGCAGCTCTTTCACAGTTGGTGCCGCTATAACCGACGCTCTCGAACCGGTGGCGCTTACCTTTTTGCGCTTTGTGCTGGCGACAGTGATTTTTTTTGCGATTGCTGCTTTCACCCGCCACAAGATTAAGCGGCCTGTGCTGGACGATGTGCCGCGTTATGGCTTGCTTGGCCTGTTGTTGGCACTTTATTTCACGCTCATGTTTGAAGCCTTGAGGTGGACGAGTTCGCTTTCAACCGGCGCCATATTTACACTGGCCCCTCCCGCGACCGTTGCAATTTCATGGATATTGTTGGGGCAAAGGTTTTCGTCCGCTCAATGGCTGGCGCTTGCAGTATCTGGTCTTGGTGCGATTTGGGTGATGTTTGATGGGAGCCTTCAAAGGCTTTTAGAATTTTCAATCGGTAAAGGTGAGGTGATTTTTCTTATCGGTGCGTTGGCGTATGCGGCCTATTCGCCATTTGTGCGGAAACTAAATATGGGTGAACATCTCGTCGATGTAACGATCTGGACTTTGGTGGCAGCGGCAATAATTTTAGGGATATTTGGATTTAGCACCATAACAACGGTAAATTGGTCCGCGGTGCCAACAAGTGTTTATATTGGAATTGCTCACTTGGCGCTGTTTACGACGGCATGCTCATCATTTCTGATTCAATATGCGAGCCTGCGGCTGCCATCTGGCAAAGTGATGGCTTACATGTACATAATTCCAGCACTTATTGTTGCCCAGAACGTTATGTTCGAAGGAAAACTTCCGTCGTTTTCGGTGCTCATTGGTGTAATAATAATTTCCACGGCAACATTTGCGTTGCAACGTTTATGAACGCGGAAGAAGCCCACCGAGAAATATTGTTTTGAGTGTTTCTGAAGCGGTTTCAAATCGTTTGCCACGGTTGCCCGGACTCAAAGTATCGATTTGCGCTTGAAAATCAGCATAGTGCTGTGTCGCTGCCCAGATCATATAAAATAAGTGAACGGGATCGACAGGGTTTAGTTTGCCTTGTTCTATCCAAGTTTCAACCACGGCGCCCTTTTCTTCCACCAGAGGTTTCAGGTCTTTAGCAAGAATTTTTTCAATTCGCGGTGCTCCTTGCAGAATCTCATTAGCGAATAATCGCGATGCAAGAGGTGCGCTTTTCGACATAGCAAGCTTGCGCTCAATGTAACCCCAGATTTCTTCCGTTGGGTCTCCGTTTGGATCAAGTTGAGCGAGAGGCTCAAGCCAATATTCCAATGTGCGCTCTAACACAGAAACATAAATCGCCTGTTTGCTCGGGAAATAGTAAAGCAGATTGGGTTTTGACATTTCGGCTTTGTCGGCAATCTGATCAATTGTCGAGCCGCGAAAACCGAATGTCGCGAACACTTCGAGACCCGCATCAAGTATGCGCTTTTCGTTGCGTTCTTGAATGCGCGTGCGCTTTCGCGAATGTTTAGCTTTGATCGTCATCTATGCCAGCTTTGATTTGCCTTTGATTGCAAAGGGGGTTTACCGGTGCGACGTCTCATTCGTCAATCCAACGGATCTAATTAGCCGATAATATCATAAATTATCCCAGTTCATCTTTTGCGTGCTTGACCCATTAAGGGTGAGGGAGTAATTTCTTATTTTGACCAATTGGTCAATAAAAGAAATTACATATTTGATTCCAAATCGAAAAGATTTGCCGCACCACTCAAGCATTCACACAAGAATGATCGCGGTATAGGCTCTCATAAGAGAACTGGTGGAAGCAATAACGGGGCAGGAAAATGAAACTAGCAGACAATATGCGCATCAATGGCGACCGGCTATGGGATAGCCTGATGGAAATGGCCAAGATCGGGCCCGGCATTGCCGGCGGCAATAATCGCCAGACACTGACAGATGAAGATGCCGAAGGGCGTGCATTGTTTCAAAAATGGTGCGACGAGGCAGGTCTCACCATGGGTGTGGACCAAATGGGCACCATGTTTATGCGCCGTGAAGGAACCGACCCCGATGCGCTGCCAGTATATGTGGGCAGTCACTTGGACACCCAGCCTACGGGTGGGAAATATGACGGTGTTTTGGGTGTGCTTGGCGCGTTGGAGATTATTCGTACGCTCAATGACTTGGACATCAAAACCAAACACCCGATTGTAGTGACCAACTGGACCAATGAAGAGGGCACCCGCTATGCACCCGCCATGATGGCGTCAGGCGTGTTTGCAAAGGAATTTACGCAAGAATGGGCGTATGAGAAAGCCGATGCGGAAGGCAAAAAGTTCGGCGATGAACTAAAACGCATCGGCTGGCTTGGCGATGAAGAAGTGGGCGCACGCAAAATGCACGCCTTCTTTGAGTTGCATATCGAGCAAGGCCCAATTCTTGAAGCCGAAGGCAAAGATATCGGTGTCGTCACCCACGGACAAGGCTTGCGTTGGATTGAATGCACTGTGACGGGCAAAGAAAGTCATACGGGCTCTACACCCATGCCGATGCGCAAAAATGCCGGGCGCGGCTTGGCGCAAATTACTGAGTTGGTGCACAAAATTGCCATGAAGAATGCGCCCAACGCTGTAGGTGCGATTGGGCACGTCGATGTCTATCCAAATTCTCGCAACATTATTCCGGGCAAGGTTGTTTTCACCGTAGATTTCCGCTCACATGAACTGGATCGGTTGAACAAGATGGTGCGCAAACTTGAAAAGCGCGCGCCGAAACTCTGCAAAAAGCTCGGGCTTGAATTCTCGTGTGAGATTGCTGGCCAGTTTGATCCGCCCGCATTTGATAAAAACTGCGTGTCGGCGGTGCGCAATGCGGCTGAACGGCTTGGCTATTCCCACATGGATATCGTCTCAGGTGCAGGGCATGACGCCTGCTGGATTAACCGAGTTGCGCCGACATCCATGGTCATGTGCCCGTGTGTAGATGGGTTATCGCATAACGAGGCAGAAGAGATTTCTCAAGATTGGGCCACTGCCGGAGCGGATGTTCTGTTTCATGCGGTCTTGGAAACAGCGGAAATTGTGGAATAGGGAGTGAAATCAATGAGCACAGTCATTAAGGGCGGCACCATCGTCACAGCAGATCGCACCTACGAGGCAGACATACTGGTTGAAGGTGGTAAGATTTCAAAGATTGGCGAGAGCCTCTCAGGCGATGATACGTTGGACGCCACAGGTTGTTATGTGATGCCGGGCGGCATTGATCCGCACACGCATTTGGAAATGCCGTTTATGGGCACCTATTCCTCAGATGATTTTGAAAGCGGTACGCGCGCGGCCCTTTCAGGGGGTACCACAATGGTGGTCGATTTCGCATTGCCATCGCCCCAACAATCGCTGCTCGAAGCCATTCAAATGTGGGACAACAAGTCGACCCGCGCCAATTGCGATTATTCTTTCCACATGGCGATCACTTGGTGGAGCGAGCAAGTGTTCAACGAGATGGAAACGGTTGTCACTCAAAAGGGCATCAATACGTTCAAACATTTCATGGCCTACAAAGGCGCGCTGATGGTGGACGATGATGAGATGTATGCATCGTTCCAACGCTGTGGTGAGCTGGGTGCATTGCCGCTGGTTCATGCAGAGAACGGAGATGTGGTCGCGCAGTTGCAGGCCAAATTAATGTCCGAGGGTAACAATGGCCCCGAAGCTCATGCGTTTTCGCGTCCGCCAGAGGTTGAAGGCGAGGCAACCAACCGGGCAATTATGATTGCAGATATGGCGGGTGTCCCGGTCTATATCGTTCATACCTCCTGCGAACAATCACACGAAGCGATCAGGCGCGCCAAGCAAAATGGCATCAGGTGTTATGGTGAGCCGTTGATCCAGCACTTAACGCTTGATGAGAGCGAATATCACCATAAAGATTGGGATCATTCCGCGCGCCGGGTGATGTCACCGCCATTCCGCAATAAGCGCCATCAGGATTCACTGTGGGCCGGGTTGCAGGCTGGCACCTTGCAGGTTGTGGCGACCGACCATTGCGCATTCACAACCGAGCAGAAGCGTCATGGTGTTGGTGATTTCACGCAAATTCCAAATGGTACCGGAGGGCTTGAAGATCGTATGCCGATGCTGTGGACCTATGGCGTTGGTACTGGCCGTTTGACAATGAACGAATTTGTCGCGGTGACTTCAACCAACATTGCGAAGATCCTCAATATCTATCCCAAGAAGGGCGCGATCCTTGAAGGAGCAGATGCCGATATCGTCGTGTGGGATCCGACGAAAGAGAAAACCATTACCGCAGACGCCCAACAATCAGCGATTGATTACAATGTGTTCGAAGGCAAGCATGTTAAAGGCCTGCCGCGCTTTGTGATGACGCGCGGGCATGTTTCGATTGTCGATGGCGACGTGAAAACTAACGAAGGCCACGGCGAGTTTGTAGCACGCGAACCGTTCCATCCTGTGAACAAAGCACTTTCGCAGTGGAAAGAACTCACCGCTCCACGCAAGGTAGAGCGCACGGGCATCCCGGCAAGCGGCGTATAGGTGAGATGAACCAAAATCCCTCAAGCATATCGGGCGTGTTGGAAACTGCAGTCTATTGCAGGGATTTGGACGTCGAGCCCAAATTGTGGGGCTATGACGATGAAGGAAATGTTCGATGAGTTCTGACAAAAATACAGTCATCGACATTAACGACCTTTCGCTCACGTTTGAGACCAATGACGGGCCGGTGCACGCGTTGGCCGATATCGATTTGCAAATTGATGCAGGCGACTTTGTTTCGTTTATTGGTCCATCCGGGTGCGGCAAAACCACCTTGCTGCGCGTGATCGCCGATTTGGAAACACCCACGGCTGGCACTATATCGGTGAACGGCGTCAGTCCTCATGAAGCGCGTCTTGCGCGGGCTTATGGCTATGTATTTCAGGCGGCAGCTCTTTATCCGTGGCGCACCATTGCGCGCAATGTGGGCCTTCCCCTTGAGATTATGGGCCTCGATAAACAGGAACAGGCAGCGCGTGTTAAGCGCAATATGGAGCTTGTCAACCTGTCGGGCTTTGAAAAGAAATTTCCTTGGCAACTGTCTGGTGGCATGCAGCAGCGCGCATCCATTGCGCGCGCTTTGGCGGTTGAGCCGGATTTGCTGTTAATGGATGAACCGTTCGGTGCGTTGGATGAAATCGTGCGCGATCATCTGAATGAACAGCTTTTGCAGCTTTGGGATAAGACCAGCAAGACGGTTGTTTTCGTGACCCATTCCATCCCTGAAGCAGTGTTTCTCTCCACCAAAATCGTGGTTATGTCGCCACGGCCAGGGCGTATTCACGATGTGATTGAGAGCGCTCTCCCGCGCGATAGAACACTTGATGTGCGCGAAACGCCGGAGTTTTTGAAGATCGCCCATCGGGTGCGTGATGGATTGCGGGAAGGTCACAGTTATGATGACTAGAATTCTTCCTGTGCTCACCGTTGTCGCAGCGATTATTGCGATTTGGTACATCGCAACCGTGCTGCTGAACGCGCCATTTCAGCGTGACACTTATGAGCGCGCGAAAAATACCACCTGGACAACAAGCCAACTGATCTCGGATACGTTGGCGCAAGAACGTCCGGTCTTGCCCGCACCACACCAGGTTGTCGAGGAAATCTACAAGACGACTGTTCTCAAGAAAATCACCTCCAAACGCAGCCTGATTTATCATTCTTGGGTGACGCTTTCATCGACACTGCTGGGCTTTATAATCGGCACTGTGTTTGGGATTTTATTGGCTGTACTGATTGTCCATAACCGCGCCATGGATAAGAGCCTTATGCCGTGGGTGATTTCATCCCAGACAATTCCCATTCTGGCGGTTGCACCAATGATCATCGTGGTGCTCAACGCCATAGGCATTCAAGGCTTGCTGCCCAAGGCGTTCATCTCCACTTACCTGAGTTTCTTTCCCGTTGTTGTTGGGATGGTGAAGGGCTTGCGGTCACCTGAGGTCATTCATCTTGATCTCATGCGTACATATTCCGCATCTAAATGGGACGTGTTCTGGAAACTACGTTGGCCATCCTCGACGCCTTATCTTTTCACATCGATGAAAATTGCGATCGCGATTTCGCTCGTGGGTGCCATTGTAGGTGAGCTCCCAACTGGGGCGGTGGCGGGCTTGGGCGCGCGACTGCTCGCTGGGTCCTATTATGGGCAAACCATCCAGATCTGGTCAGCGCTCATCATGGCGTCATTGCTGGCGGCTTGTCTGGTCGCCCTTGTTGGCTATGCCAACATGCTGGTGCTCAAGCGTATGGGCATGAAAGAGCAATGATCAACCTCAACACCATACTTGCCACCGTGGCATTTGTTTTGGCGTTTCTGGGCCTTGTATTGGCCGAGAAGTCGACGTTGATGGTGTTCTTTGCGCTACTCGCATTATGTGTTTCCGCGTTGCGTGTGATGAATAAATTTCCAAGTGTTGAGACGCGTGCAGCATCAACAGGTTTGGCATCAACACTTGGTATTTTTGCCATTCTTTCAATGTTGGAAAGTGACGTGAGTGCTGGGTTCTGGTGCTTGTTTATTGCAGCATGGGCGCTCGCTTGGCTTTTCGTAGACGCCTTATCGTCGATTGAGGCCAAGAATCGGGTGCTTCAACTCATCTTGTCCACCGTAATACCTGTAGTGTTTGGGATTTGGCTCCTGATCATCTGGGAAGTTGTTGTGCGAGGGTTCAGTGTGCCGCAAGTGCTGTTGCCGCCGCCATCTGCGATTGGTGTTCGCTTTGCGAACTCGATCCCAACATTGTGGGCAGACTTTCAGCAAACATTCCTCAAGGCGGTATTGATTGGCTATGTGCTGGGTTGTGGCTCAGGGTTTGTCGTCGCCATTTTGATTGATCGCTCACCTTTCTTGCAGCGTGGTCTTTTGCCGATTGGCAATCTGGTTTCAGCACTCCCCATTGTTGGCGTGGCGCCCATTATGGTGATGTGGTTTGGTTTCGATTGGCCATCCAAGGCGGCTGTGGTCATTATCATGACTTTTTTCCCAATGCTGGTGAATACCGTTGCCGGCCTGGCGGCCTCGACCGCAATGCAAAGGGATCTGATGAAAACCTATGCGGCAGACTATTGGCAGACACTTTTTAAGCTAAGGCTGCCTGAGGCCTTGCCGTTTATATTTAATGCGCTCAAAATAAACTCTACACTGGCGTTGATTGGCGCCATTGTGGCAGAATTTTTCGGAACGCCGATCGTTGGCATGGGGTTTCGGATTTCCACGGAAGTGGGGCGCATGAATGTGGATATGGTGTGGGCAGAAATTGCCGTGGCCGCACTCGCTGGGTCGCTATTTTACGGCATAATTACACTTATTGAGAGGGTGCTTACATTTTGGCATCCCTCTTATCGAAGTTGATACTTGATAAAAATAGGGAGGAAAATGATGAACAAGTTTGCAATAGGTGCCAGTGCACTGATGCTCAGCCTTATGAGCACCATGGCAATGGCCAAAGATGCAGTTACGCTGCAGTTGAAATGGGTAACACAGGCCCAGTTTGCTGGATATTTCGTGGCCAAAGATAAAGGCTTCTATGATGAGGTTGATCTTGACGTAACGATCAAGCCTGGTGGACCAGACGTTGCACCTCCACAGGTCATTGCTGGTGGTGGCGCTGATGTGATTATCGACTGGATGCCTTCAGCATTGGCAAGCCGTGAAAAGGGTGTTGCGTTGGTGAACATTGCACAACCTTTCAAGCGTTCTGGCATGATGCTGACATGCCGCAAGGAAACGGGTATTTCGAAGCCTGAAGACTTTAAAGGCAAAACACTCGGTGTTTGGTTTTTCGGTAACGAGTATCCATTCTTGTCGTGGATGTCGAAGCTTGGCATTAAGACAGAAGGTGGTGACGGTGTGACCGTTCTAAAGCAGGGCTTCAACGTTGACCCGCTGCTGCAGAAGCAAGCAGATTGCATTTCCACAATGACTTACAATGAATATTGGCAGGTGATTGATGCTGGCCTTTCAGAAGATGATCTGGTGGTTTTCAAATATGAAGACCAGGGCGTTTCTACGATGGAAGATGGTCTCTATGTGTTGGAAGACAATCTCAAGGATGCTGCATTTGTTGATAAAATGGCGCGCTTTGTGAAAGCTTCCATGAAGGGTTGGGAGTATGCGCGTGCAAATCCTGATGAAGCAGCAGACATCGTGCTAGAGAATGATGCAACTGGTGCGCAAACCGAGAAACATCAGCGCCGTATGATGGGCGAAATCAATAAACTGACCGAAGGTTCCGATGGCAAGCTTGACCCAGCTGATTTTGACCGCACAGTCGAGACGCTGCTTTCAGGTGGCTCTGATCCGGTGATTACCAAGAAGCCTGAAGGGGCTTGGTCACACGCCGTTATCGACAAGGCAATGTAAGAATAACGAACAGCAAATGGCCGGGGTTTAGACCCCGGTCAATTTACTTTCTGGGAAAAACAAAAAATCGGAAGCAGGGACATGACAAACAATCTCAATAGACGTTCATTCAATATTCTCGCGGGCGCCAGCGCAACAGTGGCTGGTTTGGGCATAACCCCAGCATTTGCAGATAAGATCAAAGTGGCTGGAATTTACACTCAGCCTATTCAGCAGAAATGGGACGCCCGGCTCCACGAGGGCCTAGAGGCTGCAAAAGCCAATGGCGACATTGAATATGTGTTTTCGGAAAAGGTCGCAAACACTGACTATATCCGCGTGCTGCGTGAATATTGCGAAAGCGGCGTTCAACTCATCGTGGGCGAGGCCTTCGGCATCTCCAAGGAAGCGCGCAAAGTTGCTGACGAATATCCAAATATTGCTTTCCTCATGGGTGATCCATTTAAACCGCACGGATCGAATTTTTCTGTGTTCGACAACTATATTCACGAACCATGCTATTTGATGGGTATTCTTGCAGGCTCCATGACCAAAACCAACAAGTTGGGCATGGTCGGTGGCTACCCAATCGGTGAAGTGAACCGGCTGTTCCACGCGTTCATTAATGGCGCGAAATCCGTTAACCCGGATATCCAATACAAGGTCACCTTCATCGGCTCTTGGTATGATCCGCCCAAGGCAAAGGAAGCAGCATTTGCACAAATCGAAGAAGGTGTTGACGTGCTCTATGCCGAGCGTGCCGGTGTTGTCGATGCAGCACGCGACAAGGGCATTATCGCCTTTGGCAACGTGAACGACATGAACAAGGAAGAGAACGGCACGGATGTTGTTGTGACGTCAGCTCTTTGGCACATGGAAAACGCTATTGCCCATGCAATCGCGCAAGTGAAAGCGGGTTCGTTCAAAGCTGAAGACTACAAAGAATGGACCATGATGCAAAAAGGTGGTGCAAGCCTTGCGCCATATTATGAGTTCGAGGACAAGATTCCAGCGGACGCCAAGGCAAAGGTTGATGAGCTTAAGAAGAAGATTTTGGCGGGTGAATACACCGTTGAGATTAACGACGAAGAGCCGAAATCCTCTTACTAGCACTGGCTGGCCGCAAACATGCCAGTTCTTGAACTGACGAATATTACCAAGCGGTTTGGTGCCCTGGTGGCCAATGACGATATTTCATTGTCATTGGCCAGCGGCGAGGTGTTGGCGTTGCTTGGAGAAAATGGGGCGGGGAAAACCACGCTGATGAATATTCTCTTCGGTCACTATGTGGCCGATGAGGGCTCAGTGAGTGTTAATGGCGTGCCACTCGTGAAAGGCTCAACCGAAGCCTCAATTTCCGCTGGCATCGGCATGGTGCATCAGCATTTCACTTTGGCTGATAATTTGACCGTGCTTGAGAACATTATCCTTGGCACGGAAAGTCTCTGGTCGTGGAAACAAGATTTGGTGGAGGCCAAACGCAAACTCACCAGAATGTCTGAACAGTTCGGTCTTGCGGTAGACCCGGATGCGCTGATTGGCGATTTATCGGTTGGGGAACGGCAGCGTGTTGAGATTCTAAAAGCGCTATATCGCGATGCGCGTATCTTGATTTTAGATGAACCCACGGCGGTGTTGACGCCGCAGGAGACCGCGTCGCTGTTTGAAACCCTTAAGCAGCTTACCGATGATGGCCTGGCGGTCATTTTTATCTCTCATAAGCTGCACGAAATTCTTGCCGTGAGCGACCGGGTGGCGGTGCTGCGCCGCGGGGCGATTGTCGGCACTGTGGAAACATCTGATGCTGACAGATCGCTGCTGGCAGAAATGATGGTTGGCGAAAAAGTAACACGACCAACTCTGGAACCGATGGATACCGGTGCGCCAGTGCTTCAACTCAGCGAGATCAACGTCATTAGCGAAGAGGGCGTGCCGCTTCTGCGTGATGCATCGCTCGCAGTGAACGCGCATGAAATCGTTGGCATTGCTGGCGTTGCTGGGAATGGCCAGCGCGCCCTTGCCGATGTGCTCTCGGGGCTCGCTGCGCCTGTTTCCGGTTCTGCAACTTTGTTTGATAAGGCACTGCCAGTGGGGAACCCGTCCCAGATCGTGCATGCAGGCGTTGGACGTATCCCCGAAGACCGGCATGCGCATGGTGTCGTTGGTGAAATGGCGATTTGGGAAAATCTCATTTCAGAAGATCTGCACACGCCGCAAATTGCCAAGGCCGGAGTGTTCGTGGATAAGCAAGCGGCTCTCGCCCGCGCAAACGATGCAATTTCCCATTATGATGTGCGCTGTGAAGGGCCTGATCAACAAGTGCGGCTACTATCGGGCGGGAACATGCAAAAGCTCATACTGGCGCGTGCCTTGTCGCCAAAACCTTCCTTTATTTTGGCGAACCAACCGGTGAGAGGGCTTGATGAGGGTGCGATTGCCTTTGTGCAATCTCAACTGCTGGAAGCGCGCGAACGTGGGGCAGGCATTCTGTTTATTTCGGAAGACCTAGATGAGCTTTTGTCTTTGAGTGATCGTGTGTGTGTTATGTTTCATGGCAACATTAGCGCGCCGTTTAAAACAGGTTCAAAATCGGTTTCCGAGATCGGGCTCATGATGGCAGGTCAGTTCGTGGCTGATGCTGAGGCGGGGCAAGCCCATGCAAATTGAACCTCGGGCATCTGTTTCCATTGCACGTGCAAGTCTTGCGCCTGTGGTCGCCGTCGGTGTGTCTCTTATTCTGTGTTCTTTCTTGATAATGTGGACCGGAACACCTGTTTTAGAGGCCTATTTTCTTCTGTTTAAGGGGGCTTTCGGATCAAACTTCGCCATAAATGAGACCCTCACGAGGTCCATCCCACTCATTTTTACAGGTCTTGCGGTCGCGGTGGCATTCAAGTCAAAATTCTACAATATTGGTGCCGAGGGGCAGTTC
>JBPCVX010000069.1:0-2599 GCA_051010095.1 Hyphomicrobiales bacterium
AAAAAAACCTCTTGACCTCAAGTTAACTTGAGGAATTATACATACAGTCCTGAACATAAAAGTCGAGAAGAAAGGACTTTGAAAATGGCTGAACTGGAACATGTAAACATCACCGTGAGCGATGCAAAAAAGACAGCGCAAATGTTGTGCGATCTGTTTGACTGGAAAATCCGCTGGGAAGGGTCCGCCATGAATGGCATAGGTTATACCGTGCACGTGGGCAGTGCTGAAACCTACATGGCGCTTTATACGCCCAATGATGGTTCAGGCTGTAATCTGCAAAGCGGCCGCTTTGCACATGTTGGCGTCACTGTTACTGACCTTGATGCCCTTGAGGCCAAAGTAAAGGCCATGGGCTTTGAAACCCATAATCATGGCGACTATGAACCTGGAAAACGGTTTTATTTCAACGACAAAGATGACATTGAGTTTGAAGTGGTGAGCTATAGTTAGCGTTCAAATTCTATTTTTAGTTCAGGCGTAAGTGCGACTGCCTGACATGTTAAAACAGCGCCCGCATCAATCTCATCATCTTCGAGTGCCATGCGGGCGCGCATATGCACCTTGCCACTTTCAAGTCGTGCCCGGCAGGCTCCACACACGCCAGATTGGCAGGAGAATTTAGAGTTTAACCCGGCAGCGCGCGCGGCCTCAAGCAAGGTTTGATTTTCTCCAACTGGTATCTGCGTTGTGATGCCATTCATGGTCACATCGATGGTTGCAGAGATGCCTTTCACCGAGAGATCAGGCTCAGCCGTGCCGCCATAGCTTTCCATGTGAATGCGGTTAGCTGGAACATCGCGCACCAGCAAGGCTGCCTTCACGTCCGCATTCATGATGCCAGGTCCGCAAACAAAATATTGCGCGTCTTGGGCATAGGGTGGCTTTTCTTCGATAAGCGCATCGATGGCTGCCTGGTCAACGCGTCCCGTGCGCCAAGGCTTGAAGGCGGAAAACAACGACTGCTCCGACAAGACATGATCCACGCTAAGCCGCCCTCCATATTGGGCGATCAGCGCCTCAAGTGCATCTTGCAGCAAAATGTCTTTCTCATTTTTGCTGCCATAAACGAGATGGCATTGAGAGTAAGGCTCAGCGCACAAAGCAGAATGGATCATCGCATAAAGCGGGGTAATTCCGCTGCCCGCGCCGAAGAAATAAAGTGTACGCCGCTCTTTCTCGTTTGCGTCGAGGCAAAAGCTGCCAAAAGGCGGCATAACCTCTATCTCATCGCCCGCTTTAACCGTGTCGTTAATGTGGTTGGAGACAATGCCCAAAGGCACGCGCTTAACGGTAATGCTCAATGGTTCACCTGCGAGCGCCGAGGCGCAGATAGAGTAAGACCGCCGATGTTCTTCGCCTTTGAGCGTAAAACGCAAGGTTATGTGCTGTCCGGGCCGCCACGAGAATGTTTCGCGCAAACTCTCGGGAACTTCGAATGCAAGTGATTTGGCAGCACCATCACACTGGATTTGTGTGTCATTCACCTGCAATGGATAAAACCCATCGCTCACGATCAACGCTCCAGCCAATCAAGTATAACCTGCTGGTGGCCCAGCACCGGGCTTTCGCCGGCAGAAGCTGGCCCCACTTCAAAATGCGGGCTCTTAAGAGATTTTTGCTGCTGTTCGCACGCATAAATGTCTTCTGCAGCAAAGTCACCAGCCGCCATGGGGTCATCTTCACCGGTTGCATTGTCGGCGGAATATTTGCCTGAAATACGGTCCTTCCAGAAGCCGGAAGAACGCCATTCCTGTTTTTGAAACTGCCAAGCAGAAACGTTAGCAACGCGCAGCCGGTTCTCCACGCGTGTTAAGTCAGGTGCCAGTGGCGTGATGATAAAGGTTGCCCAGTTACTTTCACTTTCTGCAAGTCCAACACCTGGAAACAGCATGGGAACCCAGGTGCCTGCCTGTTCTTTGGAGATTACCAATGGCTGCGGAGCGTTCGCCTCAATGTCTGCTGCATAATCTGCCGACAATGGTTCCCAAAACGCATAGTGCGGGCCCACAAAGCCATATTCAGCTTTGGCATGGTCATACATGGCCAATGTGCCAGAATGCAGATGGGCCAAATGATAAACATCGATATAGTTCTCAACAACGATCTTCCAGTTGGCCTTGATCTCATAGCTGGTGCGGGCCTCTTCATATTCGACCAGCTCTTCCACCTTATGCGGGCCAAGGTGTGGCTCAACGTCGCCAAACCATTGCGTGATGGAACCGGCGTCAGGCTCAGGATGCACAAAAAGCATGCCGCGCCATAAATCCACACTTGCCGGTTTCAATCCCAAACAGGATTTATCCAGGTCTTTGAATTGCTCTTGTTCTTCAGGCACCGAAATGAGGTTGCCCTCCAGATCATAGGTCCAGTCATGATAAGGGCAGCTCAGTGCTTTCTGTGTCTTGCCCACCGCGCGGATCAATTGCGTGCCCCGATGGCGGCAAATATTGTGAAAGGCGCGCAATCGGCGGTCGCGGCCCATGATAATGAAAATGTTGTTTAGCCCCGCCTGCACGGTGAGATATTGCCCAGGCTCGGATATATCTTCCATAAAGCCCGCATAGGCCCAGGTGCGCGAGAAGATCTTCTCTTGTTC
>JBPCVX010000070.1:0-10117 GCA_051010095.1 Hyphomicrobiales bacterium
CGCGCCTAACGGCGACATCTACCAAGGGGTGTTCACAGCTGGCAAGGGCAATGGCAAGTTTGTTATTACCAAGAAAGATGGCACACAAGAAGTGCAAGACTGGAAAGATGGGGAGATGATGAAATGACGCGCCCTCTTACAGCAATGATTCCCCGCAGCGCGACCTCAAAACTCTTGGTCGCTGGTGTTTTTGCCGCAGCACTTTTGATCACCCCAGCAAAATTCGCACCTGCTCATGCTGGAGCCCTTGAAGGCGCTCTTGGTGGTGCCCTGCTCGGCGGATTAATCGGAGGTCGCGGAGGTATGATCGGCGGGGCCATAATGGGCGGTGTAATCGGCGGCGCGGCTAAAGCGGCAAAGAAAAACCGTCGTCGCTATAATCGTAAGCGTATGCAACGCAGACAGCGCGCGTATAGGCGTCGGAGATAAATTATAGACAAGCGATAAAGGACGTTACTATGGCTGGGAACAAAACGTTATTGCTAATGGGTACATCTCTGGGGATTTGTGCTCTGCCGCACACTGCGTACGCGGATGATTTAACTAGTTTAAAAGCGCAGCTAGAAGCACTTCAGACGCAAGTGGCAACATTGGAGCAACGCCCCAAGACTTCTGCGCTTCCTGAAGGAACTGGATATCTAACAATCCGCAGAGGACACGAGCCCTACCCCAAATGGGATGCGCCAAATCGCGGAAACTCTTCTCCTGAAGATCGGGGAGTGACCATTTCGATAACACCTTCTGCGGATGTTCCCGCGCCGACGACAGAAGTCACAATCTCTGGCTATGTCAAAGGCGATTTCATCTATGATTTCGATGAAAATCTAGGTGACAGCTTTGGTTACACGGATTTGCAACCCGCAGACAGGGATCAAGAGTTTCATGCGCATGCGCGCCAAACACGGTTCCGCATCAAATCTCGTACCGACACTGCAATTGGCGAAATTAGAACTCTCATCGAGGGAGATTTCTATGGATCGGGCAACCCTGCTGGAAGCTTTCGCCTCCGCCATGCCTGGGGTGAATGGGATTTCATGCCAAATTGGACGTTCGGTGCTGGCCGATACTGGACAAACTTTGCCCCGGGGTATGATCAACCTCCAACGGTCGACTTTAATGGCCCAGCCGGGTTAAGCACCAGCCGCCAAGCGCAAGTCCGCGTCACGTACGAAAGCGAAGGATTGACCGCAGCTGTGGCACTTGAGCACCTTGTTCCAAGAGTCACCCATGACGGGACCATCACTGTATCGGGAACCGTTGATCCATCGGGCTACAGCCAGGTGCCACATTTAACAGGCACCCTGAAATACGAAAGTACGAACAACTATAAATTGTCTATTCATGGTGTCATTGGCCAAGTTGGTGTTAATGG
This sequence comes from Hyphomicrobiales bacterium, assembly GCA_051010095.1. Classification (GTDB taxonomy): domain Bacteria; phylum Pseudomonadota; class Alphaproteobacteria; order Rhizobiales; family CAJQND01; genus CAJQND01. The sequence continues at coordinate 1,373 of JBPCVX010000070.1, forward strand.
CAAAAAATCGCCCACGCCAATTGTAACCGGCAAAGACACACAATTTTTATGGGGTGTTATCGGTGCTGGATCAGTTACACTTGGCGAGGTGTTGACCATTCTCGCATCAGGTGGTGTGGGAAGAGGCGCTGCCCGCTATCTTGTTGGTACAGACACCCCTGCAAATGTTGGTGGAACACCTGCCGATCCAAAGGTTGAAGGCCGTGAGTATGCAAGTTTCTCTGCATCTGCGTTGCTTGACGTGACTGAAGAGGTTTCGTTCACAGCAGCTTACGGCCATTTGCAGTTTCCAAACAATTACACGAATGTTGGCGAAACCAAGCGTATTCAAACAGTTCATGTAAATGTTCTGTGGCAACCGGTCAGTCAAATGAAAATGGGCTTAGAGGTTATGTGGGCTAAGCGAAAAATCGAAGGCGTGGGTAGTCCCGATGCAGTGCGCGGTCAATTTGGTACCTGGTTCTTCTTTTAGACGTTTTACTGGTCTTTGCCGCCGGTTATTTTGCGCGCAACACGTGCTGCAAACTTGTCTGAGTTGACAACAATACGCCGATGCGTGCCGGTAGCGATCTCCTCTACCTCGTCTTCTGCGCGCACTTCAAACTCAAGCAAGCGCCCTTCGATTCTTACCAATTTTGCGCTGGCACGCGCATTCATACCAACGGGTGTTGCCGCAATGTGAGATACGTCAAGATGGGTTCCTAGGCTTTGTTGGCCTGCAGGCAGATCATTCTCGATAGCATTTAGAGCTGCCGCTTCTATAAGATTAATCATTACCGGCGTTGCTAAAACACCCGCTGTACCGCTCCCAACACTGCTGGCGGTATCTTCTTCACCAACCGTTCGTTCGGCGTAACCGCTTTTACCTGGTTGGAGTTTTGTCAGATTATTCACCGTCACCTCAGTCTTCATTTACTTGGTATGTGGTATACCACAGATAATGGAAGATCAAAAGTCTGCTGATTTCTGGGTGATGCAAACCTTCAATCCAAGTTGCATCAAGCCTCCGATGATCTGCTACGATGGCACGAACCAGCAAAACAATTGAGTTCAGTGATTAGCGAATTGCAGTTGGGTTGATAATCATTTGCACAGCACCGCGTAGCCTTGTTGTGCCGAGCACAAACATAAATTCCCACGCTTCGTCTTTAGCAAGTTCACGCGTGTCCATGTTCTCGAGAATAAATATTCCATTTTTAGGCAGCAGAATTTGGTGAACTTCAAACACCCCCACCCCCTTTTCAAAGGGAACGGCTTCCAAACCCCAAGTGTCAGCACCAACTGCAAGCACTTCCTTCTCAACCAGATATTCTGCCCCGGTTTTGCCAAGGCCTGGTTCTACTGAAACATAACGTTTCAAATCTGGCTTTGCACCATCAAGCAAGTTCAACCAACCAGAATGAAACAAAACCACATCGCCTTTACGAATTTCAACACCTTGTTTTTTAGCAGCGCCTTCGATGTCCTCCTTGGTATAAGGAGTTCCTTCTTTGATGATATCAACTCCGAAATATGCCGACATATCGAGAAGAACGCCTCGGGCAACAAATGGCGGAAGCTTTTCAAGACCAAGCTTTTTTAACCCGTCGACTTTGGCAAAATCTGAATCTTTATGTCCGTTGTAATATATGTGATCGACGCCAATGTGCCCAAGTCCGTCGATCTGCGAACCGATTCCAAGCCATCCCATGAAAATATCATCATTATACGTTGTTTTTGTTGGCCCCAAACCTGATGTGGAAATCTGATTGGGCTGCAAAATTGTCACGGATAATGAACGCGGCGCGAAGGCCGGAGTATCTTTGTCTACAACAATACCAAGGTTATATGTCTTGCCAGTCTTGATGAGCTTGGAAGCAGCTAATACGCTCTCGGGCGTTATGAGGTTTGCAGCGCCTATTTCATCACCAGGTCCCCATTTAGACTTTTTCCAATCTTCATTCTCTTCCGCGTTTGCTGAAAGTGAAAATCCCAAGCTCAAAAGTGATAAGAGTATAACTTTAACCAATTTGAACATTTCGTTCCTCCGGCCCAAACATTCTTTAAGCGATTGAATCTATGGTAGCAGGCTCTTTCGCCATTGCAACGCGTTTGCTCCCATCCCATATTCAGTAAAGGATAAAACTGCTGGGAGCCGAACATGTTCGAGAAACCTTCGCTTATAGCAAGAATAGCAATAGGCAAACTTGTGGGTTTGGTTTTTGGGCTAATCGGGTTTTTCATGCTTCCAGTTCTCTCGCCAGATACAAGCGAGATGCTGCGTTGGGCGATCCTGCTATGGTATACAACTCTTGGCGCTTTCATCGGATTGTTTGGTGTCATGGATGAACACCCACTGTTTGGAATTCGCCTCTATTGGTGGTTTCGCGGTCCATGGATCGGTGCGTGGATGAACTTTGTACTCACCCTCTTCGCTTATGACACAATGAGAACGGTTCTCGTGTCTGTTTTCGGACAAGACGGAGCGCTTACCTCGCCTTTTTGGTTTGTTGCAGAAGGTGCAATCGTCGGGTTGATAATCGCGTACTTCGCCACGCGGTTTGGTGGTGAGGGACCGCTCACCGCTAGCGAGGACGCTGCACGTATCGCAAAATCATAATGAACAGAGATTAAAAATTTTGCGAAGAATTTTATACAAAACTAAACCAATTCAAGCATAATCATACGAACACGGCGAATCACGTGCCGTGTGATGATTATTAAGGGTTGGGACATCATGGTAACAAAGGGGCTTTCCGACCCCTTAAGCGTTAGTCGCGCGATCGCCATTCTTGAGCAGCAGCTCGATGAGATTGGTTTAAAAGCAGAATTCAGCAACGACATGGGCGCATTAGCTGCTGAACGTCTGCGCGTGCGTGCGAGTCGCATTTCCCCGATGTTCGACCCTGACGTCAACGATTTCAATTATAACAATGCATTCTGGATGCGTGTGTTGAACCAAGATGGAGACGTGATTAGTCTTCAGGCATTCCGTCGGGATGAAGTCGGTTCAAATCTTGCCGACTGGGCTCTGCCTTGGATGATAGGCCTATATGCGCGCCGTTCAGAGCTTATTGTTCCCAACCTTTTGCGCCCTCCGCCAAATTCTAAATCTGAACGCATTTCAGGTTCTCTTGCATATCATGGGGAATTGTGGATTTCGAGAAATGCAGGACCACGCAATCTCATGGAACTCATTCCTAAACTCGGTCTCTTGCTCACGTTGATAAAATGGCAGCCAGATGCCACTTGGGCATTAGTGAGCCATGCAATGGCAACACGAGGCCACGCACTTCGAAGCGGTTACGCTCACTTTGAACGTGGGTTTCTGAATTGGGACTGGAAACCTGAAGGTGCGGAAGATGTTGAATGGCTAGTGCTATCTGAACGCACAGATCTGGAATTCATCGCTAATGATCTCACTTACACAAATGGGATCCCGCCTACATCAGACTAATGTCGACTTCCCCAACCTGTGTAATAACAGACACCCCATATCGATGATCGTGAAATTTGTGAGGCACCACAACCCTCTGGTAAGGCGCCCAAAAGCGATTACCATTCACATGGTTGTTCATGAGTGCGTATACATGATCATAATGAGGCCTCCAATTTTCCAACACTTTAAGATAGGCCTTGGAAACCGTGCTGTCATACTCATGACCGGTGCGTGTCGCATAACTTTCAGGGTCATGACCGAACCATCGCGCAATACTTGATTTTTCTCCAATACTCTCAACATGGAATTGGTCAGTGCGATCATCATATGCGCAATCGACCCTGAACAACTCAAGTGAAGATGCGTCAGACAAGGCATGGCGCAACAATGCCGGAATGCTCGTTTCTCCGGGGTTCATTTCTTTAATGTAAGTCGTCTCGTGAATCTTGACATCTGCCTTGGACATAAGTGTTTCCAGGCGTGTCATTGCTTCAACGCAAGATGTATAGCGTTCAACAATCCACCCCTCTTTATAGAAATCGAGCTGATATGGCGGTGGACACGATTTTAGATAGTCGATCACAAAGAACAGGGACGCCCAGCTCGCTTGTTCCAAATACCAACGTACCACGGTGCCACTCGACGAAATGGCGAGCAAAACCATACGGTTTTGCCGCATTAAGTGGGTCGCGTCGTCGCTATTGCCAAGCTCAGGCGCTAGCTCGATCGGCTTGCCATTATCAATCCAAACTTGGCATGCACTAGTCATATTTTAAGTTGCCCCAATTGCCCCGGACCTGTTTGGCAATTAGCCGGTCCGCTATTCAAGCGCATCTGTGTTTGCGTCTGGTAAATCAATTCATTCAACTTTTCAGGAACCCTCATTTTTATTTTAGTGGTTGCGGGCTAGGTATTCGGCGGGATTTCTCTAACAGCCAAAGTGTGTGTGCAACCAAAGCACACATCACAACAATCCCGCCTGCGACTGTGCGCATGCTCGGCATTTCTCCGATAAACATCCACATCCAAAGTGGCGTCAGGATCGTTTCAAGAAACATGAACAGAGCAATCTCTGGTGCACGAATGAACCGTGTTGAAGATGCCAACAATGCAAACGATAGTGGCATGACGATAAGTCCATTTAGACCTAAGAAGATGAACTGCGATGCGTCTAATGATGCAGGTGTGGCATACCAAAACGCAATAATTGCGGCCAGTAGACTGCCCAACCCGGGTGCATAAGTCATGTCTTTGCCACTGCGCCGCATCCAAATGAGCGAACAGGCAACAAGGAACGAAACGCCAAACGCCGCGAAATCACCAAGCCAATTTCCTTGGTGAATACTCTCAGAAACAATGAGCATAACCCCGCAACCAGCAACACCTGCAACCACCCAAGTGCGCAAATCAACCGGTTCAGACAAGAAAACCCGGGACAAAATCGCGGCTATAAGAGGATTAAGTGCCATCATGAACACGACATTTGCTGCAAATGTGTTATGAACCGCGTAAATAAACAGAAAGTTTGCGGCAACAAAGAGCAGAGATGCAACCAGCCCTTCGATTCCATTAACAAAGGGCAGTCTCGCGCCACGCACGATCCGCATGTAGCACCAATGCATGTAAAGTATCGCGAAGATCATTAGCCCGCGGACATACATTACTGTCCAGCCATCACTGCCAGCGAGACGTATCAGCGGCACATCAAATGTGAATGCCAAGCCGCCAAGTGCTGCCAGAAGCAACCCTTTACGCTGATCTGTATAGATCCGACCTGCAGTTAAACTTGATTGCACGTGAATTCCCAGCCCCGTTAACCAATACGCACTTGAGAATTCCAGACAAATATGAACAAAGAGCAAAAAAAGCGGAGAAAATTTGCAAGATTTATCCAATCAGATAGTGCGCGCAATCTCCGCTCCGTCCCACAAACAAAGCTTAGGAACATTCTGAGGTTTCAATTGAGGCACAAATCGCATTACTATTCACAAATTGCGATTAGAATGCTTGGGAGCTGGTCATGGAAACAGTCTCGTTCACTCAGATGAAGGATGGTACGAAAGAAGAGTATGAATTTCTGCGCGACCAAGAGGAAGAATTTCACAATGGCACAGCAGAGCGCTTGTTAAATGAGCTTGAACGCCAGGGCAATGAAACATTGTCTGGATATAAAATAACACGCCTCGAGCACGGCCTTCAATCTGCAACTCGTGCAGAACAAAGTGGTGCTGACATCGACTGGATTGTCTCAGCTTTGTTGCATGACATTGGTGATGGTTTAGCGCCGCAAAATCATGATCGGTTTGCCGCCGAAATCCTGCGCCCTTTTGTGCGCGAAGAGTGCGCTTGGGTTGTTGAACATCATGGCATTTTCCAAATGTTTTACTATGCCCACCATTACGGCTGGGACCGCGAAGAACGTAAGCGCTTTGAAGGTCACCAACATTACAAAGCATGTGTTGATTTTTGTGAGCGTTGGGATCAAGCCTCGTTTGATCCTGAGTTTGGCAGCAAACCCTTGTCGCACTTTGCACCCATGGTGAACGAGGTCTTCGCGCGCCAAGCTTATGCGCCTAATGTGATCAAGGAAGGTGTTTCAATTGGCATTCCTAGTGCTACGGATTAGCTTGGCTTAAGTGTTAACATCAGATATCCGGCTTTTATTGCATCAATCTTATAATTCAGACAGCTCCTTAGACGTCTCTTTTTTCGAAACGCAACACTAAGGTAACTTGGGCAAAGACTATACTTCTCCACAAATTCAGCGGAAGACGTCGCAAATTCAAGATAATATGGCGAAAAAAAGCCTGTTCTATCGTTCCGCATACAAGTAGCATTGATCGCATTGGGGGCGCTGGATTGATTAAGGCCGGATTCAGTATCTAATTTTTTTTGAGTTTTCATTTCCGATTAGCCAGAATTTGAGCGGTACCCCCCTTCATTTACGACAACAAGCAAGGGGAATTTTTGCAAATGATTTTTAGCCGATCTGATAATTTATGCATCAGGCTATTGGTTTTGGTGCTTATGGCTATAGTACTGAGTGCCGCCGATAGTCGTGCCCAACAGACCAGTTCGGGCGCTAATGAGATGGCCGCCGACAAAATGGCATCCAAGAACTTAACATTCACATCATGGACAGGACCATATATGCGAAGCCAAATGCTTGGCTTTGTGCGCCCTTACGAGGGTGAGACAGGCGCCAAGGTGACGGTTGAACACTATGCTGGCGGAATCGATGAAATCCGCGATCAGGTGGAATCAGCCAATGTGAAATGGGATGTGGTCGATTTAACACAAGCCGATTCACTGCGCGCCTGCGAAGAAGGTCTTCTTGAAGAACTCGATACAATCGAGTTACCCAACGGAGCAGATGGCGTTGGATACAAAGATGATTTCGTTGACGGCGCACTTAATAAATGCGGCGTTGGAGTCATCGTCTGGGCCACGGCCTATGCCTACAATAAAGAAAAATTTGGTAAGGAAGCTCCAGTCACAATCGCTGACTTTTTTGACACCAAGAAATTTCCCGGCCCGCGCGCTATCCGCAACGATCCATCCGTTATTTTAGAATGGGCATTGATTGCAGATGGAGTTGCATTAGGCGATGTCTACAAAACGCTGGAAACGCCGGAAGGTGTGGAACGGGCTTTGGAAAAAATGGGCGCAATATAACCCGGTCTACAATTTTGGACAAAGGGAAGCGAACCTGCACGCCTGTTAAATGACAATGACGCAGCACTAAGCATGATTTGGGCCACCACAGGAGCGGTCGCCTCGCAAAAAGACGGTGCAAATTTTGACATGGTGTGGGATGGGCGTGTGATTGAGCTCGACTTGTTCGGCGTTCCTAAGGGAAGCCTCAACAAAGAAGCGGCCATGGAATTCATCCGTTTCGCATCCAGCTCTGAATCACTGGCCAAAATGGTTGGTTATTTGCCAAACGGACCGACACGAAAATCATCGCTTGCGTTGTTATCTCAGGATGTATTGGCGCAGCTTCCAAATGGACCTGCTTATGAAAATAAAGCTTCCATCCGATCGGATGCGCAGTGGTGGTCAAAAAACTACGGTGCTTTGAAAGAAGCCTTCGATGCCTGGTTAAAGGAAACCAGTCAACAGGGCGCTGCCGGAACGACGCGCTAAACGCGCAAGGGATAAAAGCGCAAAATACAAAGATTTTTGGAGATAATTGTATGAGTGATAATCCTCACAATCCGGCCGAAAACCTGGTTGATAAAACCGGGTTGTTCGCAGGCATGAACAAGACCATGGCGATCGCATCGATGGTAATGATCTTGGGTTTCGTAGCTTTCACCATTCACGACGTTGAATATTCCGGCGCTGTCTTCGCCAAGGGTAAGGACTTCATCATCAACTCGCTCGATTGGTTCTATGTTTTCGTCGTCAACGCCGTTTTGTTTTTCGTATTCTGGCTTCTGATCAGCCGGTTCGGCGACGTTAAGCTCGGTAAAGACGATGAAGAGCCCGACTTTTCCACCTTTTCGTGGATTTGCATGCTGTTCGGCGCCGGATTGGGTACAGGCCTGATTTATTGGGGCGTCGCAGAATCGATGTATCAATTCGCGGACAATCCGTGGCTCACCCGAGAAGGTGTAAAACCCGGCAGCGTTGAAGCTGCGGGCATGGCAATTCAGATCACCAATTTTCATTGGGGATTGCACGGTTGGGCACTCTACGTGTTGGTCGGCTTGAGCCTTGCCTATTTTTCCTACCGCAAGGATCTTCCACTGACATTGCGCACCGCTTTTTATCCCATTCTAAAAGAAAAGATTTACGGTCCTTGGGGCCATTTGATCGATCTGATTGGTGTTTTTGGCACAATCTTTGGGTTGGCAACGTCCCTTGGTCTAGGTGTTACACCCATTGCAGCCGGTATGGAAAAACTTGGCTGGATGTCAAACACCCTCACCAATCAGCTCCTCCTTGTCGCAATAATCACCGCTCTTGGTACGGCCTCCGCTGCTTCAGGTTTAGGTAAAGGCGTGCGTATTCTTTCTGAGATGAACGTATGGGCGAGTACTGGGTTACTTGCATTATTCCTCATTCTAGGACCCACCGCTTTTGCTCTCGGCATGGCCATCACTGGCGCAGGGGATTACATGTGGAATGTAATTCCCATGGGCTTTTGGATCGACAACGAACCAGAGCGTCAATGGCAAGCGTGGTGGACGATATTCTATTGGGGTTGGTGGATTGCTTGGTGCCCGTTTGTAGGTATGTTTATCGCCCGTGTTTCAAGGGGACGTACAGTCCGCCAATTCTGCTTCTGTGTCCTGCTGGTGCCGGTATCGGTCGTAGTGTTG
>JBPCVX010000071.1:0-5570 GCA_051010095.1 Hyphomicrobiales bacterium
AGCCTGGCCATCGGCACCAGATTTTTCGAGCCACTCTTTTTTCATCACTTCGCCGATGTCTTTCAGTTCTTTAGTCAGGCCTTCGTTTGCTGGACCAACTTTCATACCCCCAGCGCGCAGGCCATTAAGGGTGAACTGCGTATATTCGACAGCACGCCATGTGCCAGCATACTCAGCAAGTTCTGCACATGCCTTTACAACAGCTTTATTCTTGTCGCTGACACCGCTCCATACGTCTTTGTTGACCATGATGTAATTGCGCGGAAGCCAGCTATCGACTTCATAGAAATGGGTGAGGCTTTCCCAGACTTTGCGGTCATAACCAGTTGCACCCGAAGACACCATAGAATCGGCTACGCCAGTGGCGAAGGCTTGAGAAATTTCAGCAGCTTCGATTGATACTGGCAGCATGCCCGTTAACTCAGCCAGACGAGCAGTTGCATTATTATAAGAACGGAACTTAACACCCTTCATGTCAGCAACAGAGTTCACTTCTTTCTTGAAGTAGAGCCCTTGTGGGGGCCATGGCACGGAATAAAGAAGAACAAGATTTTGCTCATCAAGAAGTTTTGTCATTGTAGGCTTTGCCGCCTTCCAAAGCTTAGCTGCTTCATCAAATGATGATGCAAGGAAAGGCAGAGAATCCACGCCAAACACGGCGTTCTCGTTCTGGTGACCAGATAGCAATCTCTCACCGATTGGAGCTTGCCCCGTTTGGACTGCGCGTTTGATGTCTGCACCCTTGAACAATGCGCCCGACGGGTGGGTAACGATCTCAATTTCCTTAGCTGTGCCCGTGGTTACGCACTTCGCGAACTCAGCCCCTGTTGCTGAATGAAAGTTGGTTGCGGAATATGCCATTGGCATGTCCCATTTTTCAGCCATTGCAGCTGTCGAAAACGCAACCGTGAGAGCGGTTGCCGTAAGAAGTTTTGAAATTGTATTCACTGTTTCCTCCCTGGAAAGTTTCACTTCTAAAATTATCTTGAGTTTATGAAACCCAATAACGCCAAAATGGGCAAGTTCTTAATTTAACCCTCCTGGCGAATGGACGCGAGCATATCGTTCAAGCCTACGCTCATTGACCTCAATGCCGAGCCCGGGCGCATGCGGAACTTGCACTTTACCTTTGCTAATTGGAAAAGGCGCGGCGAGTAAATCTTCTTCTAAATAGTAAGTCGCTTGGTAGAATTCGCACCCAAGCGTGATATGGGGGCTCGCGGCTATCATGTGCGTGCCTGCGAGATGGGCAATGCCGGTTTCAAACATATCGCCACCATAGGCTGCCATTCCTGCAGCTGCAGCCATTTCTGATATGACCTTGCCTGTCGTCAGGCTGCCCGACTTCATAATTTTCACGGAAACACAATCGCAGATATCTTCGCGTATCGCACGCAACATATCATTAGGTGAAAATACGCTTTCATCCGCGAGCAACGGTGTCGTGAGTTCGCGTTTGAAGTTGGCCATGGCGCTGTAGTGTTGGCGGGCAACCGGTTGCTCAATGAAGGTCACTTGGAACTGGTCCATGTCCTTGAGTTTGCGCAGTGCTCCGGTTGGGTGAAGGCCTTGATTGTAATCAATTCGGATATCGAGTTGCGGGTGATCTTGCCGCAATCGCTCAACGCGCATAACATCGAAAGCGTGATCTTTTATTCCCGTCTTAATTTTTACCAAACCAACATCATCTTGCTTTAGGCGCTCGCACAATTCCAGATCTTCATCAAAGTTTGGATTTGCAAGTGATACGGAAAGAGGGATTTCGTCTCGGTATTTTCCGCCAAGTAATGCCCAAATCGGCAAACCGCGAATTTTGCCCAGTAAATCGAAGAGAGCGGTCTCAAGGGCCGCGAACGCTTCGGATGCGTTGACCACCTGTTTGCGCGCAGCTTCCATTATAGCAGGTATATCTTCAATGCAGGCGCCTACAACAACCGGACGGACATAACGATCGAGAGCTGAAAATGTGTTTTCGGCCGTGCCCGTGAACACCGCCCACGGAGATGCTTCACCATAGCCTTTTGTCCCACCCTCAGACGTGAGGCATACGATCACAACTTCGACATCGCCAGCCACCGTGCCGCTTCCGTGATCACGCCGCGATGTCACTGGCAAGGCCAAATGCCATACATCCATGGAGACAATTTTTTCATTCGACGGCGCACTCATTACGCAACCCATTCGCTTACAGGTGCTGCAGCTTCGTGAAGAGGCTGAGAAATCACGTCAACCAGTGTAGGGCCATCATGGTTTACCGCTTCATTCAACACGGATTTCAAATCAGCAGGGTCTTCCACACGCCAAGACTTGACACCAAAAGCGCTTGCAACCGCAGCATGGTCTGTTCGGTTGAAATCTACATTGTAGAACCGCTTTCCAAAACCCGCATTCTGCCCCGCTTTAATCCAGCCATAGACTGAGTTTGAAAACACAATGTTGGTGATTGGCATATTGTAGCGGGTCATGGTTTCAAACTCTCCGCAACAAAATCCGAAAGAACCATCACCCATTGCAGAGATGGTTTTAACGTTTGGACGCCCTACATGAGCACCCATTGCCGCCGCCATGCCATAGCCAAGCGCGCCGTGTGCGCGGTTAGTGATGAAATGCCGTCCAGCTTTTGGCCAACGATAATGCGCGGAGAAATAAGGGCAGGGTGTGCCGGGGTCGGCGGCGATGATGGCATCATCGTCGAGCACGTCCATTAGATCCGCCATTACACGCTCAGGCCTAATGGGACCACCTTCGCTTCTGGCCAATGCTTCGAAATCGGTGAGCTTAGCTTTCCAAGCGGCCTCACAACGCGATACACCATCAAAATCGTTGGATATACCCGCCAGGGCGTGAACAATCGCTTCCAGCGCCAGTCGCGCATCACCCGCCAGCGCAACATTGGTCTGGTAGTTGGCGCCAATGACATCTGGATCACTATCAATGTGGATAATCTGGGTCGTGCGCTTAGGTGAACGCCAACGTTCGGTGGTCACGGATCCAGCTCGGCAGCCAATAAAAATAACGAGGTCTGCTTCATCAATTACCACACGAGTGGATGCAACTCCGCCATTTGATCCAACCACGCCAAGTGCCAAGGGGTCTCTCTCTGAGATCGAACCCTGGCCCGATACGGTCGTGGCAATCGGCATATTGCACGCCCTTGCAAGCGTGGTTAGCGCGTCCATAGCTTGAGCGATCACCACCCCACCTCCGCACACCACAACAGGCTTTTTCGCGTTTGCGATGAGGTTTGCTGCTTCCACAATGGCGTCTTGATCAGGCGCTGTCGGTTCAGCAGGGAAGGTTTGATGACGCGCATCTGCCCAAATCTCATCGGCGTCTACAGATGCTTTTTGCGTATCAAATGGGAAAGCCAAATGTGTTGCGCCAGGACGTCCCGTGGTCATTGCTCGAAAGGCGGCACGCACCATGGCGGGCAGACGGTTGGCGTCGTCGAGCGATGTATTCCACTTCGTGAGTGGCTTAAACAGCGCAGGTTGATCTAACTCCGTAAGTGGATAACGCCCGCGAGAATTGGTGGAAACGTCGCTGGTAATTGCTAATACAGGAACCGAACTTTCGTTGGCTTCCACGACACCGGGGAGAATATAAGTTGCTCCACCACCTGATGGGCCCTCGCAAATTCCTGGCTTTCCGGTCACCCGCGCATAGGCGTCTGCCATATAGGCCGCATGCCTCTCATCACGGGTGAGCAAGTGGGTAATATCATGGTCGAGACATGCCAATGCATCGTAAAATGGTAAAGTTGTATCTCCGCACAAACCAAAAATATGTTTTACATCATAGGCTTGCAACATACGCACCATGGCCTCTGCGCCAGTGAATGCATTTGCATGGTGGGGCGTGCTCATTAGATAGTGCTGACCTTTTGTGATAACTGCATTTTTTAATGTATTATTAACTGTATACAGTTCAGCATAGTGAGTTTATGTTCTGGAAGTCAAGTTTCATTGTGATCGAAGGAAACGAACTATGGGCAAAGGCCGGGTAGGGCAGATATATCGAACCCTGCGCGAGATGACGGTCAATTTCAGTTTGCGTCCCGGTGAGCGGATCAACGAAGTGGCGTTGGCGCGTGAACTCGGTGTGAGCCGTACTCCGCTGCGTGAAGCGCTAAACCGTTTAGTTGCGGAGAGCTTTATCGACTTTGAGCCTGGTCGCGGATTCGTCTGTAGGAAATTGTCGGTTGCAGATGTTTATGACCTTTATCAAATGCGCATTGCCGTAGAAACATTTTCTGTGCGCATGGCGGTGGAAAAGGCCAGCGATAATGAACTTGCGAGGATCGCCGACTTTTGGGAGCATGCCAGCGGTGATGCCGGATATTCCTTAGAGCAAATGCTGGCATATGATGAGCATTTTCATGAATCAATTGCCGCTCTCACCGAGAACAAAGAACTTATGCGGACATTGAAGAACATCAATGCACGCATCCGATTTTTCCGCTGGGTTGATATGGAGGAACGTCGACCGCGGACGCGCACCGAGACGCGCGACATTATCGCTGCTATGCAGAAACGCGATGCCGATAACGCAGTGCATTTGATGCAAGCGCACATTTCGCGCCGTAGTGATGAGATTGCCGATGCTTTGAAGGAGTGCTACGCCAAGTTGTTCTTAGACGGGGATTTTGTAGAGCCCCGATTCGTTGAGAAGGTTGATATGTAACAATGAAAGTGCAGGGCGGAAAAGCCATCTATGGCGCAGCTGTCGGTATATTGATGCTCGAAGCCCGCTTTCCGCGCATTCCGGGCGATATGGGCAATGCAGGAACTTGGCCTTTTCCTGTGCTTTACAAAGTTGTGCACAAGGCCTCGCCAGATAGGGTGGTAAGACGCGCTGGTGAAGGCTTGCTTGATACATTCGTTGCAGCTGCGCGTGAACTCGTGGCCGATGGTGCGGACGGGATTACAACAAATTGCGGATTTCTGAGCCTTTTTCAAAGTGAGATAAGTGCTGCGGTTAACGTGCCAGTTCTGACCTCTTCTCTTATGCAAGTTTCTCAAGTTAACCATCTACTGCCCGCAGGTAAACGTGCTGGCATTCTAACGATTTCTGGGTCTACTCTTACAGAAGAGCATCTGCGCAAGGCTAACGTTCCAGCTGGTACACCTATTGGCACAACTGAGGGAATGCGCGAGTTTTCTCGCGTCATTCTGGATAATGAACTTGAGATGGATGTAGATGCAGCGCGCGCAGATAACATTGATGCGGCGAAGGCACTTGTTGCTGCGCATAGTGACATTGGAGCGATCGTGCTTGAGTGTACGAACATGGTCCCCTATGCGGCAGATATAAGAAAAGCTATAGGTTTGCCCGTCTTCTCAATCGAAAACTTCGTAGCCTGGTTCCATGCTGGCCTCAGCCCGAGAAAATTCTGAACAATCTGCACCGAAGGTTGCACAAAAACGGGCCCGCTTGAGGTATAAGCGCGCCCGTTTTGCTGTTTGGAATGTTGTGCGTATTGTTGTGTGGTTTGTTTTACCAGTTGACCTTCACGCCGGCGGTGCCACGCGCTGATGCAACACCGTTTGAGAAGCCGACCTGGCCGGTGA
>JBPCVX010000072.1:0-2736 GCA_051010095.1 Hyphomicrobiales bacterium
GCCATCGCCCATGCGGTGATCGACGCCAGCACCATGGCCGTTGATGAGTTTGCCCATCTCCTCATGATAGGTTTGGAGGATTTCGATGGTCTCTTCTGGCTCCGCAGTTTCGCAGAATGCGGTGAAACCGCGGATGTCGCAGAACAAAACGCCCAGCAGCGCGCGGTGGCTGGAAAGCATCTTATCCGACCCTCGGCTAACAACCGTATCGGCAACTGCTGCAGGCAGGAAACGCTTCAAACGGCTCATGCGTTCGATCTCGCCAACCTGTTCTTCGACCCGCTCACCCAGCTCTGCATTCAGCCTTTCAAGAGCTTTAAATTGATAAACATTCTCAATGGCAATTACGGCCTGGGCAGCGAAGATTTTTAGCAACTCAATGTCGTGCTGGGAGAACTCCATTACCTCCAGCCTGTAGAGGCCGAGTGTGCCGATCGCCCGGTCCCCCTTTATCAGAGGAACATAGAGAAGGGTACGCATTCGCTCCAGCTGCCACGTTGCTCTCAACTGATCGGATGGACTTTGATAATCACGAAGTTCTTCGATATCGCGATACTGACGGACTTCCATGGACTTAACGGCTTCCACCGTCAATGATTTGTCGTCGGACAGCGAATGCGGATTTTCCCGCAGCATTTTGACATAGCCGGAGTTTTCAGTGTTCGCGGCCGCAATAACAAGATGCGTGTCGTCGGAATTTCTAAGAAGCAAAGCCCCGTAGGGCGCATTACAGAGCTCCGTGGCACTCTTAGTAATCGCGTCAAAGATTGGTCGTTCGTCATCTGGATGCAAGCTGATTACTTCAAGAATTTCTCGCGTCGCGGCTTCACGCGCCAATTGGGACTGAACTTCTCGGAACTGCTGTACTTTTTCAATGGCGATCACCGCCTGAGCTGCAAAACTTTCGACGAGTGAGACATCGTCATCGTGGAACGGATCGACTCTGCGCCGATAGAGCGTGATTGACCCGATCCCTTCACCCTTGGTTATCAAAGGTACCACCATCATACTGCGCGCGCCTTCGTCCTCGACCATCGAAACACGGTTGGGATCACCGCTGGTATAGAGCTCGTGATCAGCGATATCATCTTCGCGCAAGACACGACACTCGGCGATCGAGCGGGCTAGTGCAAGGCGTGACCCGGCTAGCGGTACCCTGAGACTTTCGAGCGTTGTGCCAAACTTTGCGAATGCGCCGCGGCGTGCCGGCGATATAACATGAGAGCGATCTTTGGTTGTCATAGAGAGATAGGCAAACGGAGCGTCACACAGCCTGCAGGCATTCTCCAAGATAGCGTCGAAGACCGGTGCTTCGTCATCGCGGCTTCGACTTATAACTTCAAGTATCTCATGCGTTGCAGCCTCTCGTTCCTGCATGCGATGAACTTCATCGCGCAGATCGATCTCTTCTCTGTTTGTTGATCGACCTTCCAAATGATATTCCCCGAAACTAAACCCGCACTAAAGGCATACACGATCAAACGTTCTGTGGCCATCTCGCTCTGCCCCTCCCAATCGCACCAATTCGGCACCTGAAATCTGGCGTGGGGGATGGCTGTTATTTGCTTTCTTACTTTTGAAGCCGAAGAACCCATACAAAGAAAAGCACTACGACTGTTAGACAACTCGTAATCACGCCAAGCGGCGTATTGACAAGCAGCAATGTTGTGCTGGCTGCCCACAATATTGAAATGATTGCCTCTGAGATTGTCGCTGTGCGTGATGCCACCTGGCGCCGCCGGAACATTGCACGGTTGGATTGAGACTTGAACCACAATTGTATGGCCGTGGCTGATGATGAGGCAAGCAAGACACCGGCTGCGATCACCAAGGATGCTGTAACAGATATCAAGGCAATGCCTGCCAATAACGGTGCAACAATAAGCAGGATCAAGCTAATGATAGATTCGATTTTTGCGAACAGAACCGCTTTTTTCCCTAATGGTGCCGTATCTATCAGATCCGGTGCGTCCTCTCCAGAAATGGCCAGCCATGCGAGACCACCGGCAAGCTGCCCCGAGGCCATAACCAAAACCGGGGCCACGACCATCAGAATATTCGCGCTTTCGCGATAATGCGACCAAAGCAGAAGAGCAGGTGGCAAAAGATAAAGTATCTGCATGACCGATTGTGAAACGAGCCACGGATCGCGAGCCAATAGCTTCCATTCTTTCGATCTTAGAGTTTTGCGCGCAGATAAACCTTTGAATTTGCCAAGGTGCCGATGCGATTTGCTGGTATTGGACACACTTGCTGCAGCGACCGCCAAATCACCGAAGCTTTCCGACGTCAAAAGAACGACACCGGCAAAGCAACCTAAGCAAACTGCCATAACGGGAAGCAAGCTTGTCAATTCACCCATTGTGGCGCGCGCGACGATCCAAAACGCGTTATCAACATCGGGAAACCAGTTGATAAAGTTTGGAGATTGAAAAACCGATACCCTCGACAAGCTTCCATAGTATATAACAGCGATGGCCTGGATGCCGATGATGAAGGCAGCCCCAATCACCGCTGCTAGGATTTGTGATACCAGTCGCGTTCTTTTTGCACCCGCCATGCGAAACAGGAAAATTGTTATCAGTACCCCTAAAGCAGTGGCCATTGCTCCCAATGATACGATCACGCCATATGCGGCCAACCAGTGTAATCCGTCACGCACAATTAGAACATTGATGAATGCACCCGCAAACAGGCACGGCATCGCCGAGATCGATACGGCAACCGCGCTTGTGC
>JBPCVX010000073.1:0-3161 GCA_051010095.1 Hyphomicrobiales bacterium
GTTCAATTTGTGTCTCCCAGCCGAGCAAATCATACAATGCTTTGATCGCTCGAAGATCATCATGAGAAGATTTAGCAGATTTGGCAAGTTTGGTTTGAGAGCTGCCGCCTCACGAATGCATAGCCCCAATTTTTGTGCCAATGATTTGAGGTTCCTCTAATAAGGTCTCTGGAGTTGATGGCTGCATGTTTGGTGCATTGTGTTTGATTGCATTTTATTGCCCAGACGTTGATGGCGGCTTGTGCTTGCCTGGTGCCGTGGAACCATTCTGCATTCTCTAGTTTTCAAGAAGTTTCCATTAAGGTTTTCATGCCAAACGCCGGCCTAGCGACTAATTTTCCTTTTGTCGCTTCTTGAGAATCATAGCCTAAGAAACGCTTCAGTTATCTTGGCAATCCAGCTCCTAATGCACCTTCCACCAGAAACTCTCGGTACCGTTTCGATGCCGACGAAAAAGCAATTACTAGTTCAGAGCTAGAGCCAAACATACTTTCACGTTTTCTAGCTGCAACCATAGCGCTTTTACCCTCATCACTCCTGCCAGCGTGCACTAGCACAACCGCCAATCCCAGTTGCGGCCAAAAATTTTCGCTAGTATTTCTCGCAGCTGCCCGTAATTCTTCGACCGCATCATCGTGCATTCCAAGCAATGAATATGCAAAACCTCTGTTCATATGCATAAACCACAAACGATGGTCCTTTGGACTCAACCGTTGCGCCGAAGCTATGTATTCCAAAGCCAGTTCCGGGCGGTTGTAATGGTTGTAAGTAGAGGCAAGGAACAAATAACCATTCGAATAATTTGGATTTAGGTCAAGAGCGATCTTGTGTTGCTGAATAGCATCTTCAAGTTTTCCCAAAAAATCGTAGGTGCGCCCAAGTGCTGTATGGGCTTCGGGATCTCTAGTGTCCAAATGAACTGCTTTAAGCGCAGCCTGATGCGCCCGCTCTATCGACTTATCACGATCATCGGTGTGACGAAAGGCAACAGATGCGATGTGGCAAATCGCCAATATTACGTAGCCAGCCGCCATTTGTGGATCGCCCTCCACGGCTTGCTCGCACAAACGCATGCAAGCATTGAGGTTATCTTTAGTATCGCTTTTGCCAATTTGCCATCGGGCACGAAGATAACAGTCCCAAGCGTCCAAGCTCTCGATGGGTTTTCGTTTTGATCTCTCCAGTTCGGCTGTCCCTAATTCCGGCTCAATTAACCCCACGATTTGCGAGGTAATCTCATCTTGCAACTCAAAAATACTTGCAAGCTTCCTATCAAACCTCTCAGCCCAGATGTGGTTACCGCTAGTAGCATCTATAAGTTGAGCACTGATACGAACATTATTGGCAGACCTGCGCACACTTCCTTCAAGCAAATATTGCACACCAAGTTCCCGACCGATGACTCGCACATCTCGAGAAACGCCTCGATAAGCAAAAGATGAATTTCGAGCAATCACAAACAAGGATCTAAATCTGGAAAGCCCAGTGATGATGTCTTCCGCAATACCGTCAGCAAGATAGTCCTGATCTAGATCGCCCGACATATTATCGAACGGCAATACGGCTATGGAGGGCTTGTTTGAGGGCGTTGGCGACAATTTTTGTATTGAGGAGTTTGATGCTTGTGAAAGGTTTCTGGTCACTGCATATATACGAACGGGCTCTGCGACATTCTTGAGGCTTTGTTCACCTAAATCTTCAAATTCGGCCGCGACTTTTCCTTTCACCTGACGATATACGTCATCCGAAAGGCAAATGCCGCCAGGTTCTGCGAAACCTTCCAAGCGAGATGCTATATTTACTCCGTCGCCATGAATATCGCCTTCTTCAACGATCACATCGCCCAGATTTATGCCGATACGAAATACGAACGGCTGAGCTTCGGAAGACTTCTCGGCTGGGTGGGATACGCTGCTTCGCCAGGCAATAGCACATTTGACAGCGTCCACAACGCTGGCAAACTCTAAAAGCATACCGTCTCCCATTAGCTTTACAACGCGACCGTGATACTCGGCGAACAGCGGTTCTAAAACTTGCAGTCGCAATTTGGTTAGACGTCGAAGTGTGCCCGTTTCATCTTCACCCATTAGCCGGGTGTAGCCAACGACATCGGCTGCTAGTATCGCGGCAAGCTTGCGTTCCACTCTCAATCTCCAAAGAAGACGAGACTAACAGCCATTCAGCGTTAATTCTACGCCAATACTTCTGCTGTGGCGTGTCCCTCTCTGGGACAAAGTTGCCGTTTGATCTTTCGAAGTCACATTCCAATATTTCCCGAGACAGCTTACGTCTTGACCACCACTATCTTCGTTGGCGCTTCATCGGTGACTAAAAAGGATATCGTTGTGAATAGCGTCAACAGCGGGAGGCACTGGATGCGGCTAAAATTATCATTCTTACTAGCCAGCATATTTATAGTACATTCCACCTTGGCTAGCGACGAATGCAATGTGCGGAACATCGCTAACGTGGTGAAAACCATCAGCATCCTACGTCAGTTAGAGAACTCTTTGAACACTTTGGCACTGGCTCAGGCCGATGCCATCATAGATATCGCGACTGGCGTACACACGTTGGAACTTTATAATAACGAAAGCGGATTTTATGGACATTTGGGTGGATTACGGAAAACAACTGACAAGAACGAAACGGTTCTTCATAATCTCGACAAGTCCATCCGCCGTTTGGCCACATTCGTGACTGTTGAACAGCGCTATGAAGACCTGAGAAAAGACATCGGCAAGATTGTCGGCGCAGGCTACCAAATACTAAGAATACTTAAGGATGGAGATGCGCCGGGCGCGACGCGGGTTTATGCCGGGACGACAGTGGTCGTTCTCAATGAAGCACGCGCCGATGCATACACAATGATGTCTAAACTTGAACGGCCCATTTCTATTGCTGGATTTCGCTGTAGGTAGGCTATCCAATGCAAGTCGCAATTAACGTTGATGCACATCTTTCCACTTGATTGATGTGGCCTCTTTGGCCTCATTCTGGCCGGTCGCTGCAATTCGACACCAAAAGATTGGTGAAATGACGGCTATATGTGTCCAAACTGACCTTGGTAACTGCAAGCGAAAGTAAAAATTTAAAACCAGCACCATTACCCTCAACGACGCGGGAAGCGCCTTTCTGCATTGGTAATCAAAGTGTAGTTT
>JBPCVX010000074.1:0-3168 GCA_051010095.1 Hyphomicrobiales bacterium
GTCATGGCGACTGCGCGCCAAGTTGGTTCACGTAAAAACGATACACCATCAGATGCTAAGCCTATTGTGAAAAATAGTGCGCAGAACACTGAAGAGGTGGTTTCCACCCAAGAAACTAATGTGGCCAAGCCGCAGCGTGACGAAGCGCGGCGTCGGATAGCTGAGATGCGACATGATCCGGTTGCCGTTCAAGAAGCCTTTGAATCTGGTGCCTATCCGTACAAAACGAAAATGCGCAAGGCGGTTTATGAGAAACATAAGGCTGAGCTGCAGGTAGAACTTCTAAAGGTCCAAAATTGGGTGCACGAAACCGGTGAACGCATCGTGATGCTCTTCGAGGGGCGCGACGCTGCAGGCAAAGGCGGCACAATCAAGCGTTTCATGGAACACCTCAACCCGCGCGAGGCGCGCGTGGTCGCTCTGGCCAAGCCAAGCGATAGAGAAAAATCCCAATGGTTTTTTCAGCGTTATATCGAGCATTTGCCATCGGCTGGCGAAATTGTTTTGTTCGACCGCTCTTGGTACAATCGCGCCGGTGTGGAACGGGTAATGGGTTTTTGTTCGCCTGAGGAATATCTGGAATTTATGCGGGAGTGCCCAGAGCTTGAACGTATGTTTGCGCGCAGCGGCATCCGGTTGTTTAAATATTATTTCTCGGTGACGCGCGACGAACAAATGGCGCGCTTTAAATCGCGTGAAGTAGATCCACTAAAGCGCTGGAAACTGTCGCCGGTTGATGTTGCTTCATTAGATAAATGGGGTGATTACACCGAAGCTAAAGAGGCGATGTTCTTCTATACAAATACTGCGGATGCTCCCTGGACGATTGTGAAGTCAGATGACAAAAAACGCGCCCGGTTGAATTGCATGCAGCATTTCTTATCTGCGCTTCCTTACCCCGATAAAAACCATCGATTGATAACTGGCCCCGATCCGCTCATTGTCGGTGCAGCCCACCACGTAATTGGTCAGGCACAAAACATCATGGGGTCTTCAGTGCACCCTGACTTGCGGCGTTCCGAACGCGCGCGCTGAAATGATGCGTGCGCAGTCGCTTAGAACAGCATTATACTTATTTTTGTGCCTGGGCCAGCGTGGTTGAACTTTGCTTTTTCAAACTTTGGAAACCACATCATTTTTTCGGTGTAGTTGGTTACGCCTTTGCGTTCATCTGAAAAAGGGTTCTTTGAAATCTCTTGGTCGTTATCGAGATCGTGGCCAGCCATGATTGCATAATCACCGAAGCCTAGATCTGGTAAAATGAAAGTGCACACTCCGTCAACGGGCTTGCAGCTTCCTTCTGCAATACCGCCAACTTCTGGTTCTTCAAAGTCGCTTTTGTTTGCAAACATGCGCCATAGAATGAGGCCATCATTGGACGCAGCACCAGAAATCTCGACAATGAGCTCGCCCGCATTTTCCTGCTGGGCCGTGGCGGGTGCAGCGGATACGCCGCTGACTGCAAATGCGATCATGAGGAGGTAATACTTAAAACCCCGATTTTTCATCCGACAAAGCCCTTACGTTAGTTGCTGCGATCTGTGTGAATGCCAATGAATTATCGCCTTGGACAAATACACTTAGCTGTTTGATGAATTTTGCTTTATCCATATAAATTGTCATTTTTTCGGCAGTTGCAATATAAAAACGAACGACTGGTGTTTTAAACTTCGATTCTATTTATAAATTACTGTTTCCAAGACATGTAAGCGTAATAGCGAAAACAAAATGGAGAGGGGTTTAGGATGTCGGTTTATAAGAATTTTTGGCGCTTTGCTGTGGCAGTTGCCTGTATTTCGTCGGCGAGCATGGCGGTTGCTGATGTTTTAACCAAAGTGCGAGACAGCGGTAAACTCACGCTTGGGTACCGCGAAGATGCGGAACCTTTCTCATTTATCAACGCCCAGGGCGTGCCGGCTGGGTATTCTATAATGCTTTGCCAGGCTGTGGCGAAGTTTGTGAAGACTGAATTGAAGCTTCCTAAATTGGAGGTGATCTACGAGCCTGTTAACAGTGCGAACAGGTTCAAAGCGCTCGAAGAAGGCAAGATTGACATACTGTGCGGTGCCACCACGGCAACGCTGTCGAGGCGCAAAATTGTCGACTTTTCCATTCCAACTTTTGTGACGGGAGCCACAGTTATGGTGCGCCGTGATGGTCCTCAAAACATGCAAGAGATGAATGGCAAGAAAATTGGTGTTCTGGCGGCGACCACGACAGCAAAAGGCTTGTTGAAAGTGTTGCAGCGTACGGGCGTAAATGCCGAAGTAATTCCCGTAAGCAGTCATGGCGAAGGGTTTGAAAAGCTCAAGAAAGGCGAGCTTTCTGCGTATTTTGGGGATAAGGCTATTTTGTTCACTTTGTTTCGTCGCAATCAACAAGATGGCGATATAGGGATTTCTAGCAAGCTGTTCTCTATAGAGCCTTATGCATTGGCGTTGCCCCATGGTGACAGTGCGTTTCGTTTGGCGATTGATACGGCATTGAGCAAGACTTACCGCTCACCAGAAATGCAAAAAATTTACACAAGTGCGTTTGGAAATGAGCCGCTCGGTGATCTGCTTCAAGCACTGTATGCGGTGAACGCATTACCTGATTAGGCACAACAACAAACGGAGTGGCAAGTGGGTGCCACTCCGTGTTGATTTTTTCACATCTGAGAGATCTGAATTAACGTCGGCGCGCCCGCTCGCGTCGCGCTGCAGCTGCACGAGCATTTTTTCCGCCGCCACCGCGATAAGCTGGCGCACGCCGGTAGGCATTATGGCGGCGATTCATTTGCCGCCGGTAGCGTGGCGGAGGGCCACCGCGCCGATAGTGATTGCGGGTAGCCTGTGCTGCACCACCAACAACGCCGCCAATAATTGCGCCACCAATCGCACCATCGCCACCGCCAAAGATGCCGCCAATCAGTGCGCCACCAATGGCACCGCCGAGCATATCTGCTTTCGCTTTTTGCACATTCACAGGAGTGACAAACAAACACGCCGCAAGGGTGATGAGGCAGGCTAGTTTTGATGTGTTTCTTGTAAGTATCATTTTCATTTCATCATCTCCCCATCTTTCCAGTCTTGCACTTCTTGTGTGCCATCTTTCTTGGTAATAACAAACTTGCCATTGCCCTTGCCAGCTGTGAACACCCCTTGGTAGATGTCGCCGTTAGGCGCG
>JBPCVX010000075.1:0-15970 GCA_051010095.1 Hyphomicrobiales bacterium
ATTGGTTGGTTTGGCTACTTTTGGGTGGTCGAGGGGCCGGCAAGACGCGCGCTGGCGCTGAGTGGGTGCGTGCCATGGCGCAAGGGCGAAAAGTTGCTGGGGGCATCAGGGCAAGGCGCATTGCAGCAAACTTTGCTGGCGGGACCTACTGCGCGATTTGATTATGCGAACAGTGTTGAAGTGAAGCTTCATGTAGGTGCCTTGCAATCGGTCGGTGATCTGGAGCTTTTCGATGGTGCAAATATTGCCGCTATCCAGAACACGCAAGGCGGATGGGAGGTCCTGCAATTCCAAGACGCAGAGTTGGTAGATGAGAACACTTATAAAATTTCAAGATTTCTGCGTGGTCAGGCTGGTACTGAGATTGAAATGTCTGGCTCGATATCTGCAGGAGCAAGATTTGTGCTGATCAATGGCGCAATCGTGCAACCCGGTTTAACACTCAACGATGTAAGACGCACAAAAACTTGGCGCTATGGCCCGGCTTCAAAAGACCCAGCGTCAAGCGCTTATGGTGAAAAGCGATATGCTTTTAAAGGACTTGGATTACGGCCTTTCAGTGTCACCCACGTTAAAGCTATACAGAACTCAGATGGAATTGAACTCACATGGATACGCCGTGCACGTATCGGCGCTGATAACTGGGAACAGGCCGACGTTCCACTCGCTGAAGAATCCGAGCGCTACGAAGTCGATATTTTAGATGCTGCGGGTGACGTGGTACGCACGTTGGCCGCCAATAAGCCGAATGCGTCATACTTAAATAGCGAAATTGCAGCCGATTTTGGTGCCGCCCCAAGCCACCTCTCCATTGTCGTGCATCAAATTAGCGCCACATACGGGCGCGGCAGTGCGAAAACCGCACTGGTTGAATTTAAGTAGCATTTTTTGTGAATTATTTCCTATAATCGAAAATGTTTTGAATGAAACTGTCAAAATACACCTGTTTTTAAACAAAATAATCTTGACTTTGCAAAGGTTATTAGGAAAATAAACCTATGAACAAAAAGCGCGACACCACAACTTTGGATTATGCCGAATTGATAGTTTTGGCTGGAATTCTTCACGACGCTTTGCAAAGTGAAAGCAAAGAAGGCAAGACCGCCCTGGCTTGGTTGGTGAGAAATTGCCTGGATAGCGGCATGAGGCTTTCAGAGATTATTGGCCTATTGAAAGCTGGCATGCGGGCGCGTGGCGATTTGGCTTTGCCCGCCGGCGTTTCATTTATTTACACAGTGAACGTGCTCACTGGTGTTTTAGCAGACGTCTACCCAGATCCGACTTTGGGTGCGCGGAACTTTCATCGTCATGATGCATGGCCAGCTTGGTCGCAACAGCGCCAGCCATGCGCGCTAATTGGCTCTTACGTTTATTACAAGTAAAGTGATTTGCCTTTTTAGATGCTGAGTGTTTTTGCGGTAATATATTGATATAAATACGAAAAACCGTTCATATTTGGTTCAGGTTCGTGAGGATATATTGCAGTCATTCACTTGGAGAGTTAACTTGATTAAGCGTGTAATTTTCATATTGTCTTTAACGAGCGCTGTTTTTGGCGCCACGTTGCCAGCGCGCGCTACGGCAGTTGCGCCAGCTGCGTTATCTATTAAGACTCCTGGTCAAACACTTCCTGTTCTAAAGGCAGCATCGCAAAAACTAATCGGATCTTCCCAAGCCGCGCGGATTGCGCGGGGTGTTGCTCCCCAAGACAAACTCTTAGGTGTGCGTCTTTCCCGTGGCGCTTCTCCGCGCTATGTTGTTAAAACGAGAGGCAATGGCAGGGTGCGCGAAATCGTTATTGATGCCCGCACGGGCGCGATAATCAGGCGTTAGAGTTTATCTTGCTGGCAATCAAGGGGATCAGGCTATGCGCATATTGGTTGTAGAAGACGATCCAGATATTAATCGTCAATTGGTCACGGCCCTAGAAGATGCTGGCTATGTCATCGACAAAGCGTTTGACGGTGAAGAGGGCCATTTTTTAGGTGACACAGAGCCATATGATTGTGTGATTCTTGATATTGGCCTGCCTGTGATGGATGGTGTTTCGGTGCTCGAGTCCTGGCGCCGTGAGGGGCGGAAAATGCCCGTGCTTATTCTCACCGCACGAGATCGTTGGAGCGATAAAGTAGCGGGATTTGATGCAGGCGCCGATGATTATGTGTCCAAGCCCTTCCACATGGAAGAAGTGCTGGCCCGCGTCCGGGCGTTGTTGAGACGTAATGCTGGCCATGCCACGAGTGAGCTTCATTGCGGTCCGCTAATGGTCGATACCAAGGCGGCCAAAGTCACGGTAGATGGAAGTGCGATTAAGCTGACTTCGCTCGAGTATCGGCTTATTGCATATCTTATGCACCATCAAGATCGAGTGGTTTCGCGCACAGAACTGGTGGAACACCTTTACGATCAGGATTTTGATCGGGACTCTAACACAATTGAGGTTTTTGTCGGACGTTTGCGCAAGAAGATCGGCACTGATGTAATCGAAACAGTGCGCGGCCTTGGATACCGTTTGATGGGCGCAGATGAAGGGGCGTAAGTCCCTCTCTTTCCGTTTGGTGGCGATTTCGGTCATCGGCAGCGCGGTCATTCTCGCGATCACGGGCATATTGTTGGTGCAATTGTTCCGCACGTCGATTGAGCGCAATTACGATGCCCGTCTTCAGACCCATTTGGATGGGCTTCTTGCAAATATCGAACTGAGCCGGAATGATGAATTGCAGTTGGTGCGCCCGCTGCCCGAACCACAGTTCGATTTACCTTTTTCGGGGTGGTACTGGCAGGTCTTGCCTCGCTCAAATTCGAAGGTGCAGCCTGCTGCATCTGATAGTCTCCTTGATCAACTACTCGATCCTGCCGAAGGCACGTCACGCGTAACCAAGAGTGATGGCGAAGAAGCTTACTATTTGCGGGGACCAGAGCAAGAAATTTTGCGGGTTTTTGAAGAGCGACTGCGCTTGGCGAATTCGTCTGAGCAATTCACGTTTATGGTTGCAGGTGACATGAAAGAGGTGGAATGGCAGGTCTCTTCTTTTATTCGCACATTGTTGATCACTTTGGGAACATTGGCGCTAGGCTTGGCGTTGGCAACGTTCTTTCTGGTGCGATTTGGTCTGCGTCCCCTTCGGACATTGCGCGATGAATTGATTGTGGTGCGCGCGGGTAAGACAAAGCGGCTTGATGGGGGGTATCCGGTCGAAATTCAACCGGTTGCTGACGAGCTGAACCTATTGCTGGAGAACAATGACGAGGTTGTTGAGCGCGCGCGTACGCAGGTTGGCAATCTTGCTCATGCCCTGAAGACGCCGTTGTCGGTCATCAACAACGAAGCGCGCACTTTAGATAGCGAATTGTCGAGCAAGGTCCTTGAGCAAAGCCGGCTCATGCAGGAACAAGTTAACCTCTATCTTGACCGGGCAAGCCGGGCGGCGCGTGCGCGAACCCTTGCATCAGCAACGGAAGTTGAGCCCGTATTAAAGTCACTTGCCCGCACGCTGGAGCGCATTAATGCTGAAAGCGGCATAAAAGTTGAAGTCAAATGCACGCCAAATGCGCGCTTCCGCGGAGAAAAGCAGGATTTGGAAGAGATGGTTGGCAATTTGCTTGAGAACGCTTTCAAATTTGCCGAGAAGAAAATTCTTCTGCAAGCCTTTGAACGTGCATCTGAGATTGATGAGGGCAGAGTGTGGATTGATCTGTTTGTGCGTGATGATGGGCCAGGTCTAACACCGCAGCAACGCCACGAAGCCATTAAACGCGGGGCGCGTATCGATGAATCAAAACCGGGTTCAGGATTAGGATTGAACATTGTTTCTGAAACCGCGGCAATGTATGGCGGCAAGATTAAGCTTGAACGCTCCAAACAACTTGGCGGCCTTGAAGTAAAAGTGAAATTGCCCGCAGTTGCAGATTAATCCAGAAAACTAACTGACCGGTACAGTCCCAGTATGGGCAATTGTCGGGATACCGCGTTCACGATATGGCGTACGGCCATAAAACGCCCGGTAGCATTTCGAGAAATGCGATGGGGAAGAAAAACCGCACGCCAGAGCAACGTTAATAACTGACATGTTGGTTTGCAAAAGCAGCGAGCGGGCTTTTTTCAGGCGCAGTTCCAAATAGTATCGCTTTGGTGATCTATCAAGATAGCGGCGGAAGAGCCGTTCAAGCTGGCGGGTGGACAGGCCTGCTTCTTTTGCAAGTATCGAAGGCGAGAGCGGTTCTTCGAGATTATGTTCCATTTGTTCGATAATGCCCACGAGCTTTGGATGTCGCGCGCCAATTCGCGCCGGTAGCGACATGCGTTGATGCTCAGAATGATGCCGGATTGGTGAGTGCAACACTTGTTCCGCAACATCGGAGGCGAGGTCAGGACCATGTTGACTGGCGATCATAGCCAGCATCATGTCTATCGGTGAGGTGCCGCCGGCTGATGAGAACCTGTCGCGATCTATCTCGAACAATCCGCCAGAAATTTCGATATCTGGGAATGCCTCGGAGAAGCCTGGTAGGTTTTCCCAATGGATGGTGCAGACGTAGCCGCTGAGCAACCCGGCGTCCGCCAGCAGATGGCTGGCTGTGCATAAGCCACCAATATCGGCGCCGCGTCTGTCGGCTTTGCGTAGCCAATTTACAAGACGCTTGTCTATGTGTTGATGAATGTTCACCCCGGAACACACAATAATGGTGGCATGTTCATGAATGGCATCAAGTGATCCGTCCACATTAACGGGTATCTTGTTGGACGCATCAACGACGTCACCGTCGAGCGAATGCATCGACCATTCATATAAAGAGCGTTCTGATAAGCGGTTCGCGATCCGGAGCGGTTCAACGGCAGCCGCAAGCGGCATCATTGAAAACTCAGGAACCAAAATAAAAGCGAAGCGCTGCGGCAGCTCTCTTGGTTGCTCACCGAACATCCAAACTCTTTCTCAAGCTTGGCCATGTGGCCACTTTAAAACACTAACGACGCCATTTTGCCTCAAAACGGCAGAAACCGAAAGCGCCATCCTTCCCCAAATTCATTGAAGTGGTTACTTCAAGCACCTATCTCATGTCTACGGTTTTATCGTTAAATCGTCTCACGGTCGCAAAATACCGTGTCCCGGTCGCAATCAAACGGCCCTGATGTGCGCAATATCGGCATTTTACGCCCGAATTCAGGCTTTCCCATTTGGGATTTGGAGTATTGGCTATGAGCGCTGTTGAGGATTATGACGTGGAAAACGTAAGCCCAAAGCATCCTGTTGCGGCTTTTTTGGAAGATTTCACAATCGAAATCACGGCAAAGCATGCAGAAAAGGTTGCCGACATTGCTGCCCGTGTGAAGCCAGCCACGCATACTTATATCGCAATGATCGAGCCAGAAGACTTTTCCGTCATGCTCAATGCCGCCAAAACGGTACGCGAAAATGGCTTGGTTCCGGTACCGCACATACCGGCGCGGTTTACGCCTAATGCAGAAACGCTCGATGGTTGGCTGCAAGCTTATCATGAAGAAGCTGGCGTCGATCATATGCTGGTTCTCGGAGGTGGTGCGCCTGAACCTATTGGGGATTTTGACGCGGCCATCCAACTTTTACAAACCGGAGCATTTGAACGTCACGGTATCAAGACTCTAGGTTTTGCGGGTCATCCCGAAGGCAATGCGGATATTGAAAGGAAAGCAGGCAAGGGCGGACTTCTGAGCGCACTGCGTGAAAAACAAGCCTTTGCAGCGGACATGAGTGCAGAAAGCTATATCGCCACTCAGTTTCTTTTTGAAGCAGCGCCCGTGGCCGAATGGGCTGAAGGTTTACGTTCTGAGGGAATCACCATGCCGGCAAATGTAGGCGTTCCGGGACCGGCGACAATACGCACGCTCATGCGTTACGCCACAGTGTGTGGTGTGGGTGCCTCAGCGCGGCTGATACGCAAGCAAGCGCGCAATGTAACGAAGCTAATGAGTGTGAATACACCAGACGGATTTGTTGCAGGTCTAGCCGATTTACACTTTAACCGGCCCGAGCTTGGTATTCAAAAAGCACACATGTATCCGTTTGGTGGTTTCGACAAATTGTTTGACTGGATCGAAGTCGCAAAACAGGGTTGACGATCATGCTGGCGGTGACCCGCATATAGTGCGGATATAGATCAAAAACGTGCGGGTTAGATCGTCTCTGGTACGTCAACATTGCCGGGCAAACCGATATCGCTGCCTTCTCCTGCGGTTGCCACAAGAAAATCCCAAGCGTGATGTGCCTGAGATCGGAATGTATACAGATCAAATACGTTTGTTCTGGCATCTACCACGTGCACGAGCGCGGCAATCTCGGCGAAAGCGATGCGGCGTACTGCGCCTTTACCAAACTCGCTTTGTGTGAAGTCAACCGATGAACCCTTCATCAGTACATGGCGCACATGTTTTCCCGTAAGCCGCAGAATTGAG
The DNA here is from genome assembly GCA_051010095.1 of Hyphomicrobiales bacterium. Lineage (GTDB taxonomy): Bacteria > Pseudomonadota > Alphaproteobacteria > Rhizobiales > CAJQND01 > CAJQND01. The sequence continues at coordinate 6,431 of JBPCVX010000075.1, forward strand.
CGCGCATCCGACATGTCGATAGCAAGCGAATGGACACCTTCTAAAGCTTTCACCAGCTTTGCAAGCAGTGCGCTCACATCCTTCAACGGGCAGAGAATCAACCATTGGTCAACCGAGAGCCATAGGATCGAAATTTCACCCTTGCTCGCCGATGTGCGCGGTTTTCGTGGCAGCGCCACGCCCAGGGTTTCCTTGGCGGCGGCCATGAATTTGCGGTTGTTTGCAAGTCCGCGAAGATCAATCATGCCGCGATTACGCACTTCTTCCAGACCAATCAAAAGATTGTCAGGTGCGGCGCGATCATACAGAGCAGTTAAGGGAAGCACGCCCGAAGCAGTTGCCTTAGACATTTTGTTTCTCCCCCTTCTCGTCATAAAATATCGGATCGACGATTTTCGCCTGCACCACGCTTCCGCCCTCGACTGGGAAGTTCAGCATTTCGTCCTTGCGGGAGTGACCTCGCTCGATCAACCCCATGGCGATCGAGCGGTTTAAGGTCGGGCTCCAGTAAGTCGAGGTCACCTGGCCAATCATCTTCATTGGCGGCTTGTCTTCCACCCGATCAACTGCGTAAGCCCCATCGGGCAACACTTCGTTTGGATCTTCAGTGAGCAATCCAACGAGCTGTTTGCGGTTTTCATCGGTCAGATGGGGCAGGCTCAGGGCTCGTTTGCCGATATAATCCGGTTTCTTTTTCGATACAGCCCAATTGAGACCAAGATCAAGTGGTGTCACCGTGCCATCTGTCTCGTCACCAATTGCAATAAAACCTTTTTCCGCGCGCAGCACGTGAAGGGCCTCTGTGCCATAGGGTTCAATGTCAAACTCTTCTCCTGCCTCCAGCAAGGCTTCCCAGAGCACGCGGCCCTGATTAGCAGGCGTTGCGATTTCGTAGGACAGCTCACCTGAGAACGAGATCCGGAATACGCGCACCGGACAGTTATAAAGTGTGCCCTCCACATAAGACATGAAGGGGAGGGCTTCATCTGAGAAATCAACATCGCCACTGAGCTTCTCAAGTGTGGCGCGTGCTTTAGGTCCGGCAACAGCGAACTGCGCCCACTGCTCGGTGACCGGCGTGATGAACACATTCATGTCGAAGAACTCGGTTTGTAACCACTCTTCAAGCCATTGGTGCACGCGTTCAGCGCCACCTGATGTGGTATGCATGAGGAAGTGATCCTCGCCCAAGCGCACTGTCACGCCGTCATCAAACAGAAAACCTGCCTCGTTCATCATCAGTCCGTAGCGGCATTTGCCCACTTTCAGGCTGGAGAACATATTGGTGTAGACTTTATCGAGCAGTGCTGCTGCATCTGGTCCTTTGATTTCGATTTTTCCAAGGGTTGATGCATCGAGCAGGCCCACCTTGTCGCGCACGACCATAATCTCGCGGTTAATGGCGGCATGCTTGTCTTCATCACCCTTTGGATAACAATAGGCCCTGCGCCAATCGCCAATTGGTTCCCAAACTGGCTTTTGATCTGTGTGCCAATCAAATACAGATGTGCGGCGGACCACATGAAACAGCGATCCCACGTTGTTGCCTGCAATCGAACCGAATGAAATAGGTGTGTAAGGCGGTCGGAAAGTTGTGGTGCCAATTTCTGGGATTGCTTTGCCTGTAGCGCCTGAAAGCACACCAAGGGCAGTGACATTTGATGTTTTGCCCTGGTCGGTTGCCATACCGTTGGTGGTGTAGCGCTTTGTGTGCTCAACGGATTCGAAGCCCTCGCGTTGAGCGAGCTCCAGATCGGCTGCTGTCACATCATTCTGGTAATCAATGAAGTGCTTGTTGCCTTCGTTATATTTGCCCGTTGCGGGTGAGAACCAGACCGGCTCAAGTGCACCTTCTCGGGCGGATTCAGCTTTGGGTGTTTCAACCGTTTTACCCGCTTTGCCAGTCACAGATTTTCCAGCCATTTGTCCGGCATCGTATGCTTCATTGAGCAGCATGTTCAGATCAAAAGTGCCGTTTGCAGCACCAATCACAGTGAGTGCATCATGATGTTGGCGCGGCACAAAGGCATGTAATGCTTCGTCAAAGCGCAATTTGCCACCATTGTGGCAATGAAGATGAACAGCCGGATTCCAACCCCCAGACACGGCGACGAAATCGGCATCAACCTTTTGTTCGTGGCCAGCCACCCGGCCAGAACCGCTATAGGCAGCAATTTTCACCTTTTTGATCGACTTACCACCAACCCCGGTGACGACACCTGAAACCGCGCTGCTTGGGGATATTTCAATGCCAGCTCTGCGCGCCTGATCGACGAGTTCGCCATCAGGATATGCACGCACATCAACCAGCCGTGCAATCGGGATGCCAGCTTCAACCATGTTGATTGCTGTGCGGTAGGCATCATCATTATTGGCGAACACCACGCCACACTCGCCAACGGAAACGCCATAACGCGTTGCATAACCGCGCACGGCGGAAGAAAGCATTACACCTGGCCTGTCGCAATGGGCGAACGGGATGGGTCGCTCCAGGGCGCCTGTTGCCGTGATCACATGCTTGACGCGTAATTTCCACAACCGATGGCGTGGAGCGCCCTGATCAAGAAGGCTCGGTTCGTGATCCGCCAACCTTTGAAACATCATTACATAATTTTGGTGAAAGTGTCCCATGACCGTGGTGCGTGTGAGTAAAGTCACGTTGTCACGCTTGACGAGTTCGGCAGTTTTCGCAGCGATCCAATCGGTTTGCGGCGCGCCGTCAATTTCGCTGTTATAAAGATCACCAACGCCGCCAAGGCGCGGGTTTTCATCCGCCAAAATCACCTGTGCACCTGAACTTGCCGCGGCGTCCGCTGCTGCAAGGCCTGCCACGCCGCCGCCCACAATGAGCACATCGCAATGGCAGTTAAACTGCTCATAGCTGTCAGGGTCTGGTCCTTCTGGTGCAACACCTAACCCGGCCGCCCGGCGGATAAAGGGCTCATAAACGTCTTTCCAGAACTTTTGCGGCCACATGAAAGTTTTGTAGTAGAAGCCTGCGGGAATAAAGCGCGAGATGAGCGCGTTCACTTGCCCGATATCGTGGTCGACGCTTGGCCAGGCATTTTGGGCTTTCGCTACAAGTCCACCGTAGAGCTCAACTTGGCTGGCACGCAGGTTTGGTTCTGCCCGGTTGCCTTCGCCAACGCCGACAAGAGCATTGGGTTCTTCTGCACCAAGACCAATCACACTGCGCGGGCGATGATATTTGAAACTGCGGCCCATGACCCGCACGCCATTGCCCAGCAAGGCGGACGCCAATGTGTCGCCTTTAAGGCCCTGCATTTTTTGGCCATTCCAGTGGAAATCTATTTGCGCAGAATTGTCGAGTGCACGGCCATAGCCAGCATCTCGCCGGGATCGCGGCAACCTGTAGGGTTTTGCTGTCATTTTGCGCGCCTCTTCGCGGCCCGTTTGGCGGGCTTGGCCGCTTTTGCGGATTTCTTGAAATGTGCTTGCCACAAAGGATCGGCAAGTTTGATGAGATCAGCTGGCGGTTGTTCTGTCACGCCATAATATCCGAGGATATCGAGGCTCAACGTATCACGGCAAGCGTGGAACCACTTGCCGCAACCACGGTCGCAACGCCAACGCTCGAAATGCACGCCTTTAGGGTTTTTGCGCATATAGAGGTAATCGCGTTGCTGCGTGTCGGTGATGTTTTCAGGGTCAGATGTTGCAGGCCGCGCGATATGTGCTTCACCACCGGCATGGAAATCGGTTTCTTCGCCTTCGACACCGCATACGGGGCAAGTAATTACAATCATCGTTCTACTCCCTAATGCGCCACTGCGGCAGCCACGCTCTCATCGATGAGGCGGCCTTCCATAAAACGGTCGAGACTGAAAGCGCCTGCAATTTCGCCAGGTTGGTCATTGGCGATTAAGTCGGCAAACACATAACCAGATCCAGGTATTGCTTTGAACCCGCCCGTGCCCCAGCCACAGTTCACATAAAGACCGTCCACGTCTGTTTTCGAAATAATTGGTGAACGGTCACCCGTCATATCCACAATGCCGCCCCACATCCGCAGCATGCGCAAGCGCGAAATAATCGGGAAGGTTTGCACCAGTGCGGTCACCGTGTGCTCAAGGGCAGGAAAACTGCCACGCTGCGAGTAATTGTTGTAAGGGTCAGCGCCGCCACCAATCACCAATTCGCCCTTGTCTGACTGGCTCATGTATCCGTGTACAGTGTTTGCCATCACGACCACATCAATCACCGGCTTAATGGGTTCAGACACCAGCGCTTGCAGGCACACGCTTTCAATGGGCATGTTTACACCTGCCATTTGCATTACCAATGAAGTGTTTCCTGCCGTTACGACGGCCACTTTCTTGGTTTTGATATTGCCTTTGGTGGTTTCGATGCCCGTCACTTTGCCATTGGCTGTCTTGATGGCGGTCACTTCACAGTTTTGAATGATGTCGACACCACGATCATCGGCACCGCGCGCGTAGCCCCAAGCCACTGCATCATGGCGGGCTGTGCCGCCACGTGGCTGGTAATACGCGCCCAGAATGGGATAGCGCGCATCATCTCTGTCATTGATGATGGGACATAGCTCTTTCACTTCGTTGCGGTCGATCATGCGCGCTTCAATGCCAGCCAGCCGGTTCGCATGGCTGGTGCGTTTCATGGCGCGCAGCTCATGCTCCGTTTGACACAACATCAACAAGCCGCGCGGTGAAAACATAATATTGTAATTCAGCTCCTGGCTGAGGTCTTCATAGAGCGAGCGCGACAGCTCATAGATCGCCATTGAAGGATCTTGCAGATAATTGGAGCGAATAATTGTTGTGTTTCGGCCCGTATTGCCGCCGCCCAGCCAACCTTTTTCAACGACCGCAATGTTGGTCATGCCATGCTTGGAGGCTAGGTAGTAGGCCGTGGCAAGTCCATGGCCGCCAGCACCAATAATGACCGCATCATACTCTTTTTTCGGCTCTGGTGCGCGCCAAGCGCGTTCCCAACCTTTGTGATAGTTCACCGCATTACGGGCGAGAGAGAATATCGAATACCGCTTCATGGCTTTGGTTTTCCCAATTTTGCTGGCCGGACACTATCAAAGCATGGCCAAAAGCTCTACGAAATTGCGACATTTACCCCTGAAACTGCGACACCAAGGACGCACAGTTGATCACGGAGTGAATTGATTAGGCCACAATTCACGCCTACAAGGCCATTAGGGTAGAATTAGATAGGCTCCAAATGGTTCTTTGGATTTCATTTGCGGTGTTGTGTGCGCTTGTATTGGCCGTAATTGTGCGGCCATTAATGCGTCGGCCAGATGCAGAGGAATATAGCGAACACAATCCAGAGCTTGCCATCTATCGCGATCAGTTGGCGGAGCTTGAGCGCGACGTGGAGCGTGGCGTCATTCGTGGAAGGGATGCCGAGGCTGCAAAGGCAGAGATTTCGCGCAGATTAATTGCCGCCAGTGAGCAAGAAGACAGCAGCAACAGTGTGCAGTTTGGCGCTAAGCCGGTCGCGGCAATCACCATTTTTGCAATCGTCGGAATTACACTTGCAACCTATTTGAGTTTAGGCTCGCCGGATCAGCCAGGCGCACCGTTGAAGCAACGCGTTGCGCAGGCAGCTGATGGCCAGGATTTCCAAGCTCTGGTTACGCAGGTTGAGGCACAGCTTGAAAAGGCCCCCAATGATGCACGTGGCTGGATGGTGATTGCGCCTGCATATCAGCGCTTGCGCCGCCATGAAGATGCCGTTGATGCCTATCGGCGCGCGGTCAATCTCATCGACAAACCAGAAGCGGATTTGTTGACAGCTTTTGGCGAGGCGATTGTAATTTCGCAATCTGGATTGGTGACTGCAGAAGCAAAGCAGGCCTTCACCAAGGCGCTTGAACTTGATCCAAAGTTTGCCAAGGCGCGCTTCTTTGAAGGTCTTTCCAAGGTTCAAGATGGTGACACACAAGGTGCTCTTAAGGTTTGGAAAAGCCTTTTGGTCGACGCACCTTCCGATGCGCCATGGCGGCAAACTGTTATGGCGCACATCAGTCAGATCGAGCAGCCAAATAACGCAACGCCGGGACCTGATCGCGAGACCGTTGCCGCGGCGCAAGATATGAGCCCTGAAGACCGCCAGGCGATGATTGTCGGGATGGTTGAAGGCTTGGCTGAAAAATTAGAGCAAGACGGTAGTGACTTAAATAGTTGGATGCGGCTTATACGCGCCCGTATGGTCTTAAAACAAACGGATCAGGCAAGGGATGCGTATAAAAAGGCGCAAACCCATTTCACAGGCAACGAACAGGCCTTAGCGCAGCTTAAAGCGTTGGCTCAACAAATGGGATTAGAGAGTTAACGTGATGACCCGCAAACAAAAGCGCTCTACAATGATACTTTCAGGTCTGGCGGTGCTGGGTATTGCCATGGGCATAATTCTGTTTGCGTTGGAAGACACGATCGTCTTTTTCTACACACCCGAAGAAGTGACGGAAAAAAATATTCAACCAGGCACGCGCTTCCGTTTGGGCGGTTTGGTGAGAGATGGGTCAGTGGTGCGCGGGCAGGGAACTATCGTTAAGTTCGATGTGACAGATACGATCAGTGTTTTGCCCGTGAGCTTTGAAGGTAATCTGCCTGATCTTTTTAGAGAAGGTCAGGGCGTAGTTGCCGAGGGCGTGCTTAATGCTGATGGTACCTTCACCGCCGACACAGTGCTGGCCAAACATGATGAAAACTATATGCCGCGCGAAGTTGCTGATGCGCTAAAGGAGAAAGGCGTTTGGCAGCATGCTGGAGAAGAAAATAAATGATTGCTGAATTTGGCCATTTTGCTCTTGTGTTGGCACTTGCGACCGCGATTGTGCAGATGGCCGTGCCTTTGCTGGGGGCTGCTAAAGGTGATGCCGCGATGATGCGTGTGGCTGAACCCGCAGCTGTAATGCAGTTTCTCGTGGTCGGTATTTCCTTTGCTGCACTTACGCAGGTTTTTATCGCGTCAGATTTTTCGGTAAAGTTGGCTTGGGCGAACTCTCATTCTGCCAAACCATTCATTTATAAAATTGCCGGTGTGTGGGGCAATCATGAAGGCTCCATGCTGTTATGGGTTCTTATTTTGGCGCTGTTTGGGGCCTGTGTGGCCGCGTTTGGCGGCAACCTACCAACTGCTTTGCGGGCACGTGTAATTGCAGTTCAGGCCTCCATTGGTGTGGCCTTTTATCTGTTCATCCTGTTCACCTCTAACCCATTTGCGCGGCTTGATCCCGCACCGTTTGAAGGCAAAGGGCTTAACCCCATTCTGCAAGACCCCGCACTCGCCATTCATCCACCCCTGCTCTATGGCGGATATGTTGGTTTATCGGTGGCTTTTTCATTTGCCGTTGCAGCGCTTCTTGAAGGCAAAGTGGATGGTGCTTGGGCACGCTGGGTGCGGCCCTGGACGCTGGCTGCGTGGATGTTTCTAACGGCCGGCATCGCCATGGGCTCATGGTGGGCCTATTACGAACTTGGCTGGGGCGGTTGGTGGTTCTGGGACCCGGTTGAAAACGCTTCCTTTATGCCATGGCTGGTCGCGACCGCATTGCTTCATTCGGCCATTGTGGTTGAAAAACGCGGGGCGCTGAAAATTTGGACGCTGCTGCTTTCTATCGTTGCGTTCTCGCTGAGCCTACTCGGCACATTCCTCGTGCGCTCCGGCGTTCTTACATCTGTGCATTCTTTTGCGAGCGATCCAGCGCGCGGCGTATTTATTCTGCTCATATTGTGTCTGTTTATCGGTGGAGCGTTGGCGTTGTTTGCTTGGCGCGCGCCATCGCTTAAGGCTGGTGGACTTTTTGCGCCAATCAGCCGTGAAGGTGCATTGGTTGTAAACAATCTCATTCTCACCGTGTCGTGTGTCGCGGTGCTTACGGGAACTCTATATCCGCTCTTCTTGGAGGCGCTAACAGGTGCAAAAATTTCTGTAGGCCCGCCATACTTCAATCTCACCTTCGGGCTGATCATATTGCCGCTTCTTTTAATTGTGCCGTTCGGACCTATGCTGTCGTGGAAACGAGCTGACCTATGGGCGGCAATGCAACGTCTCTTTGCTGCAGCAGTGTTGGCATTGTTGGCAGGCCTTTTTGCTGCATATATCATGTGGGGTGGCCCCATCATGGCAGCGTTTGGTGTGGCAATTGCCTTTTGGCTCATTGGCGGGGCAATTTCCGAGCTTGTATTGCGCTCCAAATTGTTTGGTCCCCACGGTGTGAAACGATTGCTCGGTTTGCCGCGGTCAGCGTTTGGTGCGGCCTTTGCCCATGCGGGCGTTGGCGTCATGGTTCTGGGCATAGTGGGCATTACGGCCTGGCGGGTTGAAACCATTCTGGTGATGGAGCCTGGGCAAAAGCTTGAAATAGCCGATATGGAGCTCACTTATCAGGGCGAATTTCCCAAACGCGGCCCCAATTATCGTGACGATGTCGGTCGCTTCGAGCTACGTTCCGCGCCTGGTGCTGCGGTGGAAACATTGTTGCCTGCCAAGCGGATCTACTTCCCATCGCGTCAACCAACGTCCGAAGTGGCCATACACACGTTTGTTTCAGGCGATCTTTACGTGGTGATGGGTGATCGCGCCGGTGCGACAGGCCGCACAGTGCGCGTCTACTTCAATCCGCTTGTGCTTTTCATTTGGCTGGGCGCAACGATAATGTTCTTAGGTGGTGCTATTTCGCTCACCGACAGGCGGTTTAGGGTGGGTGCTCCAAAGCTGGCGCGTACCAAGAAAGCGGCTGCATAATGCGGTTTGTGCTTTCGCTCATATTCTGCATCGGTCTGGTATTGCCAGCGGGTGCCGTGCAGCCAGACGAGGTGCTGGATGACCCGGCACTTGAGGCGCGCGCACGTGGCCTTTCGGCGCAATTGCGGTGTCTTGTGTGCCAGAACCAATCGATCGATGATTCCGATGCACCTTTGGCGAAAGACTTGCGCCTACTTGTGCGCGAAAGATTGGTGGCCGGCGATAGCGATACGCAGGTGAAAGATTTTGTGGTCGCGCGCTACGGGGAGTTCGTTCTGCTCAATCCAAAGTTTGGTGCGCATACGCTTCTGCTTTGGGGCTTGCCGTTTGTAATTTTGCTCGCGGGCGCCATTTTGGTTTACCGCCGCAGGGGAGCAACATCGCCCGCAGCCCCAGAAGGTTTGAGCAAAGAAGAAAAAGCAAAGATTGATAAACTGCTTAAAGGCTAAAACACCTTGCGTAGGCGCGGACCAGCTTCTTCGAACCCTTCTTTAATGTAGAAGTCAAAAGTGCGATTCCATGCAGGTTGATCAGGCGCGCCGACTTCAAACCGCAGCCAACCTTTTTCACGCGCAAACTCTTCCGCGGCTGCGATAAGTTTTGGTGCCACGCCTGCTGAACTCTTTTCAGTAGTAAAGCCAGCCCGATCATATTTGCCTCAGGAATAGATTGGTTTAGCCCCCCCCATCGCGCCTATTCGGCACCCGGTATCTGGTGCGGGTACTGTCATGCGCACCAGCGGGCTCAGTTTCTCAGAAATTTCTCATTTAAAATTTTGTCGGGTCTGACTTCTGA
>JBPCVX010000076.1:0-16388 GCA_051010095.1 Hyphomicrobiales bacterium
TTCACAGTGTCGGTGCCTGTCTCTCCAACTAAAGGAACAGAGAGGAACTCACGATCATCGCACACTGCCGGCAATGCAGACCCGTGATAAGTTTTCATGCGCTCTGCATGCGCAACTGGCGTCGAGAGCCCCCTCGCGATGTCCATCGTTATATGGTGTCCACCCAACGGAATGGTATCTGCAAAAATCAGATTACCGTTCGAGAAAACAGAAATGGCTGACGTCTCGCCGCCCATGTCGATGCAGGTGACGCCCATGTGAAGTTCATCGTCAACCAACACAGATCGGCCCGCCGCATATGGCGCAATAATGAAGCCCGCAACATCTAGATGACAACGCCCGATGACTGTTGCCAGATTGCGCATGGGCCCGCGCTCAACGCTCACTGCATTGAGCTGCACCGAAAGCTCGTCACCAAACATGCCTTTGGGATCACGGACGTTGCGAATGTGATCAAGGCCAAAGCCAACTGGCGTGGTGTGTAAGACAATGCGCTTACCGGGCGTGATCTTGCGCTGCGCCAATTCAACCACGCGCGCAACCTCAACGGGCGTGATCTGTCGACCACTTGTTTTGAGCTCCGCGTCATAAGAAGTGCATTGGGGGCGTCCGCCAGAAACATTTACGAAGACCGACTGAACTGTCTTTCCACTCATACGTTCGGCTGCATCTACAGCAAGACGTATACTGCTTTCCGCTTCGTCCAAGTCGACAACCGTGCCGTTGCGAATTCCGTGTGCTGCTTGATGACCAAAGCCAAGCACTTTGATGTTGCGCTGCCGCTCACCACCGAAAGCTCGCGACTTGAGCGTGGAAATTTCCGCGATAATGCAACATATCTTTGTGCTGCCGACATCGATCGCGGCGAACACGGTCGCCTTTTCTTGTCCGCCAGATTGTCCACGATTCATTTGCACAACTGTCATGTGACTTACCCTTAACCCACTAAATATTTACGCCACCACGGCTCAAAATCACTTGCGCGATACTTTGACCGCATTCTCCTCGCGCGCCGCCGCACCGCGTTCTGATAAACGCAACGTCACCCGATCGGCCAAACGCAGATCGACTGAGACAATTTCCCGGCTCATAATCGACTGCTCACGCTCCAGTTTCATCAACGTTTCCAGAGCGGTTGGCACATTGTCCTCTGGCAGCAATACTCGCACACCATTGGCGAGATAGAGCGTCCAGTGACGGTCGGCGACTCGCGCTGCGGCCCGCACCATTAACCTTAACGAAGAATGGACTGACAGTTGGTTAACAAGCGTTGCAGCATTTTCTTGCGCACCGCGTCCCACCACAACAGGAAGATGCGCCCAATTGGCAGCATCCAGATGAGTCATGGCTTTTCCAGACTCATCAATAACATAGAAACTTCCCGCAGTTTGCCATAGTGCATATGGTTGTCGCTCGATAACTTCAACATGCAAGCGGTTTGGGAACAGCCGCAAAACGGAAGCCTTGGCAACCCAATCAAGACCGCGCAGCTTGTCACGCGCCGCAGCCACGTCAAACCCAATCAGCGACCCTCCTTGGGTCACGCCAATGGTGTCGAGCACCTGCGCTGGTTTTGCTTCTTTAAGCCCGCCGATTGTTATTTCATTGGCGCTAAAACCAACATAGCGCGCGGTATTATCGGCAAGCGATTTCAACGGAGAACCCGGCACCTGAAAATGCCCGCCAAGCACCAGCGCATGAAACATAGTGGCGCCCAAAAACGTCAACGCGCCGACATTGAAGCAAACGCCGACGCTCTGCCTCAGAAACAGGCGTTCGACGCGCGAAAATAACCCCGGCATAGGCTTTGTGGACAGCATGTCCGCATCGGCGTGTTTTCTTCTCATCAGCGATCGCATGACGCGTCCCTCACCATCCAGTCGACAAGTTCAGGATAAGAGTGTCCGGCATGTTCGGCTATTTCAGGAACAAGCGATGTTCCGGTCATACCAGGTTGTGTGTTGGTTTCCAGGATGATCAACTCACCATTGTCTCCAATCGTTTCATCGAAACGGAAATCGGAACGTGAAACACCACGGCATCCAAGAATTTGATGCGCCTTGAGCGAGTATTCCTGAACTTTACGGTAGATTGGCGCAGGGATATCGGCTGGAAGAATGTGCTGGGAGCCGCCCGGCACATACTTTGAATCATAGTTATAAAAATCACCCATGGAGACAATGTCGATAACGCCGAGCGCAACATCGCCCATCACAGCACAAGTGAGTTCGCGCCCGGCCACATAGCTCTCAACCATGACTTCACGACCATAGTCCTCTCGAGAGAACAACGAAGGCACAGGCTCATTGCCCTCTTCGCGCACCATTTTCACCCCAACGCTCGACCCTTCCGCCAAGGGCTTAATCACATAAGGCACCAAGAGCGGATGGTCGGTAATTTCTTCTTCCAGGCTCACAACCTTGCTGCGGGCTACAGGAATGCCGACCTGGGAAAACATGGCTTTTGCTTTTTCCTTGTGCATCGCCAGTGCAGAAGCCAAAACGCCTGAATGGGTGTATGGAATGCGCAACACTTCCAAGATCGCCTGAATGTGACCATCTTCACCCCATTTGCCGTGAAGCGCGTTAAAGGCAACGTCAGGTCGCTTTTCTTCCAGCACGCTGTAAATGTTCCGGCCAACATCTATCATCTCGACATTCTTGTAGCCGGCTTCTTCTAGCGCTTCACCGCACGCTATGCCGCTGTCCAAACTCACTTCACGTTCAGCCGACCACCCGCCATACAGCAGGCCAACGTGGAGATTTTTTGTGTCTTTGTCGCTCATTTTAGTCGCTACGCCTTACGCCCCACCCGCTTGATTTCCCAAGACAGCTCTACACCCGATGTCTCTTTCACCTTGGCGCGAACCAGTTCACCCAAATTCTCGATATCTTCAGCTGTTGCATCGCCCGTATTGATCAAAAAATTGCAGTGCTTTTCAGATACCTGTGCGCCACCAATTGTGTGGCCACGCATTCCGGCAGCATCAATGAGCTGCCAGGCCTTGCCACCAGGTGGGTTCTTAAAGGTCGATCCACCCGTGCGGCTGCGCACCGGTTGTGCGTTTTCACGTGCCTCGGTTACTGCCTGCATGGCTCTGGCAATCTCTTCTTTATCCCCGTGCTCCCCTTGCAACAGCGCCTGGGTAAAAATGTAATCTTCCGGCGCCCCACAATGCCGGTATGAATAATTCATGTCGTCGACACTCATCACATGAAGCTTGCCGGAACGGTCAACAGCACGCGCCTCAATAAGCACATCCTTGGTTTCCCGCTCATACGCACCACCGTTCATGCGAAGCGCTCCACCGATAGTGCCCGGTATACCTCTCAGAAAGGTTAATCCTTTGATACCAGCATCCAGTGCTGCCTTTGCCACCTGCACATCGGGCACGGCGGTGCCAACGCGGATGCGATCACCATCCTCAACCTCAATCGCGTTAAAGCCACGGCCAAGCCGGATCACGACCCCAGTAAGACCGCCATCGCGCACCAGCAGGTTTGAGCCAACCCCAACAACATAAATCGGAATTTCCTGAGGTGCTTGGCCTAAGAAATGTGCCAAATCATCTTCATCAGCAGGCGAAAACACAATGTCTGCTGGGCCGCCAACGCGAAACCAGGTGAGCCCGGACATTTCGACATTTTCTCTATAGCGCCCGCGCACCTCCGGCAAATGCAGGCGGATGTCTTCTAAACTCATCAGGCATCGTCCCCAGAAAGGGCAGCGAGCTGATCGGGCAACGCATAAGCCCAAAGAGATATGCTTCCTGCGCCCAGTAGAATCACCAAATCACCTTCTTGTGCAGTCTTCGCGATGATCCCGGGCAGTTCATCCGGATCCTCAATGGTGCGTGCATCACGGTGTCCGCGCGCAATAATCCCTTCGCGCAAAGCATTGTGGTGAATGCCTTCAATCGGCGTCTCGCCTGCTTCATATACGGGTGCAAGAATAACCGTGTCTGCATCGTTGAAGCAGTTGCAAAATTCATCGAACAGATCGCGCAGCCGGGTATAACGATGGGGTTGCATAACAGCGATCACCCGGCCATCACACACTTCGCGAGCCGCTTTCAGCGCTGCTGCGATTTCAACCGGATGGTGGCCATAATCATCAAAAATTGGAACGCCATTCCACACACCCGTCTTGGTGAAACGGCGCTTCACACCGCCAAACGATTGCAAAGCAGCACGGATGTCCTCACCCGACATACCCAGTTCCTGCGCAACTGCAATGGCTGCACAGGCGTTGAGCGCATTGTGTTCACCAGGCATGGGCAGCCGCAAATCTTCAAAGCGTTCCACCTCACCGGTGCGACGGCTCAGAATCTCAACGCTCATAACCGCATCGCCTTGTTCAAAGCGCAAATCAGCAAGTCGCACTTTCGCTTGCGGACTGCGCCCATAGGTGATCACGCGCCGGTCGGTCACCTTGCCGATGAGCGCCTGCACCTCGGGATGGTCGATGCACATCACAGCGAAACCATAAAACGGAATATTCTCAACAAAGGTCCGGAAGGCTTCGCGCAAGGCATCGAAACTGCCGTAATGATCGAGATGTTCTGGATCAATGTTAGTGACGACGACGACGTCTGAAGGCAGCTTCACGAATGTTCCATCTGACTCATCAGATTCAACCACCATCCATTCGCCCGTGCCCAACCTGGCATTCGTGCCATAAGCGTTGATGATACCGCCATTGATAACCGTTGGGTCAAACCCTCCACCTTCAAGAAGGGCTGCAACGATGGATGTTGTTGTTGTCTTTCCGTGGGTGCCGCCAATCGCGATGGCCGACTTAAAACGCATCAGTTCCGCCAACATTTCAGCGCGCCGCACAACTGGTAGAAAACGCGCACGCGCTTCAACCACTTCAGGATTATCATCCTTGACCGCGGAAGAGATAACAACGACCCGCGCGTCGCCAATGTTCTCTGCCTTGTGACCAACTTCTACCGGAATTCCTAATCCGCGCAGACGCTCAACATTGGCGTTTTGCGCCAGATCTGAACCTTGCACTTGATAACCAAGGGTTTTCATAACCTCAGCAATACCGCTCATGCCGATACCGCCAATGCCAACAAAATGAATTGCCCCAACTTCAGCGGTAAATTTTCCTGGTGGAAGGCTCATTGCTCCGGGCTCCTGATCTATTCTTCTTTGGCTGCGGGATCAAATCCCGCGCCTTTTGCAGCTTGGTTCAAAGCAATTTTCTCAACCGCATCCGCCAATCTTTGCGCAGCATCAGGACGTCCAAGCGCCTTGCTTGCGGTGGCGGCTGAACTGAGATCGCTCTCTGAAAACCTAAGTTTTGTTATAAGCGCCGAGACACGCTCAGCATCAAAATCAGGTTGTTCAATAATCCAACCCGCGCCAGCTTGCGCAAATTCTTTGGCATTCAGTAATTGATCATTGTCTATCGCATGCGCCAAAGGCACCAAAATGGCTGGGCGACCAATCACAGATAGTTCTGCAATTGTGGAAGCTCCCGAACGCCCAATGACCAAATGGGCATTCGCGATGCGTTTTGGCATATCGGAAAAAAAAGGCGCCAGGTCTGCATCAATGCCCGAAGCCGTATATGACGCTTGTACACGCTCCATATCCTCAGGGCGCACTTGTTGAGTAAGTTGCATGCGCTTCTTTACATTTGCAGGTAAACCAGCAAGGGCTTCTGGAACCACATCTGAGAAGATGCGCGCGCCCTGGCTTCCGCCAAACACAAGTAACTTGAAAGGCTTGTCTGGTGTTGGCGGCTCATATTCTTCTTGTGCTGCAGCCAAAACCGTTTCGCGCACCGGGTTACCTGTCATTACAAGCTTTGACTGCACGCCTTCAGGGAGCATGTGAATTTTTGGAAAAGAAGAGGCAATGCATGAAACATATTTAGCAATAGCCCTGTTTGCCCTTCCCATAACAGCGTTTTGCTCATGAATGCATGAAGGTACGCGCGAGAACTTCGCAGCAACGAGCGGTGGAAAAGACGGGTATCCGCCAAATCCAACAACAGCCATGGGCTTTAACGTGCTCAAAATCGTGCGGACTGCCAAAAATCCGCGAAACAATTTCGACCCGCCGGTAAACAGTGTAATCGGCTTGGAGAGGCTTATGGAACCCGAGGGGATTTCATGAATTTGGGCGGCTGGAAATTTTGAACCGAATTCGCGCACCCTTGGATCGGTCATAAGATGAACGAGATATCCACGGCGCACAAGCTCCTCGGCCAGCGCCTGGGCGGGGAACAAATGCCCGCCCGTACCGCCAGCAGCCAAAACTACGGCACCTTTTGTTCCTGGATCGAAGTGAAAACTCATGAGTGTTGACCCGCAGGTTGAAAGTCGTGAGCCGGTGCTTGCCAAACATGATTTCGCATACCCTCTTCGGGCCGTCTTCTTGTGAAAGCCAACACCAACCCCATGCCAAACGTCATCGCTATGAGAGAAGATCCGCCATAAGAAATGAACGGTAATGTCATGCCTTTGGCAGGTAACAGCGCCACGTTCACGCCCATATTAATGACCGCCTGCATGCCAAAAATTGACATCAAACCTGTTACCGCCAAACGGTGAAATGGATCATCTTCAACCAACGTGAACTTAAGCCCGCGAGCAACAACATACGCAAACACGCACACCATGATCAGACAGGCAACACCGCCAAACTCATTGCCGATGACAGAGAAGGCAAAATCGGAATGGGCATCAGGAATGCTCATTTTAACCGAACCATTGCCCGGCCCTTGCCCCAACAAACCGCCTTGCTCAAATGCATTGCGCGCCATATCAACCTGAAAGGTATCGCCCGTATCGGGGCTCAAAAAGCGGTCAATACGCGAGGCCACATGGGCAACGGTAAAGTAGGCGAACACCATTCCGCCAATGCCAAGACCAGCGGCTGCAAAAATCCAGATCCAGGAAACACCGGTCATAAACAGCATGGTGATCCAGGCTGCTGCCACCAGGATGGTCTGGCCAAAATCTGGTTGCAATACCAGCAGGCCAATGACGACCAACAATAATGCAGCAGCAATGAAGATGCCGGGCATCTCTGGTCTGCGCATGGATTCCGCCATAAAGAACGCGGAGACCACAATAAAGGCGGGCTTCAGGAACTCAGAGGGCTGGATGGCAAGCGAGCCGATGGATAGCCAGCGCGTGGCACCCTTGATTTCTGGTCCTACCGCCAACGTCAGCGCCACGAGGACAAGGCTTCCCGCAAACCCCATAAACGCGATCCGCCGTGCATGGGCAGCCGTCAACATAGAAGCGCCAATCAACACCACGATGCCAGGAATAAGGAAGATGATCTGACGCTCCAGAAAGTGAAACGGTGGCAAACCGATGCGGGTTGCCACAACCGGGCTCGCAGCCATGTTGAACAAGACGCCTGCCGACATCAAAAGAAGAAGTGCTGAAAGCATCTTTCTGTCCACGGTGAACCACCATTTGGCAAGCAACCCCCTATCGGTGCGTCCAATAAACATTAGGCAGCCTCCTTATTCATCAGGTGTACGCCACTAAGTGCAGCAACACATTTCTTGAACGCGTTTCCGCGCAGTTCAAAATTTCTAAATTGATCAAATGATGCACACGCTGGTGACAGGAGCACCACGCATTCACCATCAAAGTTCGCAGCTGCATCGGCAGCATCACAAACAGCTTGTTCAATTGTTTCACAATTGCTGTGGGGCACATCATCGCCCAACGAGTTGGCAAAATCCGCAGCAGAATCCCCGATCAAGAAAGCGTGGCAGATATTACCGAAGTAAGGTCTAAGCAGTTCAAGGCCGCCGGTCTTGGCAAGCCCGCCAGCGATCCAGAAAATCTTGTCAAACGTGTCAAGCGCACGCTCTGCCGCATCAACATTCGTTGCCTTGCTGTCATTGACAAACAACACGTTTCCACGGCGTGCGACAATCTCCATGCGGTGTGCAAGCCCCGGAAATGACGTGAACGCGGCAGCGATTTCATCAGCGGTTAGACCTAAGGAGCGCCCTGCCCCCCAGGCCATGGCCGCATTTTGCCAATTGTGCCGCCCGCGCAAAGTGTCAAAGCCTGTTAAATCCAGAGTGGAACCGTCGCGCGCATCGCTGAGCATGCCATCAGTAACACTGATCTCAGCGTCGTGACCCTCAACTGATACACGGGCAACACGAGCACTCGATACGTCGGCAGCAATCTCGCGGCAATATTCATCATCGACGCCAATAAAAGCCTCATCAGCTTCATCTTGCAGGGCGAACATGCGCGCTTTCACTTCAGCGTAATTTTTCATATCGCCATGCCGGTCAAGATGGTCCGGCGTGAGATTTAGCAAGATGCCGACATCTGGCTTGAGCGAGGGGGTTAAATCGATCTGGTAAGATGAAAACTCCACCACATAGTGGCGCCCATTTTCAGGCGGCGCCATATCAAGCACGGCTAGACCGATATTGCCGCCTGTTTGTGTATCGCGGCCAGCACTTGCAAACATATGGCCGATAAGCGCTGTTGTGGTCGACTTGCCGTTTGTCCCGGTAATGCCAACAAGCTTGGTTGAAAGTCCAGACGCAGTGATGGTCTGGGCGAAAACTTCAGTATCACCGATGATGGGAATATTCGCCTTGTGTGCTTCAACCACTGTCCAGTGTGGTTCTGGATGCGTGAGCGGCACGCCTGGGGCAAGGATCAAAGCATCAAATTGCGACCAGTCGGCAGTGTTTAAGTCTACGAGGTGCACATCTGCGCGCGTTGCTGTTTCGCGCGAAGCTTCAGAATCATCCCATGGTGCGACATCCGCGCCCGCTTGAACGAGCGCGTGCACGGTCGAGAGCCCGCTTTTTCCAAGCCCAAAAACCGCGATTCTTTTTCCGCCATATGGTTCAGCCCAGATCATTCGCGCTCCACTTACCGCAGTTTCAAAGTAGCGAGGCCGATCAGCGCCAACACAACTGAGATAATCCAAAATCGTATAACCACCGTGGATTCAGCCCATCCCTTTTCCTCAAAGTGATGATGTAGTGGTGCCATCGCAAATACGCGTTTGCCGGTGAGTTTGAATGACAACACCTGCACGATTACAGAAACCGTTTCCAAGACAAACAAACCACCAATAATGCCCAATACGATTTCGTGCTTTGCCGCCACCGCCATAGCGCCAAGCGCGCCACCAAGAGCCAATGATCCGGTGTCGCCCATAAAAATCATCGCAGGCGGCGCGTTAAACCACAGAAAGCCAAGCCCTGCGCCAAGGACTGCGCCGCTAAACACCGCCAGCTCGCCCACCCCTTTAACGTTATGCACCTGCAAATAATCAGCAAAAACCGCGTTACCAACGAGATAGGAAATCATCCCGAAGCTTGCAGCCGCAACCATCACCGGCACAATGGCAAGGCCATCCAAACCATCCGTTAGATTGACCGAGTTCCCGCAGCCGACAATCACAAACATGCCGACAATGATGAAAAAGAACCCGAAATCGATAATGAAATCTTTGAAGAACGGGAATGCCAATGCCGTAGACAATGGTGCATCGCCCAGTTTCATGATGACATATGTGGCAATCGCGGCGATGCCACATTCCAACGTGAACCTTATTTTGGCTGGGAAGCCGTCAGTTGAACGTTTGGATACTTTCAAATAGTCATCATAAAAGCCAATCGCTCCAAATCCCAACGTCACGAACATTACTGCCCATACGTAACCATTTGTAAGATTTCCCCAAAGAAGTATCGATATCAACAGGCCGAACAAGATCATCAGGCCGCCCATGGTCGGGGTACCTTGTTTTTCAACGATGTGACGCTGAGGGCCATCATCCCTGATCGGCTGGCCCTTACCTTGGCGCACGCGCAATGAAGAGATCAATCGCGGTCCAAACAGAAACACGACCAATAGCGACGTCATCATCGCTCCGCCGGTTCTGAAGGTGATGTAGCGGAACACATTGAGCGCCGAAATCTGATCGGCCAAGCTTGTCATTAGATAATAAAGCATAAGCTAAATCACTTTCACCCGTGTTCCTTGGTTACTTCAGGGAAACGTTCCTTTATGGCACTCACGAGGGGCAACATTTTGCTTCCAAGCGATCCTTTAATCATGACCACGTCTCCTGCCCTAATGTCTCGTAACAAAAAATCTTTGAGACCTTCTGAGGTTTCAGTGTGTGCTGCTTGCTGTGTTGGATTCAAAGCATCCCAAAGGTGTTTCATCATTGATCCGCACGCATATACGCGATCGACAGATGCTTCGTCTACGGATGTAATCAACTCGGCATGCAGTTGTGCTGACTTTTCTCCAAGTTCCAGCATATCGCCCAAAACCGATATGCGCCGGCCACCTTTGCCAGGTTTGGAACTGCCCAACACTGCAAGTGCTGCTGCGACGGATGTTGGATTGGCGTTATAGGCCTCATCGATCAAAGTTATGGAACCGCCAGGAACTTGAAGCACGCTGCGCTCGCCTCTGCCAACAGGTGCCGAAACGCCCGCCAAAGCCAGCACTGCCATGGTCAAATCTGCATCCAAACATTTTACCGCCGCCAATACGGCCAGTGAGTTTTGCACGAAGTGCCTGCCGGGTGCGCCGATTTTGTAGGTAACTGCGTCTCCTGCAACATTTGCCTGCACGCATGAGCAGCTATCATGCAAAACCGTCTTGGTGAGATGCACATCGGCCTCAGACGCTTCCCCAAAACTCACGAAATGTTCGATGCCGCAGTTTTCAGCGGCTTTTTTCAGATGATCGAAATACGCGTTATCGAGATTTAGTATTGCGGTCCCGCCAGGACGCACGCCTGTAAAGATTTCCGCCTTTGCATCGGCGATTTCATCAACCGAATGAAACATGCCCAAATGCACGGGCGCCACCGTGGTGATGATCGCAACTTCGGGTTTGATCATGCCGACTAGAGGAACAATTTCGCCTGGGTGGTTCATCCCCACTTCAAACACACCAAAATCTGCATCCATTGGCAGGTTTGCCAGCATAAGCGGCACACCCCAATGATTATTATAGGATTTTATCGAGGCGTGAACCTTGCCAGACTTTGCAAGGCACATGCGCAGCATCTCCTTGGTACCGGTCTTGCCAACGCTGCCAGTTATGGCGGCAACCCTGCCAGTAAACCGATCACGCGACGCACGTGCAATTTTTTCCAATGCCTGCAAAGGGTCTTCATTCACCACAAGCAATGTTCCAGCTGCTTGCATCTCGTCATCGTGCTTCGAGACAATTGCCAGCACAGCACCCGACTTTAAGGCAGCAGACGCAAATTTGTGGCCGTCATGCACGTCACCCTTAATGGCAACATAGGCATCACCTTCTTCCAGCGTGCGGCTGTCGATGGAGAAACCTGAAACGCCTGCACCCTCATTTCCGATGATGCGCCCACCCGTAATTTCGGCCAATTGTTTCGCTGTCCAAAGTATATCCGCCATCACGTGTCATCCCCGCCAATGGCCGCCAGCACTTCTTCATGATCACTAAACGGATGGGTCACAGTGCCAATGGTTTGACCAGCCTCATGCCCTTTTCCAGCAATCAGTACAATGTCACCCTCTTGTGCCTCGGCAATTGCAGCGCGGATGGCCTCACGGCGATCTCCAATTTCTGTCGCACCAGGGCAACCTTCCAGCACGCTTTTACGAATAACCTCAGGGTCTTCTGTACGTGGATTGTCGTCTGTCACTATAACAAGATCTGCATGCTCACATGCGGCCGCCCCCATTTGCGGGCGCTTGCCATGGTCACGGTCACCGCCTGCACCAATCACCACATGCAACTGACCACGCACATAGGGTCTAAGCGCTTTTAACGCAGCAACCAGGGCATCTGGCGTATGCGCAAAGTCAACCAGAATTTGCGCGCCTTTATGTGAGGTTCCAACAAGGTCAAGCCGTCCTTTCGCGCCTTTTAAGTTTTCCAGCGCCAACAGCACCGAGCGCACATCGCTATGGCCTGCAGCGATAACAAGACCTGCCGCAACGAGTGCGTTTGACACCTGAAAGTCACCGATCAACGGCAGAAAGACAGAATGTTCCTGCTCGCCATCGCTAATGCGCAATAACTGCCCGGCATCATTCGCCTCAGTGGAAATCAATCGCAAGTCTTGCCCGTTGTCGCCAACGGTGAAAATGCTCAATCCACGCCCTCGCGCGGCATCTGTCACGCGCGATGCCTGTTCAAAATCAGCGTTTACGACCGCCGCTCCACCCGGCAACAAAACTTCGGTGAACAAGCGCAGCTTTGCGTTAAAATAGTCTTCGAAATCCTTGTGATAATCCAGGTGGTCTCGACTTAAATTGGTGAATGCACCTGCAGTAAAACGCACTCCGTCCAAACGGTGTTGAGCAAGACCATGGCTTGAGGCCTCGAGCGCCACGTGGGAGACATCGCGATGCTCCAAATCAGCCAGAAAGCGGTGCAACGTCACCGGATCAGGCGTGGTGTGAGCGAGATATTCAGGGCCTTCTGGACCAACGACACCGACGGTGCCCATGCTGGCTGCCCTTAGACCAAGCGCTTGCCAAATCTGACGCACAAAGGCGACGACCGAGGTCTTTCCGTTGGTACCCGTTACCGCAATGGCAATCTCTGGCTGATCATGAAAGAAACGCGCAGCCATGCGCGCAAACACCTGGCGCGCATTTTCTGCCGTCATCACGCGCGGGTCTGCGCTCCTGGTATGAGATAGCGCCGCAACTGCGCCATTTTCAAATGCCTTGTCGATAAACTTGGCACCATCCACATTGACACCGGGAAGTGCAGCAAAAAGATACCCCGGCTCCACGTCGCGGCTGTCAGAGGTGATCCCCTTAATATCGGTATCGGGCGAAAGCACCGCCAAGGAAACATCTGAATTGGTGAGAGCATCAATCCGCACGGCTAGCCCCCAGACCGATTGTTGAGTACGCTTTCAGCGGTCACCGGATCCTTGCGCGGCAAGACGCCCAGAATTGGCGCAAGGCGTTTAATAACCTTGCCAGCCGTTGGAACTGCGTTCCATCCAGACGTCGCATAGCCATGGGTTTCCTTGCGCGGCTGCGGCTCATCAATGGAGACGATGATCGCATAGCGCGGGTCATCCATTGGGAATGCACCCAGGAATGAATTGAACCGATGCTGTTTGGAATAACGGCCGCCGATAACTTTCTCAGCGGTGCCTGTCTTGCCGCCTACAGCATAGCCCTCAACTTTCGCCTTACGAGCCGTACCCTTGGTGACATTTAGGCGATAAAGGTAACGCATCTTCCGACTGGTTTCAGGTCGGATGACCTGAACTGCGATCTCATCGGCAAATGCCTTGTCGCGCTTCAGAAAGGTCGGCTTTATTAGTTTTCCACCATTCATCAAAGCGGCCCCCGCTGCTAAGAGTTGCAGGGGTTGTACCGAGATGCCGTGGCCAAATGAGGCCGTCATTGTTGAAACTCTGCGCCATTTTCTGGGCTTTAAAGGGGCAGCAGCTTCTGCCACCTCGGTGCGTAACCTCTCAAAGAAACCCATCTTTTTCAGGAATGCCTGGTGGCCAGCAAGGCCCACACCAAGCGCCATTTTGGCGGTGCCAATGTTGGAAGAATAAGTAAAAACTTCAGGCACTGTGAGAATGCGGCGCTGCGGGTGGAAATCATCAATTGATGAACCACCAACATAAATCGGCGAGCGCGCATCATAGCGGCTCTTCAAGGTGGAAGTACCTGCATCAAGCGCCATCGCGAAAGTGACCGCCTTGAACACCGAACCCAGCTCGAAAACACCGCCTGAAAAGCGGTTTATACGGTCTTTCTCAAGCGCAACTTTCGGATCATTGGGATCAAAGTCAGGCAGCGAAGATGCGGCAATCATTTCGCCGGTGTGAACATCCATAATCACGCCAATGGCGCCCTTTGCGGAAAAATATTCGACCGCCTTGCGCAACTCATCAGTGAGCGCATGCTGGGCGCGTGCATCAATCGAAAGCTCAACCGGTGTTGAAGTGTTTTTCCCCGGCAACGAGAGAGAGGCTGCATAAAGCCTGCCACGGCCATCGAGAAATTTCTCAACGCCGGCAAGCCCTTGAGAATCCACATCAGCAAATCCGATCACGTGTGCAGCCACCGACCCCATGGGATAGATGCGTTTTGTTTCTGAACGAAAGCCGAAACCCGGCACACCAAGATCATGCACTTGGTTTTTGACACGTTCAGACAATTCACGCTTCAGCCAGATGAAGCCTTTCTTCGCCGTCAGTCTGCGGCGTAACTCAGCGATGTCCTCTTTGGGGAATACGGTGAGGAGTTCTTCAATAGCCTCGTCGACATCAAGGATCTTGCGCGGATTTGCAAATAAGGACCACATGCGCAGATCGGTCGCCATCACCAATCCGGTACGATCAACAATGTCTGGCCTTAGAGAAGTAGATTTTGAAACGCTTGCAGTCTTGATTGGATCGGCACGCTCGCCCAACACCGTGAGTTGACCAATGCGCACACCAATCGCCAGAAAGCAAAGACCAAAGACACCAATCACCAAGCGGGCACGTTTGCGTCCCTGATTTAAATCCACCTGCTTTGGTGCCGTTTTGCCGCGTTTTTTGAAAAGGCCAAACATTATTGCAAGCCTTTCAGAATGTCGGCGATGGGGTCAGCGGTGCCATCCCCTTCCACCGCATTTTTGGTCGGCGCAATTTTACCACTTAGAATATCATTGATTGGGTCGCCTCCGCCTGGCGCGCGCTGACCTTCCAACTCTGGAACCACAGAGGCAATCTCGTGAGGCATAACGATGGTTGCCACCTCGGTTGGGGCAAGCTGCAAATGTTTGCGCGCTAAAATCTCCAAACGGTTCGGTTGGTTAAGGTGGCTCCACTCAGCATTGAGCAGGCGTATCGCCTCGCGCTCTTCAGCAATCGCGTTCTTCATGGAAGAGATGCGTTTATCGAGTTTCCGTGATTGGTGTTCAAGCGAGTACACCCAGCCGCCGCAAACCAAAACCGCGATCACCAAAATTCCATTCAGCAGCCGGATCATGAGCGCACCTCGCGAAACTCTTCAAATACAGGCAAGCCCAGCGCTTTTGCATTCAATTCAATTGGCGGCGCATCGGTACGCTCACCTGCGCGCATGCGTGCTGAACGCGACCGTGGATTGGCAGCCACTTCTTCATCACCGGCAACGACACTTTTATTGCTGGTGAGACCGAAGGATGGTCGCGGCCCTTGATACGCGGGCAAGTGCCGTGACCCGCCACCTGTGCGTCCAGAGCGTTCTGCTAGAAATCTTTTTACAAGTCTGTCTTCCAGGGAGTGAAACGAGACCACTGCCAAACGTCCACCGGGCGCCAGAACCTGTTCAGCCGCCTGAAGCCCAGAGACCAGTTCTTCCAGTTCCCGGTTAATATATATGCGCAGTGCCTGGAAGGTGCGCGTTGCCGGGTGGATCGTCTTCTTTCCCGGTTTTTGCGGCACAGCCTTCTCAACGATTGTTGCCAGTTGCTTTGTGGTTTCAAACGGCTCGACATCGCGTGCGCGCAAAATTGCGCGGGCGACGGCCTTGGCTCTACGCTCTTCGCCCAGTACCGATATTATGCGGACCAAAAGACCTTCATTTGCATGGTTTACGATATCTGCAGCACTCGGCGTATCTGTTCCCTCGCCCTGGTCCATGCGCATATCCAATGGCCCATCAAGCCGGAACGAAAATCCGCGCTCGGCTTGGTCAAGCTGCATTGAAGAAACGCCCAGATCAAGGGTCACACCGTCTACCTGATTTATCCCGGCAGCTTCAAGCAATTCGGACATGTCGCCGAATTGTCCCTGCAATAGGGTTAAGCGACCCGCATAGGCGTCCACCAAATGTTGCCCATCGGAAATTGCATCCGGGTCGCGGTCTATAGCAACTACACTGCAGTCAGCAGCGTCGAGAATGGCACGGCTATACCCTCCAGCACCAAAAGTACCATCCACATAAACGCCGCCATCACGCACGTTCAGCGCGCCGATAACCTCGGCACACAGAACCGGCACATGACGGTTTTCATTTGCAATTTGCCCTCGCGCGGACATTGGCACCCCGGATGTTTTTGACACAGGCGAATTCAACGCTCTGCTAATTTTAAAACTCCCACCTTTGTCGCATTTTTTTGCTTAACAAATAGTTGCCACTGCGATTCAAAACTGGATTTTTAGCCATAAAAATGGCGCTGGCCCGGCATTCCAGCCGAGCCAGCATAGGTTTGTGTTTTTATAAACACCCAGCCGGCCTGTAAGCCGGGTTCTGTCCACGCAATGTAAAGCGGTGCTTCACGTGCGCTGGATGGCCATTCATCTGGGATGCATGTTGCCATGCACCTCAAGCAACCGACCCGGGCAGCGGTTTGGATACAAACCTGATGCACTGCATCATGCTACCCCTATTTGGTTTTGCACCCGGTGGGG
>JBPCVX010000077.1:0-5320 GCA_051010095.1 Hyphomicrobiales bacterium
GCGGAGACACATCACACATTTGCACGTCTGGTATGTGACGCACACCCCGCCTATAAGTCATTTGATCTGGTCGTTCCCAACATTCCACACAAGTCGCAAGGTTATGGTTGACCCTAAAACTCGGTTCGGAGACTTCTGAATGCAAACGGAAACCTTAGTCGTTGGTGGTGGTCTTGCCGGACTTCGCTTGGCGCATCAACTGACGGTGGCGAAACGCAGCTTCATTTTGGTTGAAGCGCGTAACCGCTTCGGTGGACGGATACTTACCGAGGAACTTGATGGCGGGTATTATGATTTGGGTCCATCGTGGTACTGGCCTGGGCAACCAAAATTTGCCGGTCTTGTCTCTGAGCTCGGGTTGAGCAGCTTTGACCAATATTCCATTGGAGATTTGATTTTCGAAGATGAACAAGGACGGGTCCAACGCGGCCCTGGCCATGCAGCAATGCAAGGCTCTTTTCGTCTCGAATGTGGCATCGGGGCCATAGTAAAAGAGCTATGCAAACGGTTGCCAGAGAAATCGCTGAACGTTGGAACAACGATCAAGACCATCAAAAACCGGGATGATAGTGTCATGGCTATCACCGAATCCGGGCAAGAAATCTCGGCTAAGCAAATTGTTTTGGCGCTCCCGCCGCGTATTGCCGCGCATGTTACCTTTGACCCGGTTTTGCCAGAAGTGGTGAAACAAGCGTTGAATTCGGTTCCCACGTGGATGGCCGGTCAAGCTAAAGCCATCGCACTCTACGAGCATGACTTTTGGCGTGAAGCTGGATTGTCGGGCGATGCGATGAGCAGGGCTGGGCCTCTGGTTGAGATACACGATGCAAGCCCAGCAGATGGTGGGCCATTTGCTCTGTTCGGGTTTATCGGTTTGGTTCCTCAGGCCCGCGAAGACGAACAAGTTTTGCGACAAAAGTTGCGCGCACAACTCGTGCGCCTGTTTGGACCTGATGCCGCTGAACCAATGGCGCTTTATGTGAAGGACTGGGCCTTTGATCGCTGCACCTCGACAACATTGGATTTGCAACCGCTCTACACGCACCCGGAATATGGGATGCCAAGAGCGCTCCACAATGTTTGGGAAGGGCGCATACTGTTTGGTGGCTCAGAAGTTGCGAAGCAATTTGGTGGGTATCTTGAAGGTGCCCTGGAAGCAGCTGAGTGTGTCTTTGAACGGCTTGCTTGATAAAGTTTTAGTCGAGACCGTTGTCTTTGATTGATCTGCCTTGCGTCTATTTGATGCTCGGCTTCGTCAGTGATCTAGTACCATTTGATCTCGCTAAGTTGAACATCAACCTCGTGGTCCCTTCCAAACGCTACAATCGCGACAGATTTGATCGAAGATGGTGAGATCGATTTGCGCAATACCCAACCTGAGCGCTTAAACGCGGAAATAGGGATGCGGACATTTCGCCAACTTTTTTGAGTTTCAAATGGCGCCTGATAGTATTGCCATGGCAATATGGTGCCAGATGTTCTGATATGGACGTAATATAGTTCACCATTACCGCGCACAGTGAGTTGGACACCCTGCACGCTGTCGTTCACGGAAGAGGGTATTTTCCGCCGAAACTGAATAAAACCTCCATTGTTTTCGGTGCTAACCGTTCCGGTCATTTTAGCGAGCGCGTTTCCGTTCTCAGTTTTGAACGAGACGGTTCCAGTGGACACGCCGCCCATAACTGTGTCTGCCACGAAACGCCAATTCTTCTCTGGATCTGCGTTAAAGTTGTCGATCATAGCAGGCTCGCTATGAGCAATTGTCCCACACGCGCAAAGAAAAACGGCAGCAGAAAGTTTTTTACAAAGCAAGTTGAGTCCCCGCTGAATTGAGCATTAAGCGCCGCAGGACGATAATTCCAAGGTCGCACTGGCGTTTTCTTGGAAAGGCGCACTAATCGTTTGTTTCTGATCTTTGGCCACCACCTTGGCACCCTGAAGCTCACTGTTAGAAACTGTAATCTCGCGGCTTTTTTTGGTGTCATCCACATCAATCGTGAAGGCAAACGATTCTTTTGACTTCAATCCCGTCAGGTCAAGTTTGATAATGTTATCACCATCTTTCACCATGGGTATTTTGGACAAATTTTCGCGACCGATAGTGACCTCAAATGGTTGAAAAACTTCAACTCCAGCACCTTTGGCGGTAACATCAAACACCAATCCAAAAGTAGACCCACTAAGGTCGATCGAAATACTTGTAGGACCAATGTCGCATGCACCGAAATTAGTTATCGTGAAGCGATCCTTCGGCGCACCTTCATCGAAGCGAATGTTTAGGTCCGCCTGCGCCTTCAAAGTGAGCAAAAAAAACAAAGTTATGGCTGCGAAGAGTTTCATTTTTGACCTCATTTTTGATTACCCTGTTGGTTACGTAACAAGGACCGCAACAGTTTAAGTTTTTTGCGCAGAGCGCGATGAGGTTCGTGGTTTTTCGTGGCATACGGAAAGTTCATGTGAACAGAGCGAGGCGAAAAACCCAAACACAGGCGCTCCGCTTCCAATTGCTATTTTGCTTCAACCTCTCTTTCCAGCTGCCCGCATCCGCATCCAGGTATTCGATTTGATATCGCTCCCAAGCTCTCTGTTTCATGACTGCTAAAGGGGATAGAAAATATAGCTTTCCGGTTGATCTAATTGCATACTGAAGAGCAAACCTAGAATAAACTTCAAGCAAATGTTGGAGAAGCTCTTGGCTATTTCACCCAATCATATGTCAATTGTTGTCAGTGATGTTGGCAGCGCGAAACGATTTCTTTCAGCACTTGGTTTCGAAGAATACTCAAACAAGGTAATTTCAGGTCCGGTTATGGAAAAATATCTTGGAGTTCCTGATATGGAAGCCGAGCACATCACCATGGTATTGAAGGACGCCGACCCATATTTTGACATACAACTTCTCAAGTACCACCGGCCCCATTCCCTGCCAAACGAGCACGTTCGTGATCTTTCATCCATTGGATTCAATCACTTTGGCTTTGCGGTAGACGACTTGGAAAAATCTTTGAACGACCTGAAAGCTGCTGGCGTAGAAATGCGAAATGAAATCATGGAATTTCGCGATTACAAGATGGCGCTTATCTGGGGACCAGAAGGCTTGACATTTGAGTTGGTCCAAAAGCTCTCCTAAGACATATCAGTTAGCAACAGTATTTGCATGTTGCTGCGTTTTCGCATCGAACTAGATCTTATCAAAAGTCGCATGCACTTGATCCCAGGCGTCTGCGAGGTGCTTACGCAGGGCGGCTTCAGCAACGTCGGGATCTCTGCTCAAAATGGCGTTGAATATCGCCTGATGCGCTTCAAAATTTCGCTGATTGCGATCTGGTAATCGCGGCATCTGCCGCCAATGATTGCCGAGCCATGCTGTGTAGGACTTATGCAGCGCTAGGAATATTGGATTGCGCGGGATTGTGTATAGAACACTGTGAAACGCCATGTCTGTTTTATAAAAGAGTTCTGAATCATCAATCGCGTCACCGTTTTTTGCCAGGGCCTCGCGCAGATTGACGATATCTTTTTTGTCACCACTGATGGCGGCTTGGCGCACCAGGGCTGCCTCAATAAATGTACGTGTATCGAAAAGGTGCCTTACACCGCCATCTTGTCCGACCAGATGCTGAACAATTCCGCCAAGCACGCCTAATGCGGTTTCAAAATCAGGCCTGCGAACAACGGGACGAAAACGGGGTTTGGCTTCGATCAATCCCTTGCTAGCCAGAATGGTGACCGCTTCGCGGGCGACGGTCCGGCTAACGTGAAACTCCTCAATTAGCTCGCGCTCCGCAGGCAGCGGGTCGCCGGCTGCAAGCGCTCCTGAGAAAATTCGTGCTTCAAGCTTTGAAACCACTTGATCGGCTGCCCGCACGTCCTTGGATGCAAGTTGTTGTTCGATGTCTATGCCTCTGTTTATGTCGCCAACACGTCTTTAATCTGTATTTTCATCATCTGAAAACTACCCTCATGGGCCAAAATGTCAAGATTTGCTTGACTGGAATTAGTTTTGGTATTACCAAAAATGTGTTCTTGGGGAGGGGCAACGGCACGTGTCATCAATATCTAAATTCGATTGCAGCATCTACAATGTGCCGTTGTCAGAGGTATTGACCGATGCCAAACATGGCGATCACACTCATTTTGAATTGATTACAGTTACGATTGGCCTCGCAGATGGCAGCGTCGGTACCGGATACACCTATACAGGTGGCCGAGGTGGGCACGCAATCAAAGCTCTGCTTGATCGTGACCTGGGGCCAACGCTCATTGGCAAAGATAGTAGCGACGTAGAAGCGTTGTACGATGAAATGCAATGGCATGTGCACTATGTGGGGCGCGGAGGTATCGCCTCGTTTGCAATTTCAGCTATCGATATAGCGCTTTGGGACATACGTTGCCGGCGCGCGGAGCAACCGCTTTGGAAAGTTGCGGGTGGGGCATCTGACCGGTGCAAGGCGTATCGCGGCGGAATAGATCTAAATTTTCCATTACCCAAACTGCTGCGCAGTATTGATGATCATGTGGCGGCCGGTTTCAATGCTGTTAAAATAAAGGTCGGCAAGCCCGAACTTTCAGAAGATGTGGCTCGTGTTCGAGCAGTCCGCGAGCAGCTTGGGCCAGACCTCGCTCTTATGGTCGATGCAAACTATGCGCTGGATGTGGATCAAGCGATTGCTGCCGCCGAGGCATTTTCTGTGTTTGATATACTCTGGTTCGAAGAACCGATTATTCCCGACAATTATAAAGGCTATGCCCGTATCGCAGAAGAAACTGGTGTGCCGCTCGCCATGGGCGAAAACCTACACACAATTCACGAATTTGAATATGCCGTTAATGATGCCAAGCTGTCTTACGTTCAGCCCGATGCTTCAAATTGTGGAGGGGTAACCGGGTGGCTGCGGGCAAGCGAGTTGGCGCAAGCCCATAATATTCCCGTTTGCAGCCATGGCATGCAGGAGTTGCACGTAAGCCTAGTGTCTGCGCAATCTCGTGCAGGCTGGCTCGAAGTGCACAGTTTTCCTATCGATGCCTATACCTTAAGACCTTTGGTTGTTGAAAACCATCTCGCCATCGCGCCCTCGAATCCGGGTATTGGTGTCGAATTTGACTGGAACAAACTGGAGGCGGCCAATCGCCAAGCCGCTTGACAACAACAGCAAACAAAAAAGGCGACAAATGAGCAATAGGGAGGAAACCATGCTCAAGAAACTCACTAAGACTTTGATGGCGGCGGGCGCCGCGATTGCTCTAACCGCGGCAGCTGAGGCCGCACAAACCAAACTTCGAATTCAAACTCATTTCTCGCCGGAAACCCTTTCTG
>JBPCVX010000078.1:0-5551 GCA_051010095.1 Hyphomicrobiales bacterium
GTGCAGTTCATTTGCTACGACGCAGACGATGTAGAGCGTTTTTTCGATCTACGCGCACGCGGTGTGGTGCCTCAATCAAAGCCGTTTTTGCTATTTGTTCTTGGTCGCTATGCGAAAGACCAGCAATCTGAACCAGAAGATCTCGACCCGTTTTTAGCTGCACTCAATGGGCGCGACGTGCGTTGGGCGATGTGTGCGTTCGGTGCAAAGGAATGTGCATGCGCGCTTTATGCTGCAAACAATGGGGGGCACGTGCGCATTGGCTTTGAAAACAATATGCTTCTACCTGATGGCACCTTAGCGCCCGGCAACGCGGCTCTTATTGAGACCACTGTTAAGGCGCTTGCAGATAATGGGCATTCGGTAATGAGCGCACAAGAAGCGCGGGTCTATTTAGGAATGAGCTAGGCGTCTTCCCGGTACACAGCTTCTGCGGGTATAGCTTCATCATGGACAAGCGAGCCGTCATAAACAAACAGCGTTGAACAATAAGGGCAGACGCGTTCATCATCATCGCCCATATCCAGGAAAACATGAGGGTGGTCAAATGGGGCTTTGGCACCAGTGCATTGAAAGGCCTTGGCGCCAATGCTGATCTTCTCAAGCCCCATATCGTTATGAATTTTAACTGGTCCGGCCTCTGCCATGTGTAATTTCCTAACGGTATCTCTCGAATTCGCGCTTGCGAACGGCTTTAAATTCTTGTCTTGTTTCGCCGATAGCATATCTTCACCGTCAATGAAAGCAACGAGCAGTCACGATGCATAAATTTAACTCAGATGGTGTGGAGATCGCTTACTACGTTGAAGGTGAGGGGCCGCCGATCCTGCTCATTCATGGTTTCGCTTCAAATGCGCAGGTAAACTGGATCGACACCGGATGGGTTTCAACATTGGTGCGCGCTGGCCGACAGGTTGTTGCGTTAGACAACCGTGGCCACGGAAACAGTGAAAAGCTCTATGAACCGGCAGCATATTCCGCACCAATCATGGCGGAAGACGCAGCACGGTTGATGGCTCATCTGGGTTTCACAAAGATCGATGTCATGGGGTATTCCATGGGAGCTCGAATCTCGGCGTTTTTAACAATGAAACATCAAAATCTCGTAAACGCTGCGGTTTTTGCGGGATTAGCGGAGAATATGATCAAGGGTGTTGGCGGTGCTGAAGCGGTTGCTTCTGCGCTTGAGGCGCCAGACAAGTCCTTGGTGCGTGATGCAGCATCAAGGGGATTTAGACTGTTCGCAGAGCAAACGGGCTCTGATTTGCGGGCGTTGGCTGCGTGTATGCGCTCATCACGCCAGAAGATCACCGAAGCCGAATTGAGTGTTATTGAAGTGCCAGCGCTTGTCGCTGTTGGGACCGAAGACACAATCGCCGGTGCAATTGAGCCTCTTCAAAATGCGGTGCAAAATGGCTATGCCTTGCCAATTCCAGGGCGCGATCATATGCGCGCTGTTGGAGATAAAGTATATAAACAGGGTGTTTTGGATTTTTTTGCAAACCATCCGTTGATGACGTAGGCTTTTGCAAGAATGGATACCCCAGATTCTCAGACCAATCGAAAACGTATTTCACTTAAAGGTTGGCAACAAAACACACTGATGGGCGATTTGCACCCTGCAGTGGGAACCGCACATCAACGCACCGTAATTCTTCTGCATGGCGGCGGGCAAACGCGGCACTCGTGGCGTTCTACGGCACAACATTTGGCGGATCGAGGTTGGAACGCAATCAGTATAGATCAGCGTGGCCATGGCGATAGCGCATGGAGCGAAGGTGGAAATTATCATTTTGATGATTTCGCCAAGGATTTAACTGCAGTTGCAAAAGATACCGAGAACAAATTTGGCACGAAACCCGTTGTTATAGGTGCTTCTCTTGGCGGCATCTCGGCGATGATCGCAGAAGGAGAGGCTCCTGCATCAGTTCTTTCTGCTGTTGTTCTCGTTGATGTTACACCACGCATGCGCCAAGACGGAGTGGACAAAATCTTGGGCTTTATGAGAGAGCGCGCCGTCGAAGGATTTGCAACTCTTGAAGAGGCAGCCGATGCAATCTCCGCTTATTTACCCAACAGGCCGCGTCCAAAAGATCTTTCAGGACTTGAAAAGAACTTGCGGCGTGGAAGTGACAATCGCTTTCGCTGGCATTGGGACCCCAAATTCGTTGTGGAAACAAACGGACGCACATCACCTTCGGATAGGGATGTTATGTATCGGCGTTTGGAAAAAGCCGTCCGTAATATAAAGGTACCTTTGCTTCTTGTGCGCGGTAAGGCGTCTGAACTTGTTGATGAGGAAACGGCAGCTGAATTTATGCAACTGGCGCCACATGCTGAGTTCGCTGATGTGAGCGAAGCAGGTCACATGGTTGCGGGCGACAAGAATGACGTGTTTACTGATGCGGTAATTGTTTTTCTGGAAAAATATTGAAAAACAATACTATAAACTCTACTATTAATGTGGTACATGAAATATGTTTAGATTTATGCAATTGATGCATGACCGCTATGCCACAAAAATGACGTTGCTGCTCTGGTAATCTGTGCAGCAAGGTTTTATCTTTTTTTGCAAGATTGCTATCCCTCTTGTGATTTCCAAAGGAGCCCCAATAGATGGCCCAACAACCTGTTCCACAGTTGAATGTTGAAACCATTGACCCGGTCTGGAAACGCGTACGCGAAGAAGCAGAAGCGATCCTTTCTGATGATCCTTCTCTTGGCGGTTTCATCTACTCAAGCATTCTCAACCATTCCACGTTTGAGAAAGCGGTTTGTTGGCGTATTGCGCAACGCTTGCACCATGTGGATGTTCCAGGAGAGCTGATCATACAAGCGTTTCAGGACGCTCTTGAAGCAGACCCGACAATTGGTGCGATGATCCGGGCAGATATTATAGCGACCGAGGATCGGGACCCTGCATGTCATCGTTTCATTGATCCAGTGCTCTACTTCAAAGGATTCCAAGCGGTCCAGGCCTATCGAATGGCACATCAGCTTTGGAAAATGGGGCGCAAGGATTTCGCTTTGTACATCCAAAGCCGCGTCTCACTTACTTTTTCTATCGACATTCACCCGGCAGCCAAGATCGGCCGAGGCATTATGATCGATCATGCGCATTCAATTGTGATCGGCGAGACAGCGATTGTGGGTGACAATGTTTCAATGCTTCACTCAGTTACTTTAGGCGGAACGGGTAAGGACGATGGTGACAGGCATCCGAAAATAGGCGCAGGCGTGCTGATAGGCGCAGGCGCTAGTGTGCTGGGCAACATTACTGTTGGGGAATGTTCGCGCATTGCCGCTGGATCTGTTGTTTTGCATTCCGTGCCAAATAATCGCACGGTTGCAGGGGTGCCTGCAAAGGTGGTGGGTTTTGCTGGTTGTTCAGAGCCTTCGCGCAGCATGGATCAGTTGTTACCAGCAGAAGATGAAAAAGTGGACGATAAATGAGCGATGCGCGCTTGCGTATGATGTTTGAATTTCGTATCACCGCCTCTCAATAACGCTATTAATGGAGGCTTGGCGTGGACGTTGAAGAAATCCGCAAATTAGAGGCGTATTTTCGCTCGAAATTTCAATTGCCAAGCATTGAAATCCGCCGTCGTCCTCAAAAAGATGATAGTGCGGAAGTTTATATCAGTGATGAGTTTATCGGCGTCATCTTCCGTGATGATGAAGATGAAGACTTATCATGGAACTTTCAGATGGCAATTCTTGAATTTGATCTGGAAATTCCGGGCGAACAGAGCTGATAGGGCTAACCTGCGCCAGGTATTCTAAAGGTTTTGATCAGCTCGCGCACTGTTGCTTCCAGGCCAATCCAATCCTTGAGATATTGTCGGTGAAACCGATAGCGCGCAATCATTTTGCCACTTACGGGGATCACGCGTGCGCACAATGAAGGGCCATATTTTCCTTCGTCGCGGGCGCAGCGGTAATTCACCTGTTTTCCATTGAACTCTCCGACAAAGAGCTCTTCGTTTGCGTAAGGCGAATTTTTTGCAAATTGATATCTGATGAGGCCTGAGGGCGTTGCCTCAGGTTGGCCAGCCACAAAGCGCCGAATAATTTTGTTAAAATGATCAGATGTTGAGAGCTTGTTGGTGTTGGTCTCGAAAGACAAGAAGAGAGAGCCCTCAAGCTCATTGAGCTGACTTGCAGTTAAGCCTTTGATATTTTCTGCTTCAAATGGCCAGGGCACGCGCAACTCTATGCGCCGCACGCTACCTGTGACGCCGCGGTCAATGGCCCGCACAACAGGTTCAGGCATGACAAATTCATCGCCTCGAAACTCTACATGCAGCAGCTTGTCTGCATCGCCTGCTAATTTTTCTTCACCGAAGAGCAGGCTAGGATTAGGCAAGAAATAGAACGCCAAAACAGAACCCGCCGACAGGACAAAGCCACACACCAGCATGAGCAACACAATACCCA
The DNA here is from genome assembly GCA_051010095.1 of Hyphomicrobiales bacterium. Lineage (GTDB taxonomy): Bacteria > Pseudomonadota > Alphaproteobacteria > Rhizobiales > CAJQND01 > CAJQND01. Next base: position 4,438 of record JBPCVX010000078.1, read on the forward strand.
ACGAGCGCCTGCGCAAAGACGCCTTGTAGCTGGTTTTTGGCGGTGGGACCGGCCGGTTTAATTCTTCCCAGTGTTGTTCCATGTATGCGCCTAAGCAATGGCTACCAAAGGTGCTCTTTACGGCACCTGCCGTGGGTATTACACCCTTTAGAAACCAACACAAGAGCACAACAATAGGAACACAATATGTCTCTCTTCACCTTAGATGGCCACGCGCCTGAGTTTCCAGAGTCTGGTAATTATTGGGTGGCGCCCACGGCGGTTCTCATCGGCAAGGTGACGCTGGAAGAAGAGGCAAGCGTATGGTTTGGTGCTGTGTTGCGCGGCGACAATGAACGCCTCACCATCGGCGCACGCTCTAATATTCAAGACAACAGTGTACTGCACACGGACATGGGCTATCCCCTTGATATCGGGAGCGACGTTACTGTTGGGCACAAAGTTATGCTGCATGGCTGCACAATTGACGATCGGGCACTTATTGGAATGGGTGCAACCATATTGAACGGTGCCAAGATCGGATATGGTGCTGTTATTGGTGCGGGTGCATTGGTGGCGGAAGGCAAGGAAATTCCAGAAAAGGCGCTGGTGATGGGCATTCCCGGCAAGGTGGTGCGCATTTTGTCTGATGAAGAAGTTGACGATATGGGATATGCAGCCGCGCATTATGTCGAAAACTGGAAGCGTTACACCAAAGGGCTTGAAGCAGTTTAATTCGGAATTTTTATAAAGACCCCGCCAGGCGCGGGTGCCTGGCGGGGAGACCGGTTCCGGGTGGGACGGAACCGGCTTGCAAGACCCGGTCACCTGGGGATGGGGGAGGGGGACGCTGACCGGGACTCAAAATGCATAATTCGACCTGTCGCTAAGTTAGCGGTTTCCCCCCACGCGTGTTTCGCTTGAGGTGTATCGCAAACGGCCGGAGGCGAGCGGGTCGAGCGCGACCCACATAGCAGGGTGAATCTGTGCCTGGCGTTTGACGAACTGATATCCAGTTGTCATCCAGGGCAAGATCTTCGTGTGTTGATTGTCGAGCACAAATTCACCACGGTCTGTCACCACTGTAAGCACAGCATGACCGAGTTTTTCGTGATCTAAGACCACCGTGATCAGC
>JBPCVX010000079.1:0-11263 GCA_051010095.1 Hyphomicrobiales bacterium
GGCGTAGGGCGAGGTGAATTGCTACCCTATGGATCTTATTATCTGACAGGTTTCTTAAATGAAAAGCCACTTGCCAGGCTCAGGGCGGATATGGCTGTCATTGGCATTGAACGCCAATCTCATGTGAAAGAACCAGAAGACCATATCGCTGCACTGTGTGAAATGATGGCAGGCTTGATTGAAGGCGCATTCTCACAAGCACGCGATGTTACTGAGCAGAAAGAATTTTATTCAAAGCACCTGGCTCCTTGGGCCGGGCATTTTTTTGCCGATTTAGAAGCTGCACGCAGTTCTGTTTTCTATGCGTGCTTAGGTTCAGTTGGTTCAGCATTCATAGAGATAGAGAATGCTGCGTTTGAGATGGTTTGAGTAGAGTACGTAGGTGAAACCAATACAGGAGGACTAATCCAAATGTCTGGAAATAAGTCCGACGTCAAAAGCGGAAGACGTGATTTTCTGAAGCTTGCCGGTGTTGCCACCGTTACAGGTGGTGCTGCACTTGCGACGACAGGATCAAGTGCTGAAGCTAGCTTGGCCGAGGAAAAATCGGACGGGTATCGGGAAACCGAGCATGTCCGCACATATTACGATTCAGCCCGGTTTTAATCGGGAAGATCACGTTACGACGGCCCTTTAAAGAGGCGAAGGGGTGAAGCGCCTCAATAAATAGGAGAGTGAAATGCTTAGGAAGAAGACAGGTGGGGTGGCGATAGGCCCCCGTTTGTCATCAGCCTTAACAGAGCTCACTGGTGGCGCTGTAGACAGGCGCACATTCCTCAAGCGTTCTGGTTTGGCAATCGGTGGATTGTCGGCCATGGCAGCTTTGAAGAGTGGTATGGTGACAGAGGCTGAAGCACAAAGTGCTGCTGCTGGCGCGGTGGAGATCAAAAAGTCGGTCTGCACTCACTGTTCGGTTGGTTGTACGGTTTTGGCAGAAGTATCTGGCGGTGTCTGGATTGGCCAAGAGCCTGCATATGACAGTCCGTTTAACTTGGGTGCACATTGCGCGAAAGGCGCAGCGGTGCGTGAACATGCCCATGGTGAACGACGGCTGAAATACCCAACCAAACTTGTCGACGGCAAATGGCAACGGATGTCATGGGATGATGCCATCAACGAAATTGGCGATCGTCTTATAAAAGTGCGCGAAGCTGCGGGGCCAGATTCAGTTTACTGGCTCGGCTCGGCGAAGCATAATAACGAGCAAGCTTACTTGTTCCGCAAAATGTATGCCTTCTGGGGCACCAACAATGGTGACCACCAAGCACGTATTTGTCACTCAACCACGGTCGCGGGTGTTGCAAACACCTGGGGTTATGGCGCGATGACAAACTCCTATAATGATATCCACAATTCGCGTGCGATCTTCATTATTGGCGGTAATCCAGCAGAAGCACACCCTGTGTCGCTGTTGCACGTGCTTAAAGCTAAGGAAGAAAACAACGCACCACTGATTGTGTGTGACCCGCGCTTTACGCGCACAGCGGCGCACGCATCTGAATATGTGCGGTTCCGTCCCGGTACGGACGTCGCGCTTATTTGGGGCATTCTGTGGCATATCTTCGATAATGGATGGGAAGATAAAGAATTCATCCGCCAGCGTGTCTGGGGCATGGATCACATTCAGAAAGAAGTGGCTAATTGGAACCCAGAAGAAGTTGAAAAAGTCACTGGTGTTCCCGGCTCACAGATGAAGCGTGTTGCGCGTACATTGGCGCAAAACAAACCCGGTACTGTAATCTGGTGCATGGGTGGCACACAGCACACCAATGGTAACAACAACACACGTGCTTACTGTGTGTTGCAGCTTGCTCTTGGCAACATGGGCCGCACGGGCGGTGGCACCAACATCTTCCGTGGCCATGATAATGTGCAGGGCGCAACCGACTTTTGCGTGTTGTCACACTCATTGCCAGGTTACTATGGCTTGAAGAAGGGCTCATGGCAGCACTGGGCACGTGTTTGGGATGTGGACTACGACTATCTGCTTGGCAGGTTTGCCGATGAAAAGTTGATGCAGTCCAAAGGCATTCCGGTGTCGCGCTGGATTGACGGTGTGCTGGAAGATAAAGGCAATATTGATCAACCAGAGAACATTCAAGCGATGATTTTCTGGGGTCATGCGCCGAACTCTCAGACCCGCCTTGTTGAAATGCAAAAAGCCATGGATAAGCTCGATACATTGGTCATTGTTGATCCGTATCCGACGATGTCTGCGGTGATGCATAACCGCAAGGATGGTGTGTATCTGCTTCCAGCATCAACGCAGTTTGAAACATACGGTTCGGTAACCGCATCTAATCGCTCGCTTCAATGGCGTGAAAAGGTTGTGGATCCGCTGTTTGAATCGCTGCCTGACCACACCATCATGTACAAGCTCGCCAAGAAACTGGGCTTTGCCGATGAACTGTTCAAACAGGTTAAGGTTGAAAACGACGAGCCTAACCTTGAAGACGTGACCCGCGAGTTTAACAAGGGCATGTGGACAATCGGTTATACTGGTCAATCTCCGGAACGCTTGAAAAAGCATATGGCGAACCAGCACACCTTTGACCGCACCACGTTGCAGGCAAATGGTGGTCCGTGTGATGGCGAGTACTATGGCTTGCCATGGCCTTGTTGGGGCACGGCTGAAATGGCCCATCCGGGTACACCAAACTTGTATGATCCATCTAAACCTGTGGCTGAAGGTGGCTTGAACTTCCGCGCGCGCTTTGGTGTGAAAGCACCTGATGAGTGGGGCGGGCAGAACTTGCTTGCTGAAGGCAACAGCGAAGGTGTGTCATACCCAGTAGGTAACGAGCTTAAGAGTGGCCATCCTGAATTTACGATGGCAATGCTGCAAAAGCTTGGCTGGGATGGCGATCTCACTGCCGATGAAAAGGCTGCAATCGACAAGGTTGCTGGTGAGAAAACCAACTGGAAGACTGACCTTTCCGGCGGTATCCAGAGGGTAGCCATAAAGCATGGTTGTGCACCGTTCGGTAATGCGAAAGCGCGTGCGGTTGTGTGGACATTCCCGGATCCGGTGCCAACGCACCGCGAACCGCTTTACACACCACGCCGTGATTTGCTGGATAAGTATGCTACCTATGACGACAAGCAGGCGTACCGCCTGCCGACCCGTTACGCCTCGATTCAAAAAGATGACTATTCGAAGGATTTTCCAACAATCCTGACGTCTGGCCGTCTTGTTGAATATGAAGGTGGTGGTGATGAATCACGGTCCAATCCGTGGCTTGCGGAACTGCAACAAGACATGTTCGTCGAGATTAACCCGACTGACGCCAACAATTCAGGCGTTAAGAATGGTGACATGGTTTGGGTGCACGGGCCGGAAGGCGCGAAAGTGAAGGTAATGGCCATGATCACCGAAAGGGTGGCGTCTGGTGTTGCTTTCATGCCGTTCCACTTTGGCGGGCATATGCAGGGTGTCGACTTGCGCGATAAGTATCCGCAAGGGGCTGACCCTTATGTCTTGGGTGAAGCATCAAACACTGCGCAAACCTACGGGTATGACAGTGTTACCCAGATGCAAGAAACCAAGGCCACCCTGTGCCGCATTGAAAAAGCGTAAGGAGAAACACAATGGCTAGAATGAAGTTCCTGTGTGATGCCGAACGCTGCATTGAATGCAATGCATGTGTCACGGCATGTAAAAACGAGCATGAAGTGCCTTGGGGTGTGAACCGCAGGCGTGTTGTCACCATCAATGACGGCAAGCCAGGTGAGCGCTCAATCTCGGTTGCTTGCATGCACTGTTCTGATGCGCCCTGCATGGCAGTATGCCCTGTGGACTGCTTCTATCAGTCCGAACAAGGCGTGGTCTTGCACAATAAAGACCTTTGCATCGGCTGTGGTTATTGCTTCTATGCGTGCCCGTTTGGCGCGCCGCAATATCCGCAAGTGGGCAATTTCGGATCCCGCGGCAAGATGGACAAATGTACCTTCTGCGCTGGCGGACCGGAAAATGATATGTCTGACGTAGAGTTCAAGAAGTATGGCCGTAACAGGCTCGCAGAAGGCAAATTGCCTCTTTGCGCTGAAATGTGCTCAACCAAGGCATTGCTTGCAGGCGACGGCGATCAAGTGTCGAACATTTACCGTGAGCGTGTTATCGCGCGCGGATTTGGTTCAGGTGCTTGGGGGTGGGGCCGAGCTTATCCAGGCTCGGGCTCGTAAGCCGAACGTAATGAAGAATGGGCGGCGCTGCATAAAGTGCCGCCCTCTCTCAGCTTTCAATTATGCCGCGTTAACGCGGTATCTGGGGTAAAAAGCAACCTGCAAATTAGCGGGGCGAGGGTGCGTGTATGAGCTTGAGAGGTTTAAAGAAAACGGTATCTGGAGTGATGCTGGTAATCTTTGCATTGGCAGTTGGCGGGTGTTGGGAAGACTTGGGTCGTAAACCGCACTTGGAAAAGGGAACTTATCCTGGAGAGGCCCAGCCACAGCTCAGTGAAGAAACATTACAGAAATTGCGGCAGAGGTCTCGGATTCAACGCGGTGGAAGCATTTGATACTGTGATCTATGAAATCGACCGCACACGTCGAAACGATGGAGATATTGAGATGGCGCGCTTAAACAATATTGCAAAGCTTCATCTGGTGATGGCCTTCATTTTCGGGGTGGTAATGCTCGCATTGAGCCCTGGATTGGAACAATTTGGTGCGCAGGCCGCCACTCAAAATGCAACTGATACGCCTGGACTTTCTGCACAGCACGAAATGTGGGAACAAATCCGCAAAGGCGCGAGCGGAACCGTCGCTGGTGGCAACCCGGGATCCGGCCAACTGATTCAGTCAGAAGGCGAAATGTGGCGTTACTTGCGCAATGGCCCGGTTTCTAAGTATGGCGCCATGGCATTGATTGGCATGGTGTTGCTTCTGTGTTTATTTTTCTTGCTACGCGGCCGCATCATGATTGAAAGCGGGCGTTCTGGTTGGACAATTGTACGGTTCAATTTCATTGAGCGCTTTGGTCATTGGCTCTTGGCTGGTTCATTCATCATACTGGGTCTATCCGGCCTTAATATGCTTTATGGGCGATATGTATTATTGCCCATTATGAGCCCTGAAGCCTTTGCGATGATTACGCAGATTGGCAAATATCTTCATAACTATCTTGCATTCGCCTTCATGCTTGGACTGGTCATCGTTTTTGTTATGTGGATCAAAGATAATTTTCCCAGCTTCGTAGATATTAAATGGTTGCTTATGGGCGGAGGTCTCTTCAGCAAAGGGACGCACCCGCCATCTAAACGCTTTAATGCGGGGCAAAAAATCATATTTTGGATGGTGATATTAGGAGGTGTGTCGCTCAGCATATCTGGAATCGGGCTTATGTTCCCGTTCCAGTTCGAAATGTTTGCGAAGACTTTCGCTATCCTCAATGGTTTTGGATTTAGCTTCCCCACAGATATTACGCCGCTGCAGGAACAGCAGCTGGGACAGCTTTGGCATAATATCGCATCCGTTTTCATGATCTGCGTTATCCTTGCGCATATTTATATTGGTTCGGTTGGGATGGAAGGTGCCTTCGATGCGATGGGCAGTGGTCGCGTTGACTTAAGCTGGGCACGTGAGCACCATAATCTCTGGGTCGAGAAGCTGGAAAAACAGGGCAAACTTGATTTGCGTGAAGCAGACGAGGAAGACCCTGGGCCTGCAACGCAACCTGCCGAGTGAGGCTTCGGCTTATGGCGTATCACCGCGTTCGTTGGCGGTCTGCACTGGCAGGTTTGATATGGCTTTCCGTTGCGCCATCGGCGGTCGCGCAGTCTAGCGATCTCGTTGGGCATGGTGGCCCGGTGAAATCTATTCAAGTTTCAAAAGAAAGTTCACACGCCCTTTCAGGAAGTTTCGACTACTCCATGATTTATTGGGCGCTCACCGATGGGAAACCAGAAATTGTTTATCGGATCGACACGCACGATGGTGCTGTTAACTCAGCTGTATTTTTGCCTGGGGGTGAGAAGGCGATTAGTGCAAGTGATGATGGTACGCTTGGCGTATGGGACCTTCAAACGGGTGAACTCATCAAGCGGTTTGAAGGGCATTCTCACAAAGTGGTCAAGGTGACGGTAAACCAGGCAGGCACCATGGCAGTATCTGCCGCGTGGGATAGAACCGCGCGCCTTTGGGATTTGAAAAACCTCGCTGCGGGTCCGGTGTTAAAAGGCCACGCTAACACACTCAACGATGCGGTGTTTACAGACAATGGTCGGTTTGTATTTACCGCCAGCAGCGATGGCACCATTCGTCAATGGCATACGAGTGATGGACGGCTAGAACGCTTGGTCTACAAGCATGGTTGGGGTGTAAACGCGCTCGCGATGGTGCCTGGAGATAAAGAAATGCTGCTTGGCACCCAGGACGGCTTTGTTGGTGTGCTTGATATTGAAGAAGGTGAAATCTCCACGATATTGAAACCCCATGAGCGGCCAGTACTTGCCATTGAAATCGATCGCGACGCTGGTGTTGCAGCCTCAGGTGGCGGGGATGGTCGCATTTCCGTTTGGCAGCTTTCCACTTGGCGCGAAAAGTATGTTCATGAAAACCCATACGGTCCAGTTTGGGGATTGAGTTTCGCGCGCGGCGGAAAAGACATCTACTATGCAGGCCTTGATGATGCAGTGCATGTTTGGCAGATGGAGCCCCAAAAGCCCTTTGAGATTGCCAAGGGTGAGCTCCCGCGCCGGTTTCAGCTCAAAGAGGGCATGGGTTTGGGGGCGCTGCAATTTGCGCGCAAATGTTCTGTATGTCACACTCTGACGCCAGATGGTGCGAACAGGGCTGGTCCAACTTTGTACAAACTTTTTGGCCGCAAGGTAGGTACTGTTAAGGGGTATAAGTATTCCCAGGCCTTGTCTGGTGCTGATTATGTTTGGGATGAAGAGACGATTGGAAGTTTGTTTTCAGAAGGACCAGAAAATTTTGCACCCGGCACAAAAATGCCGTTACAAAAAATGAGTAAAGCTGGGGAGCGGAATGCGCTTATAGCATTTCTGAAACTGGCAAGCGAAACAGGGGAACCTGCTGAAAAAGCATATGCCCGCTTTGGGCATGTTGAACGTTTGGAGGATGTGCAATGAAAGCTTTCGTTGCGGCAATGGTGGTGATGGCTGTGATAGGTGTAGGGTCCAGTTTGGTGCTCAATAACTTGACGTCCTGGTCATCTGCCGACAGTTTTGCTTCAGATTCTGTGCGTCTTAATTGAAAGACCAATCGAGTATGAAATATATATGCGCCTTCTTTTTGACGGCGTTGCTGGCGACTTCAATGAGCACAGAAGACGGATTAGCGCTCGAGAAGAAAGTCGTCGAGCGTGCGATGAATTCCGTTGTGTCGGTGTTGCCACGTGGCAAGCATAAAGATGTAAATCCCAAAGAACCTGAAGGCTCGGGTGTTGCCGTGCTGGATGGTGCGCATATTCTCACTGCGCTGCACGTATTCAACAGGGCTGAGAAAATTCATGTCCGGCTTTACAGTGGTGAGATTGTCTCTGCAAAGGTTGTTGGTCGCGACAAGAGTACGGATTTGGCATTGTTGAAGATAGAACAACCTCTGACACCATTCGAGCCTGGCGGAGATCCGGATTTGGGCGAAGAGGTTTGCGCGATTGGTAATGCCTTTGGTTTGGGCTTGTCGTTAACATGCGGCACGGTATCTGCCATTCATCGCTCAGACACAGGTTTTAACCCGGTTGAGGATTTTGTGCAGACCGATGCCGCTGTGAATCCAGGCGCTTCTGGCGGCGCTTTGATTGATCAAGATGGGCGCTTGGTTGGTGTGCTTTCAGCAATTTTCACACGCACATCAGATGCGAACATTGGTGTGAACTTTGCGGTATCTGCGCCTATGGCGTTACAGATTGCGAAAAAGCTGCGCAATGGCGATAAGATTAAATGGTCTTTTGGAGGGGTTGTGCTGCGGCCTGTCCCGAAGAATGGTCAAACCGGTAAACTTGGCGCACGCGTGGAAAAAGTGTTGAGCGGAAGCGCTGCCGAAAAAGCAGGATTGCAGGCAGGGGATATAATTTATGATGGCGGTGACCGGCGCATCCGTAAACCACGCGACTTCTATTCGGCAGTCGCGCGCTTAGGGGGAAGTGATGATTTGTTTATTGGCTTTTCCCGCAACGGCAAGAGCATGACCGCGACACTAACCTTCAATTAACAGCCAAGGAGGCTCTGATGGACGAAGATAAGTTTAATATGACGATGCGAAAATTTCTCAAGCAAGTGGGTGTGACATCGCAGCAGAAAATTGAAAGCGCGGTGCGTGATTCTGGTAAAACTTCCGGCACGGTAGCAGTAAAGGTCGTGCTTTCAAGCGATGATGTTGGCCTTCAGCATGTTGTCGAAGGCCAAATTGAGCTTGATTGAGTGATGCACCTTCCTGACCCAACATTTCCACCACTGCTCACAGGGCATCCGGTCAAGGCACCTGAACGTGCATTTGACAGGGCTTGCGCAAGCGCTGCTCAAAGCAATGCTGGCGCTGGTGATGTTTTTTGGGGGCGCGATACATCGCGTATGGATTGGGCAATTATTTTAGAACCCGATGTTCCGGCTGCCCAAGCACAACAGATGCTAATGGTCGCAGAAGTTGCCTTTGCTGAATCGTTTGGAGCGATCGCACCACCCGAAGTTGGAGTGCATTTTCGTTGGCCCAATGAGATTTTAATCAACGGCGCAAAAGCTGGCGGCTTGGCAATGAAGTTCGGTGAGCAGGGAGATGATGGGTTTCCCCGTTGGTTGGTGCTTGGTCTATCGCTCAACATTCGTCGTGCGGATCGCGAACTGGAACCCGGCGCCGCGCCAGAGGAAACCGACCTCACCGAAGAAGGTTGCGCTGAACTTGACCGCACCCAATTGATTGAAAGCCTATCTCGGCATTTTCTCAATCACGTCCATAACTGGAATGAGGAAGGTTTCGCGCCTTTCCACGAACTTTGGATGTCTAAGGCGCAAAATGCGGGCGAGGTCATCGAACTTGAATGGGCAGGTGAGCATCACACAGGAATATTCCTGACAATCGATGACGAAGCCAACCTGATCCTCAAGAAAGATGGTGGAACTGTTGCTTTACCATTGGCCGAATTTTCCAAAGCTAGGGATGAGACTGCGTGAAGTTTTTGAAAACAATCCGGTTTGACGAAAGCGATCTCCATGTGTTTGCACAAGCGGCGGAAAATGATGAGTGGGCGATTTCCGGAGCGTTTGCGTTCGCTAATTTACAACAAGCAGACGTGAATGGAAAAACGAAACAGGCTTTCGCAAATGGGTTTCTAGGTTTGGAAAGTTTGGGCCGATCGACATTCGCGCATGTTGTCGAGATGAATGTAGAAGATGAAGAACGTGTTACGCGTTCCTTGGCGGAACTTTTTATTGCTGATTATCATGCACCATCATTGCAGGAAGCTTTGCCGGTTGCTGAAGAGGAAATCGGTTTCGTGAGAGATTTATGCGAAGAAAAGCCGATAAATACTGTTTTCACCGTGCGGCGCACATTTGATGATAACGGAGCGATCCGCGAAGAGTTTAGAGAGATCACACCTCCATCTGGCGAACCACGCCACGCACGCATCTGGGAGGTCGTTGAAGATGACGCATGATGCGCAGAAACTCCCTGATTTCTGGATCACCTCTGGCGCCCATCTGCTCAAAAAGAATGATGCCAGTGCATGGATCGCAACGCCAGATTTTGTGCGGGCATATTTTTCCAGGCCGGAGTTGGCGCCGGTCGATGAGTCATGCGCAGCAGAGATTTCTCTTCACAAGAGCCTTTCCGACGACCCCATGCAACATGTGGAGGAAAAACGCGTTCGCGCTATCGCAGATCGGGATGTTCAAGATAACTACCTATTGATGCTTGCTTTTCGCGACCTGTTAATTGGCCAAGGCTCTCTCGAGGCGGCTTATCTTTCAATTGTTCGTGGTGAGGTCAAGTTCCCAGTTCCGCCGCTTTTTGTTGATCAGCTCGTGCATGTCATCTTGCGCAATATCTTAGATGGTGAGACAGATCCGCTTAGGTTGCGCGCAGCAGAAATATTTTTTCGCGACCAGAACGTTTCCACAGACGATGGCCGTGTCATGCTCGCCGACGATGAGATTGTTGAGATGAAAGCGCAATCTGAAAACCTTGGTGGCCTTGGGCAATTGCTTAAGGAGGCCGGCACACCCGCCAAACAAGTCGAACTGGATGTGCTGGATGAAGACAATAAGAACATTTACTGGGAGCGCTCTGACCGTTTTGACACTGTGATTGACTTCAGGTTTACACAACCTGCGCTGGATGCATTTGCACGGGTAGTTGAGGCCTGGATTGGACATTTTCTGCGTATTACTGTTCGGGTGCAGCCAATGCAGAACATTAAAGATGAGAAATGGCGTTGGCACGTTGGCCTCGACGCAGAGGCGACGAAAATTCTAAATCGGCTCTATGAAGGTGGCGACGTTTCTCTTGATGAAATTGCGAGTATCATTGGATTATTTCGCATGGTGTTTGAAGATAATGCCGTTTTGCAAGATGATATGCATGGCAAGCCGATATACTTGGCGGTTGCGAAAACGCCAGCGGGCAAATTAAAGCTGAAACCGCAAAATCTACTTGTCAATTTACCGCTGGCGGGAGGGAAAGGATGATTGAGAAAGTTATTGCAGCATTGATTGCGCTTGCGTGTATCGCGGGGCTCGTCGCTTTGAATAAACAGACGTTATTTCCAAATTCACAGCTAACTAGCAGCGCCGGATCTAACCCGGAATATATAAAGTGCCGGGATCAGCGGTTGGGCGATGTCGAGAAAATGAAAAAAGACGGGATTATTGATGAGGCAAAAGTTGCGCAGTTTACAAGCCGTGCGCTTGCTATGTGTGGTGCGCAATTTCCTCCTGGCAACTAAACAACGTTTCTAATCGTCCTCAATGAGGAAATCATCTGACGTGAGCGCGGTGCGCGGCGCTCCTTCCTTAGCGGCTTCTTCTTCGGCGATGTAATCCTCTGTGCGGATGACCTTTGGGCGTGTGCCGTGCGAAAATGGGTCATTTGCCGAATTGGCCTGGTGTTCAATACGGCAAAGATCACACATTTTGATGAGATTAGCAGCATCTGAGGACTTGAACATGGTGTGTCTGCCGGCAAGCTCGGCTGAGATGCGTTCAATTGTGCTGCGCGATCCGAAGGGTTTTCCGCAAGAGATACACTCAAAAGGTTCCTCCTCGTTGAGCACGGTGGGTGAAATTGCAGACGCTGTGAAGTTGTA
>JBPCVX010000080.1:0-3468 GCA_051010095.1 Hyphomicrobiales bacterium
GGAACACAGGGAATATCCAGGCCGGAATAAAGTGCTGGCAAGCCGGCTTTATAATCTGGCTCAGCGCCAGCCGCCCGCCGGGTGCCTTCAGGAAAAATCACGATCTGACGCCCCTGCGCAACAACCCTGCGAGCACCACGCACCAAACTTTTGATGGCCGCACCCCTTTTCCCGCGTTGCACATTGATCATCTCATAGAGAATTGTCAGCCAACCAAAGAGCGGGACCCACGCTAATTCCCTTTTCAAAATGATCGCGGGATCATCCACAATGGTTAAAGATGAAAACGTTTCCCACACGGATTGATGCTTGCAGGCAATAATCACCGGACCTTCAGGCAGATTTTCGAGACCTCGATACTCCACATTTATGCCAGCGAATATCCGCAAAATCCGATCCTGCGTATGACCGAACGATTGCAGGAAACGCACCCGCTTCTTGCGCGGCAGCCATATGGTGGCAAACATGGTCAGCATGTACCCCAACATCGCCAAATAAAAGAAGATATTAAACAGCACTGAGCGAACGAAAATCATGATCCGCCCGTCTGCGCCAAAGAGCCGCTGGATTTTGCACCAAGTGTATTGGTTGCATGGGCGAGCAGAAACTTCGTGTATTCTGAAAAGATCAGCATGATGCGCTGCGGACTCACTTTGCTTTCGGCACTGCCGGCCTTCGGCAGCACGGCATGGGGGATCAACTGCACGTTTGGCATATAATGGGCGAATTGCGCGAGTGCGCGCGGCAAATGATAGGCAGCAGTCACCACAACAACACTCTTATAGTCTTTTTTCTTTGCCCATTCGGCGGCTTCCATTGCGTTGCCTTGTGTGTTGAGCGCCTGTTTGCCCAAGTCTATGCAACAATCGAAAAATTTCTTTGAATTCTCAAGTTGCGCTGCAAGGGCTTGCGGCGTTGTTGCTTCATGTACGCCAGATATCAAAAGCCGCTCGCCTTTGCCATCATCAAGCAATTTGACGCCAGATGCGATGCGCGCCGGACCTCCTGTAAGAACAACAATACCATCGGCGTTTGGCGGAACCCCTTCAGACATGTTTGAAACCTTGTGCGCAAAATATGCAAAGCCGACGAAATAAAGCACCATCGCAATTGCACAAAGCCGCAATGCAAATTTGAGCAAACCCGACTGCCCTTTTTCTGTGTTTTGGCCGGCATTCGCATCGACGCGCATAGCAGGTGCACCCACACGTGCGCCCTTATCCTTGTCTGATTGATTATGCTCGTCCGGTTTCGCCATATCTCTTCAACGCTATTGGCTGAATCGTGCCCGCTTGTCCAGAAATTTTGAGGTTTCTTTAAGGCACATTAAATCACCACAAGCTCCGCTGTAGCGCGCGGAGACAGCAATGTTGCACCACCATCGCCAATAACAATATTTTCTTCGTGAACCATCAAATGTTGAGCGCCATCGTGCTTGTATAAGAGTCCGGGTTCAAGCGTCAGCACCATACCCTGCTCGATCACTGTCAGATCGTCTGGATGAAGAGAGGGCTGTTCTGTTAGAGCAAGCCCCAGTCCATGCCCCATGCGGCCAATTGAGCTCGCTTCAACGCCTGCCTTTTCAAGTATTTCGTTCATCGCGCCCCAAAGTTCTGCACACGTTTGGCCGGGCGCCGCCGCAGCAAGGCCCGCCTCGATGGCTTTATAGAGGATGTCATATGCACGCTGCGCCTCTTCATTTGTATGTCCAAGAGCATAATTACGATCGAAATCGCAAAAATATCCATCAACAATAGCACCTGTATCGAGGGCGAGGATATCTCCCTCTCCTAATGTTCGCTCAATAGGCCCCCGGCAAATCGATGAGTATCCACCTTGACCAGATCCCATTGATAGATAACGCACATAATCAACGCCTGCGGTGAGCAGCTCCGCCTGAAACCTGCGATGCACCTCCCGCTCGCTCATGCCAGGTTTGAGCCAATTGGCCACGCCAGCGAAAGCTTCACCAGCGCACGCGCCAGCTTTCCTGATGCGGTCGATCTCAGCTTCTGACTTGATCGCCCGCACCTGTCGCAAGATTTCAGAAGCATCCACGATCGATGCGGAACAAGCATCGCTTAAGGCAGCGAAATCAGTCTGCGGCATACCGAGCCGTGTTTCCGGTCCAAGTTCAGCGCCAATCTTGCCATGACGCACCGGTAATTCCTCAACAGCCGATGCCAGAAGCGACACCCCTTCATCGGCAGGGCGCGGCGAAGGCCAATGCTCGATGCGCTCTATCCAGCTTGCCGCGCGCATATCTTCAAGACCCATATGCGGAATGACCGCAATCGGCGCGCCCTCCGCAGGCAAAATCACAAACCACGGCCTGGCTGGACTTTCCGCAATAATCGGTGTGTAACCGCTATAGTAGCGGAAGTTTGCAAGGCTTGAGACAAGTATCGCGTCCAGCCCTGCTGCACGCATGCCCTTTTGGGTGCGCGTGAGGCGATGAGGGAATTCTTCTTGTGAAAAAGGCTCTAAAACAGCCATTCTTGCGCCTGCTCACGGGTCACATTACCACCGCACAAAACGGTCGCAACACGCTTTTTCTCAAATTTTTCAACATGTTCTATCATGGCACCTATGCCAATCGCCCCCGATGGCTCCACCATCAAACCCACATGATCGAACAGCAAACGCACGGATTTTTGCATGGTTTCATCAGAAACCAGAAGAAAATCATCGGTAGTTTTCCGCATATGAGCCAGAGCTTCGGCGACAGGCACACGCACCGCCAGCCCATCTGCAATCGTATCAACGCTCTGGGTTTCGACAAGTGCGTTCTCCCGCCACGACATCTCCATGCACGGCGCGCCCGATGCAGCCACGGCAATCACTTGCGTCTCTGGCGAATGCGCCTTCATCCACGTGCCAATGCCGTTGACCAGCGCGCCATTGCCAATCGGCACCAGAACCACATCAAACGGCGCGTGATCGCGTGTCAGTTCTAACGCCATGGTGCCCGCACCCGCTGCCCCTTCATCATGCATGCCATCGATCAGGAACTTTTTGCCTGTTTCTTTTGCATGCGCATCAGCGGCTGCCTTCGCTTCATCAAGATCGCTGCCCACAGTCACAACCACAGCGCCAAACCCGCGCATCGCATCAAGCTTCAGCGGATTGGCATTGGTGGCAGCAAACACAGTCACCGGCACCCCGTGCGCACGCCCTGCCCACGCAATGCCCTGGCCAAAGTTCCCGGCAGATGCACACACAACCCCGTTGGGCGCCACATCCTTCATACACTGCACCAGATAATCAGCCCCGCGGCCTTTAAAGCTGCGAATGGGGGTAAGCGTTTCAACCTTCAAATAAGCCTGCACCCCCAAAACTCCATCTAGCCCCTCGCTATGCGCCACCGGCGTGTTCAGAAAGGCCGGTGAAATAGCGCCCGCAGCCCGCTCGATAAGTTCTGGTGTTAGCCCCATATGTGCCCCGCATAATGAATACAGCAAATAGCCC
>JBPCVX010000081.1:0-5887 GCA_051010095.1 Hyphomicrobiales bacterium
CAACTTATCGAAGCGGGCATTGCGACTGGCTGCACCCGTGGGCAGTTAATGCGCAAAATCCAGCTTAAACTTGCTCTGCCGGAAATCCTTTTAGGGCTCAATCAAACAATCATGCTGGCGCTTTCCATGCTGGTGATCACCGCTCTTGTGGGCACGCGCGAACTTGGCCAGGAGGTCTATATCGCGCTCACCAAAGCCGATACAGGGCGCGGCATTGTTGCAGGCCTCTGCGTGGCCTTTATCGCCATCATCGCCGACAGGCTGATTACCGCAGGCGCCACCCGCATGAAAACAAAACTTGGACTTCAATCATGACATCGACCCAACGCATAAAAGATTTGGATATCTGGCCAGGTGAGGTGGAAATCGCACCGCTCACCGGGGGGTTGAGCAATGAAGGCTTTATCGTCACATCGGGTGATGAAAAATGCGTCGTGCGGTTTGGCGAAGATATCCCGGTGCATCATGTGTTTCGCGACAATGAGCTTATGGCGTCTCATGCCGCCGCCGAGGCCGGATTTGCGCCTGAAATTGTCTATGCCGAACCGGGTATGATGGTGGTGCGCTTTGTCGAAGGGCACACCTATGGAGAAGAAGATGTGCGCGGCAATATCGCAGGGATTGCCGACCTCACCAGGCGTTTCCATACCGAGATGCCGCGTTATGTTTCGGGCCCCGGGCGCATGTTCCATGTGTTCCATGTGGTGCGTGATTATGCCCGCACGCTAAAAGCAGGCGATAGCCGGATGGTGCCCGAGTTGCCGCGTCTAATGACACTTGCTGATGAATTGGAAGCAGTTCAACCAAACATGCCGATCATCTATGCGCATGGTGACTTGCTACCGGCCAACTTCATTGATGATGGCGATAAGGTCTGGCTGATTGATTATGAGTATGCCGCCTATGCAACCGCGATGTTTGATCTCGCGGGCATTGCCTCAAACGCGCAAATGTCACCAGACCAGGATATGGAACTTTTAGAAGCCTATTTCGGTGAGAAGCCGGATGGCACGTTGGCGCGGGCGCATGCGGCGATGAAATGCGCATCGCTTTTGCGCGAGGCCATGTGGAGCATGGTGTCTGAACTGCACCTTGATGCACCTGGCGTCGATTATGTCGCCTACACCATTGAAAACCTTGAGCGTCTTGAGAGCGCTCTTCAAACATATCGCAGTGAGTATTAGGGGACCGGGCTTGTGACACTTCCTACACATGCACAAATCGTTGTTATTGGCGGCGGCATTATTGGCTGCTCCACCGCCTATCACCTGGCGCGCGACCACAAGGCCGATGTGGTGCTCCTGGAAAGTGGGCAGCTCACCAATGGCTCAACCTGGCATGCAGCAGGCTTGGTGGGGCAGTTGCGTTCATCGGCCTCAATTACCCAAGTGCTCAAATATTCCGTTGATCTTTACACCAAGCTGGAAGCTGAAACTGGGCTTGCCACGGGCTGGAAGCAAAATGGCGGCCTGCGTTTGGCATGTAATGAAGAACGCTGGATTGAAATTAAACGCCAAGCAACAACGGCGCATAGTTTCGGTTTGGAAATGGAACTTCTCACGCCTGCAGAGGCCAAGAAACTTTGGCCGATGATGGAGACCAACGATCTCGTGGGGGCAGCATTCCTGCCAACCGATGGACAGGCCTCGCCTTCTGATATTACCCAGTCGCTCGCCAAGGGTGCTCGTATGGATGGCGCAAAAATCCATCAAGAGGTGCAGGTCACAGGCATTGCCGTTGAAGATGGTCGGGTTACCGGTGTGCGCACCAACAAAGGCGACGTCACATGTGAAAAAGTTGTCAATTGCGGTGGCATGTGGGCAAAAGAAATCGGACGCATGGCGGGTGTCAGCGTTCCCCTGCAGCCAATGCAGCACCAATATATGGTCAGTGAAAAAGTTGAAGGGATCACGCCCGACCTTCCAACCATCCGCGACCCAGATACGCTCACATACTTTAAGGAAGAAGTTGGCGGTCTGGTGATGGGGGGATATGAGTTGAACCCTATTTCCTGGGCCGATAACGGCCTGCCAGAGCACTTCACGTTCCAGCTTCTAGACTCCGATTGGGATCACTTCGAACCCATGATGATGGCGGCTTTGGGCCGGGTGCCCGCGCTTGAACATGCTGGTGTGAAGCAGCTTGTGAATGGGCCTGAGAGTTTCACCCCTGATGGTACATACATCATGGGTGAAGCGCCCGAAGTTGAAGGGTTTTTTGTTGGCGCCGGGTTCAACGCTTTTGGCATCGCTTCGGGTGGCGGGGCCGGGTGGACATTGGCTGAATGGGTGATGTCGGGCGAGCAGCCGCTTGATCTGTGGAGCGTCGATATCAGGCGATTCTCAAGCCTGCATAACAATGATGAGTGGGTGCGTGAACGCACAATGGAAGCTTACGGCAAACACTACACCATTGTGTTCCCACACGAAGAGAACACCTCTGCGCGCGATGCCATCGTTTCACCCATATATGACAAACTTAAAGAGGCGGGCGCATGCTTCGGCGCAAAACTTGGCTGGGAGCGGCCAAATTGGTTTGCGCCACCAGGTGTTGAAGCCAAAGATGTCTACTCAATGAACCGGCAGAACTGGTTCGACCATGTGGGCGCAGAGCACAAAGCGGCACGGGAAGCATGCGTAATCTTTGATCAATCATCGTTTGCCAAATACGAACTCAGCGGCGCCGATGCGCAAGCAGCGCTCTCGTGGATATGCGCAAACGATGTGGCAAAGCCCGTCGGTTCCATCATTTATACCCAGATGCTCAATTCGCGCGGCGGCATAGAATGCGATCTCACTGTTGCGCGCCTTGATGAAGACCGGTTTTACATTGTCACGGGCACCGGCTTCAGAACCCATAATTTTAGTTGGATCAAACAGCATATTCCCGATGGAATGGACGCAACCCTTGTGGATGTGACGGAGGATTTTGGAACTTTGTCGCTGTTTGGCCCCAATGCACGCGCGGTTCTCTCTGCGGTGAGCGAAGATGATGTGTCACCTCAAGCGTTTCCCTTTGCCAACCTCAAATCGATCACAATCGACGGCCACCAGGTGCGCGCCATGCGCATTACCTATGTGGGCGAGCTGGGGTGGGAATTGCACATGCCCATTGCTGCCATGGCAGATGTTTTTGATGCCATGATGAGGCAAGGCGCTGCCCATGGCATTCGCCCGGCTGGTTATCGCGCTATTGAATCGCTACGCCTTGAGAAAGGCTATCGCGCCTGGGGCAGCGACATTACGCCTAATGATACGCCCTTTGAGGCGGGGCTTGGTTGGGCTGTGAAGCTTAAATCAAATGCCGATTTCATGGGCCGTGCAGCGTGTGACGAAATCTCTGCCCACCCGCTTAAAAAGCGCCTGGCATGTTTCACCGTCGACGACAGCGAAATCGTGTTGCTGGGGCGCGAAACCATCTTCCGCAATGGCGAACAGGTAGGTTATCTCACGTCAGGTGGATACGGATATACTATTGATAAATCAATAGGTTATGGGTATATTCGAAATAGAGAAGGGGTCTCGGACGACTTTATCTCATCAGGCGATTACGAGCTTGAAGTGGCTTGTGAGCGTGTGCCATGCAAAGTGCATATGAGCCCGCTCTATGATGCCAAAATGGAGCGCATTAAATGCTAGCCGCCGACCGCCATGCACGCATTGTCGTCATTGGCGGCGGCGCCATTGGGTGTTCTGTTGCTTACCATCTGGCGCGTGCCGGCGAAAAAGACGTGCTGGTGCTTGAAAAAGCGCAAATCACCGAAGGCTGCACATGGCATGCCGCAGGCCTGGTGGGGCAATTGCGCGGCAAACGCAATCTCACCCGGCTTATGCAAAACTCGGTTGCCGTGTTTGACAGGCTTGAAGCAGAAACCGGTCAGGCAATTGACTGGAAAAAAGTTGGCTCGCTGCGGTTGGCGGGCTCTGATGCGCGCTGGGCTGAAATCCGCCGCTCTATGACGCAAGCCCGCAGCTTTGGCTTTGAGTGCCACGATGTGTCGATTGCCGAAGCCAAGCGCATGTTTCCCTATATCGTGGAAGATGGCTTGGTGGGTGCCGCCTTTATTCCTTCAGATGGCTACGTGGACCCCTACGCGCTGACCCAGGCCTATGCCAAGGCGGCGCGCGCAAACGGTGCCCGCATTGAAGAAGGCGTGATGGTCAAGGAGATTGTTCGTGAGGGGCGGCGGGTGACCGGGATCGTCACCAATCAGGGCATCATCGGGTGCGAGATTGTCGTGAACTGTGCAGGCCTTTGGGCAAAGCGCGTTGCCGATATGGCGGGCGTTCCGTTAGCGGCAGGTGTTGTTGAGCACCAATATTTTCTCACCGAAAAATCTTTAGAGTTCGACGCGAGCCTTCCCACCCTGCGTGACCCCGATAATAATTTCTATCTGAAACCTGATACCGGCGCCTTTGCCATTGGCGGCTGGGAAGAGGGCAGCAGGGCATGCTGGGGATCACGCCCGCCGGATGATTTTGGCCGCGAATTGTTTGAGGCCAATATGGAGCGCTTGGAACTGTTCGCGCTTCCCGCATCAACCCGTCTGCCCGTACTAAACGAAACCGGCATCCAGACTATCATCAACGGGCCGATACCCGTTTCAGCGGATGGCGAGCCGATCATGGGATTGCTGCCGGAGCTTGACAATTTTTATCTCGCTTGCGCCTTCACTGCGGGCATCGCTGCTTCAGGCGGTGCGGGCGAGGCAATGGCCAACTGGATTATCGAAGGCGATCCCGGTATGGATTTGTGGTCATTCGATGCCAGGCGCTTTTCCAAGGTGCATGCCAACACAAGATTTCTGGGAGAATGCGCGGTTGAAGCCTATGCCGCCTATTACAAAATTCACTGGCCCGGCGAGGAGGCCCACGCCGCGCGCGGTTTGCGGCGCAGCCCGCTTTATGAACGGTTGAAACAGGCGGGCGCGGTGTATGGCTCAAAATCGGGCTGGGAACGCCCCAACTGGTTTGCACCAGATGGCCAAAACGCACAGGACGTGCCCAGTTTTGAGGATAAACCCAACTGGTTTGATGCAGTGGGTGAAGAGGTGTGCGCGATCCGCGAACGTGTGGCACTGATTGACCAGAGCTCGTTCTCAAAGTTCGAGGTGTCAGGCCCCGGCGCCTTTGAGGCGCTTCAGAAGATTGCTGCCAACGATTTAAGCAGCGGGCCGGGGAGTTGCGTTTACACACAATTGTGCAACGGCAAGGGTGGCATTGAGGCTGACCTCACCATCATGCATGTTGACCATGACCGGTTCTACATTGTCACCGGCTCCGGGTTCGCGGTGCGCGATGGCAACTGGATTGAAACCCATTTGCCCGATGATGGATCAGTCACCTTCAGCGATGTCACCTCTGCTTATTCGGTAATCAATCTTTGCGGGCCCAAAGCACGCGATGTTTTGGCGGCTGTTGCAACATCGGACGTTGCTAATGAGGTCCTGCCGTTTCTCTCTTGTGTCGAGATCGAGTTAGGGGCTGCCTGTGGGCTTGCCGCGCGCATTGGCTATGTGGGCGAGCTGGGTTGGGAACTGCATATCCCGGTTGAATATGCAGCTTACGTGTATGATCTGTTGTGGCATTCAGGCGAAGCCCACGGCATTGCAAATGCAGGATATAGGGCGATTGAAAGCTGCCGGCTTGAAAAAGGCTATGCCTATTGGTCTGCTGAAATTGGGCCGGATTACACGCCCTTCGAGGCGGGTTTGGGCTTTTGCGTGAACCTTGAAAAGGGCGATTTCCTTGGCCGTGACGCGCTGATTTCTGCCCATAAAGAAGGGCCAGCGCGCAAGCTTTGCACCTTCGAAGTTGAAGGATTTGCACCTTTCCATGGTGGTGAAGCTATTCTCCACAATGGCGCTCTCGCCGGGCGCACAACGAGT
>JBPCVX010000082.1:0-8469 GCA_051010095.1 Hyphomicrobiales bacterium
TCTTTTGCGTCTCGCTTATTGGTCTGCTCGGAACCTGGAATTTTGCACCAGGACTATTGTTGATATAGGTGCGATCACCGTGATTATGGCAACTGTGATTAGCAGTGTACCAATCTGCGAATAGTCAGCGGCCACAACTATCGCGTTGGTCTCTTTGTCCCTTACTTCCCTGGTGATCAGAAAGACCTCATTCAGATATTTTGTACCAAGACTGCTTGCAGAGAGTGCGAGATTGGTGAAGGACGCCATTACAGCGAAAAAAGTTGCTTTCAAATGCGGCGGTGCATTTTTTGCGATCCAGGCAAGCATGGGTATCATCGAAATCTGGCCCAATGGGGATTCCAGCATTGTGTCAAAAATCGCAATGAAACGGGCATCGATCACTCCATTTGACCAGCTCGATGTCCATTCGTGCAGACCGTAAAAGAGACCAATGTTTGGAAGCGAAAGAAAAGTCGTTGCAATAGTCAGCCAAAATACAACAAACGCAATCGTGTGGGTTGCCATGAACGGTCGCAATGCCAGTATTCCGACTAAGGTAAGGCTGGAAGTGATCAAACTAAGTACGGAGAGAAATTGCTGATCGAAGCCCAGTATATCAATTTCCCACCAGCTTATTCCTGTGCCGGGTAAAGGCATCGCACGAAAGACAAAAATGATGATTGCCGTACCGATTAGCGCGCCACGTGTCTCTTGGGGAAGCTCAACTATAAGGTTTCTCATAAGAAATATGATTATGACCATGGAGCCGATAAAGACTATTTCTTGATCAAACTTTATGTTGCTCAATCCGATTGAAACAGTAAAAAAAACGAAGGCGAAGCTACCGCCGAATAGGGTCCAGTTTGGTTTGGTGTCTGATCTTTGGCTCTTCGCTGATACATTCTCAGAGTGATGGCGCGCGGGATCGATTTTATTCTGATCACGTTGGCGTTTCAAAAGTTCCCCAAGTGTAACTCCAGCCACAGAGATCACGGGAATCAATAGTGCAAGTAAATAAATGTTTGCATATTTCTCAGTCTTGGCGGCATCGGAAATTGTTTCAACGTCAGAGAAAATTGAAATATTCAGAACTGCAACAAGTATAAAACCCATAATGATCGACGCGCGACCTAAAGTCTGCATCGTTGTGTGCGATTGCTTTACGGCTTCTTCAGTAAGTTGATTCCCATCGCTATCTGTCACTGGAACCGCTTCGACCGTCATCGCGTCAGCGACCACGTCTTGCAAAGCATAGCCAACTGGCGCGAGTAAAACGCTCAGAACATACCAAGCTTTTACTGACCCAAGCGCAGCCATTGCTTCAGTATTGGCGACCAGGTTGTACATTATAAAGATACTGGCCGCGATGAGCGAGGCTCCGACGTAAACAAGCAAGTACTTCCAGCGCCATATAATATCGACAAGGTGCCCTAGAGGCATCTTTAATGCCCAGGGTATGCCGGCCCAAAAGCCAAGGCTCGCAATGAAACTTGCAGACAAATCAAGGTATTCCTTGATGAAGAAAATCCCAACGATCCCCGTCAGACCCGATAAGCCCGCTGCAAGATAGACCATCAATGGAGGTATAAACGTCGTGTGAAACTGTTTGGCCAAGCCAATGGTCGTCTCATGTGCCCAAACTGTGAGGGTCTTAAGAAACGTCATTTTTCATTAACGTCCGAACTTAATTCGCTGATCTTTATATGGAAGTCTGCCCCAGATTTGGCATGTTAGAAACAATTTCCCAACTTGGCGAGGTCAAGAGAGATAACGCAAGCTCGATACTGCTCTGAGAGGACATAGTATCAGTAGCACTGCGCGATTGCGAATCTTCAATTGCGGCCCCAATGCTGAGGCCGCTTTTTTTGTGTTTGCCAGAGTGGCATGTTGGCTGGTTCCGTTGACACCGTTTTCAGCCTTTGATTTCAATCTTGCGCTTGCTTGCAGCAACTTCGGGAGATTTAGGGATGATCAACCGCAGAACACCTTTGTCAAACTTTGCTTCTATCGCGGCTTCATCTATTCCATCAGGCAACCGAAACGAACGTTGAAAGGATCCATAGCTGCGCTCGACAATGTGGATGTCTTCGTCGTCGTCCTCATGCTCAAACTTTTTATCGCCTTTTATTTTGGCCATGCCATCATGAATTGTTAGCTCAACATCTTCCGGACCCATCCCCGGCAACTCCACCGCAATCGAGTAGTTGGTTTCGTTTTCCGTGACATCGACTGCCGGCATCAGTCCTGGTTTTGCGCCGTTCGACAATGGAAACTCGCGGCTGAATTTGGACGAGTTCCACAATGGTCCTTGATCACCGAAAAACGACCTTGCCAAGTTGCTCATTTCAGAACTGAACGAGGCAAACGGATCGAAGTGTTCAGGATTTTTGGAAGTTTTTGTCGGTGTTTTACTTGGTTGCTTTGCTTCGTGTACCAATTCACTATTCCTCCTTAAATAGAGATGTTTACGCAGACTTGAGAATGTTTAAGTTATTGTGTCAGCCGATGCGCGCCTTAAGCTAAATCAAAAATTCACGCCATTACCTTGCGGCACGTTTCGGCTACGTTGCGCACTCAGCGCTTATTGGAAGTGGGAAAAACCTCGGCGGCTGCTTCACTGCAAAGCGTACAGGATGAAGAGCGAAGCGAAATAAATAAGCAGTACAAAAATGGAGTCGAGGCCTGCGCCGAATAGTTTTGGTGTTCTGCGTATGAGTATGCCTGCGATATATATTGCGGTAACAACTATCCCTGCGGTCAATGAGAATTTCGTGGCGTCGGTTGCTTCAGAGAGGATCGGACCGGCACTGTAAAATATGTCCGCCGGAAAAATGAGTAAAAGCATTATTAGGTTGCTGCCAAAAATGTTTGAAATTGCCATTGTGTAGGCGCCGATCCGAGCAGCCGCGAGAGTGGTGCTCAGTTCCGGCAACGAAGTGGATGCAGCGAGAAGCGTGACGCCTATGAACGATGCTGAAAGGCCGGATTTATCTGCAATAGAATCGGCGGACTGTGCGAGAGAGTATCCCGCTATTAGAATCAAGATCACGCAAATACCTGAGCGGATGAGCAAATCTCGCGTAGATGCATCTCTCAGTCGGTCTCTGCCAAAGGGCCTGACACCGTCTCGTTGCGGTTCTTCAGGAATATCTATTGGTGCCCAGGAGGTTCGCTCATCATATTGCCTGAGCAGAGCGATGGCGAGCGGATAGGCAATTGATAGGCACATTGCCCCCAAGCCGACGCCGAAAAAGACTATCACATCACCAAGAAACATAATGATAAGCAAAAAGCCGAGTAGAATAACGAGTATTACTGCTTCTAATGCATGGGTTGGTTTTCTTGGCCAGGAAGTAAGTGCATTGCGGACCACAAATATATCCGCGACAGCCAGGATAGCTGTTTGCATGGTAACGCCACCAAACATATTTCCGAGGACAAGCTGGGCATTGCCAGCGCTTGCAGCTGATATGGTCGTTACAATTTCTGGAAGCTCTGTTGCTGTCGCAAGAAAAATTAATCCGATGAATTCCTTGGCAAGATTGAAACGGTCCGAAATTTCATCAGCGTATACGGCAAGACGAGTGCCTGAAATCCACACAATCCAAGCAGCGAGGCAAAATGCTGCGAGAATGATCGTAACTGGTAATGCGTCAAAGTTCACTGCTCAGCCACTTTTGCGCACGCATGTGCTGATCCGCAAAAGCGCGCATGAGTGCAATAAAACACAACCTTCTGCTCCAAGTTACAAGGTTCAACCAAACTCTCCTTTGATGCACATCAAAGTTATTGCACACGGTAAAGAGATAAACTCAACAAATGAAAACAGACGCAGACACCATGAATACAATGGCGATTGGGGGCGCCAGCGGCGGTCTCGAAGCGTTGAAACGCGAGATGCCAGTTCCGTCTTCAGGGCAAATACGCGTTCGTGTGCGTGCTTGTGGAGTTTGTCGCACAGACCTGCATCTGATTGACGGAGAATTGCCAGATATTTCTCTGCCAATTGTGTCAGGTCATGAAATTGTCGGCATCGTTGAAATGCTATGTGACCGTGTGTCGGGTTTTCAACTTGGGGACCGGGTTGGAATTCCTTGGCCTTTGAATGTTCCCTACTTTGCGCCTATTCGGCGCCCGGTATTTGGTGAAGGACAGGGATGTGTGAGAAGACGTTAAGCTCAAACTCACGATATAACTGCGCCATCGACAACTCTAATTTGTCGATCAGTTTTGGCAGCCAGCTCAAGGTCATGAGTTACCATGAGAATGGCCCGGTCCGCCTTTTCAACGAGCTCGCGAAAAATCGAGAGGACCTGGGCGCTCGATGCGCTGTCGAGATTGCCCGTCGGCTCGTCGGCCAGAATGAGCATAGGTTCGTTCGCCAGCGCCCGCGCAATCGCAACCCGCTGGCGCTCACCACCTGAGAGCTGACTTGGTAATTTATGCGCATGCCCCTCCAGCCCAAGCGCTTCCAGAAGATGCAATCCTCGCTCCCACATTTCCTTTTGCGAGAGTTTCTTTAATGCACGCATGGGCAACATAACATTTGCCAGCGCAGTAAATTCAGGGAGCAGAAAGTGAAATTGAAATACGAAACCCAGCGTGGACAAGCGGAGGTCTGCGCGAGCGTCCTCATTCAATTTGTTTGCTTGCTGCCCCTGCACAAAGACCTCACCCGACGTTGGTTTGTCCAACAGTCCCAAGAGATACAAAAGCGAACTTTTGCCTGATCCTGACGGGCCAGTCACCGAGACGAATTCTCCGCCATTTATTTCCAGATCGATGTTATGCACAAGGGTCGTTAACACACCACTTCCTATGGTCCGCGTAACGTTTTTCAGTTTAATCAGAGGTTGACCGACTTTGATAACTGAATTCATGACGCGCCTCGGATGATCTCGACCGGGTGCGCACTTGCTGCTTTGCGAGCCGGCAAATAACCAGCTACTGCAGACGCCACCAGTGCTACTCCAGCTGCCAAAAAATAATGGAGGTATGTGTAGTAGATTGGAAGATGGCTTGAATCGATGAACGGACTCTTGAACTCAATTGATTCCAGTATCAAGCAAAGAAAATATCCAAGAACCCAACCTACAACGGTGCCGCCGCAGCCAATGAGAAGTGCCTCGAAAAGAAAAATCCGCCTTACCGTTCGCTCCTTGAAGCCGAGCGACTTGAGAATGGCAATATCACGCGTCTTTTCATGGGTAATTGTCGAAATAATATTGTAGGTGCCAAACGAAGCGACAAGTAGAATAGCACCAACAACCGTATACATTATGAAGTTTCTGATCTCGAAGGCAGATAGCAAATCCTCGTTTGCTTCTTGCCATGAAACCGATTTGTAGCCTATTTGCGCCTCGATTTGTCCGGCAACCTCGTTGGCCTTTAAGATGTCACTTACGCGAATGCGTATGACGTTGATTAGTCCGGTTTGACCCGCCAGTATTTGTGCGGTCTTGAGCAGGGTATAGGCTTGGTTGTCGTCGATCTGACTTACGCCTGTGTGCGAAAAACCAACAACAGTGCATGACAAAGTACGTCCGGTGCCGGAGACAAGAGTGATGGTGTTGCCAATGCGTGCGCCAATTTTTTCCGCCAAACGATCTCCCAGTATCACAGCGTTTGATGATTTATAGAGCGCTTCGAGTGAACCCTCACTGATCTGCTTAGGAAGTTTTGATACATTCTTCTCGCGGCTTGGATCAATTCCAATGACATTGGCGCTCGTATCTCTTCCAGCATACCGGATTACCGCGCGTGATTCGACCGATGGTGCAGCTCCGCCCTTTATCCAACTTTCGATGGTGGCAAGTGTGGCAAAAGGATTCTTGATTCCGGGCCTTGTTTCAGGGGTTCGGATGCCGGAGAACGATACCGCGTCGTATTGATCTTCTGCTGGCTGTCTTGGCGCGGTTCGGCGTTCATCAGTTACGGTGATATGTGGCATGCTGTCGACGAGTTGGTTCACAAAGTCCCTTTGAGAACCTTCCATGAGGGCCGCCATCATGACGGAAAACCCAACGCCCATCGAAATTCCAAGAATTCCGACAAGGGTTTGTCGTACGCGGGTGAATACGTGGGTGAAAGCGATATCAAGTATGAGTTTCATTCCGTCCCAACTGCAATCGCCCGCACACGTGCGTTAGTTTTCAATTTTTCATTGTACGGCGAAATCACAACCTCGCCTTCCGAAATTCCCCCAGCAATTTCTAAGAAGCGCGTTCCCTTAATCCCAGAGACAACTGTCCGCAAGACTACGCGATCGTTGACTACAGCTTGCACAGTATCGTCTTTGACCGTCTCCGCAGGCAGGAGAATAGCGTTCTTAGCTTCGCGAATGACAATATTCGCTTCTACGCTCATACCGATCATTAGCGGACTGTCTTCTGGAAGTGCCAGATAACCTCGGAACGTTTTGGTTTCAGGGTCACCTTTCGGAGTGATCCGGTCCACATTTGCTCTTAGTGGCTTCCCATTCTGACTTTCGTGACGCAGAAGGACGTTTTGGCCTTTCTGCACTTTGCTGATGTCGTCTTCATTGATGTCTGCAACGACCTGCAACGGCTTGGGTTGACCAATCCAAATGATTGCGTCGTTTGGGCCAATACTGGCGATCTCTCCAACTTCTCCATCACGCCGGAGTACTATACCATCGATCGGTGCTTTCAATTCGAGGTCGTTTATTCGGTCGATTTGAGCGGCGATTCGCGCTTCGTGTTCGTTGATTTGAGTGCTCATTTCATCATATGTGATTCGCGATGCGATATCCCGTTCGACCAGACTTTTGATCCGCTCAGCATCAGCTTTCACGCGTTCCAGGCGAGCTTTCAGTTGACGAAGCCGCGCGCGCTCCTCCGCATCATCAAGACGGACTAAGACCTCACCGGCAACCACGCTTTTGCCTTCACATTTGCAAATTTCAACAATCCTCTTGCGATGAAGAGCCGTAATCTTTGCCCAAAGAAGCGGCTCCACTGTGCCGGTCGCGTAAACAACTTCGGCAGCATGACCTCTTTTGGCTTTCACCGTATTGACAGTGGTGTAATTGCCGTAGAACCACCAATAGCCCGCAGCCGATGCGGTCAGTACTAACGCGAGTATGATATATGACCGTTTCACTGCTGGTTCATCCTCAGCTGAGTTTTGCGAAAAATTACCGAGCTTTCTTGATGCAAGTTAATTTTGGCAGACCCTTGGAGCAATGATCTTAGTCAATAAGTGACATTAATTAAGTCGCCTCATTTCTCGGAGCGGAAGCTTTGCTTCGTTTCATGTCGATCGATTGATTCTGATATAGACTGGCAACTCTAGCAAACTCCACAATTTATCAAAATTGACAGTATGCCCAGCTTTGCGCCTATTTGGCACGCGGTATCTGGCACGGGTCGAGGCTGCGGGATCACAACATGACGAAAGGCTTTCAGAATTCCTTCGCCCTAAGCACCTGACACCAAACGAGATTTAGCATTCGCACTTTGGGTTCAAAATGGTTTTACGCATTTAAGCTTAGCTTTTGTTTCTTGACGCATCAAAGTTGGTTGATTGGAATTTTCAAGTAAGAAACTCCATTATCCTCTGCTGGCGGCATCTTGCCCGCCCGGATGTTTACTTGGACCGCAGGGAGAATCAGCGTTGGCATATCCAGAATTGCATCTCTGGCTTCCCGCATCTCTGCAAATTGGTCTTCGCTCGCACCGCCACCGATGTGTATATTGTTTGCCTTTTCTTCGGCAACTGTTGTTTCCCACTTGTAGTGGTCACGCCCCGGTGCCTTATAGTCGTGGCACATGAATAACTGAGTATCATCCGGCAATGACAGGATTTTATGGATTGATTGGAACATCACTCGTGCATCGCCACCGGGAAAATCTGCACGCGCGGTGCCAAAATCCGGCATGAACAAAGTATCCCCCACAAATGCTGTATCGCCAATCACATAGGTCATGCAGGCTGGCGTGTAACCAGGTGTGTGTATGGCTTTAACCGATAAACCACCGATGTTGAATTCTTCACCATCTGCAAAAAGGTACTCAAACTGTCTACCATCGGTTCTGAAGCCTTTTTCTACATTGAAGATCTTTGCAAAGACGTCCTGAACCTCTGTGATATGTGAACCAATGGCTGTCATGCCTCCGAGTTGTTTCTGTATGTACGGTGCTGCGCTCAGATGATCAGCATGTGCATGGGTCTCAAGCAACCATTCAACTTTGAAGCTTTGTTCCTGGATGTAGGAGATGATCATGTCTGCGGAGTCCGTGCTTGTGCGGCCAGATTTAGAATCGAAGTCGAGTACCGAATCTATTACCGCGCAACTTTTTCCATCGGGGTCGCTCACGACGTAAGAAATTGTATTGGTTGCCTCATCGAAGAACGCCTTAACAATTGGGGACATCTCATTTCTCCTTAGCTCGAATGCCGAAATGCTTTCACAGAACGCAATAGGAATTTTATGAGCGAGAATCTGGCGAGCTATTTCACTGTTCT
>JBPCVX010000083.1:0-11947 GCA_051010095.1 Hyphomicrobiales bacterium
GAACATCCCAATCAAAGGATCCGATCGGCGGGCGTGGCATTTCAAGGCTGGCCATTCTTTCACGCAGCGCCGTATCACGTGATGCTTGCACCTCTTCGCAAGATAACCATTCTGGCTTTGCCTTATCCCTGGACAGGATTTGCACATGAGTGAACGCGGCGTCACCGCCGCCGAGCGCTGCGGCTCTACCGCTCTCGCACATTTCCTGTGCGGCACGCCCGCGCAACAGTCCGCATGGTTTGATGTAAAAATCCAAAATTTTCATGCTTTTTCTTAAACTTATTTGCTTGTTTGTGAAATCTTTACTGGACTGGTGCACAATCCACAATCGTATTTGACACCGGCAATATTTTCGCCTCATTGTCCGCCGATTAACGCGCTGGCGTTTATAAGGAATTTTATATGTTTGTTTTTAAACTGAAAATTGCAGTGTTGAGTTTTGTATTTTCAGCATGCGTCGTCTTAACCACAGTCACGTCAATTCCCGCTTACGCGGGCAGCACTATCTATGATGCGCAAGTGTTGCGGCACATCAAGCTGTCTGGTGACCAGCGTTCCAAGGTCAAAAAAATTGTCAGCAAGAGCGACGCAGAGATGGCTCAGGTATTCCGCAAACATAAAATCGACCCAAACGCAAAACCCGATTTTGACAAACTTTTCGCCGCATCATCAGATCTGCGCGCAATTGAGAAGCGCGAGCGCAAGGCGATGAAGAAAGTGCTCGATGATAAGCAAATGAAGCAATACAAAAAGCTGATGAACTATACAGCAGCACGCGTGCGCAAGGCCGCAAATTAGCTCTTCAACCAATCACCCACGAATACGGTTTTTTCCGCACCGGTGAACCGGCGCACGCGTTCAAGCTCTGACTCAAGGCGTTTCTGGCGGCCTGAATTCATCTTCCATTTCGGCTCCATCCATACCCCGCGCACGCCTAAAATACCGGTGGCGCGGTCGTGCTTCATATCGATGCGCCCAACGAAATTGTCGCCTTCCAGCATGGGGAAAACATAGTAGCCGTATTCGCGCTTCGCCTCGGGCACGAAAACTTCAATGCGGTAATGATAGTTGAAAAGCCTCATAAGGCGCTTGCGGTCGCGGATCACCGGGTCAAACGGGCTGAGCACCCGCAAGCGGGTCGGCACCTCAGGAAGCACATGCAAGTGCTCAGCATAGTTGGCCCAGGCATATTGCGAGCGCGGAGTCGAACCATCTGCGGTTTCCAAAAGCACTTGAACCAGGGGCCCGCCCAATCTGGCCTCACACCACGCTTTTGCCTCAGCCGGACGCACCAGATCCCAGAAGCCGGCGATTTCGCCGTGGGTGGCAAATCCAAGCCGGTCAAGGGCGGACGAACAGGCCCAGTCGACGAATTCATCATGCGCACAGCCTGCCTCAAGGTGGCATGCCTCTACCACTCGCTCGGGCACGTCATAGACTTTTTGAAATCCCTCACGTCTGGCAACGCACAAATGCCCGGTGCGCCACAAATATTCCAGCGCGGTCTTGGAGGGGTGCCAATCCCACCAGCCATCGCCCTTTTTTGTCTCTTCTCCAGCAGGCGTGGCGGTCATATCGCGCGAGCGAACCGCGCCGCGCGTGCGCACTTGCTCAAGGGTCTCTTCCAGCACATCCTGGAAACCTTCGCGGCGCCACTTTGTCCAGCGCTCACGGATGCTCTCTGCCTCGCGCGTAAACTTGTGGCGCCAATAAGGGTAAAAGCATGACGGGATGATAGAGGCATCATGGGTCCAGTTTTCAAACAGCAGACCTTCTTTTTCGTGCAATTGTTTGAGTTGCTTCTGGCGATAGGTCTGGTTACGCGAAAACAAGATCATATGATGCGCGCGCTCGACTGTATTGATACTGTCGAGCTGCACAAACCCCATGCGCTCAATTAGGGTGTAAAGATCATCCTTGCCCAACCTTGTGTGGGGCGGAATGGTAAGGCCTTGCAGATGCAACAGGTGCCGACGTGCCGTGCGGTTGGGAATAATGGGTAATTCACTCATATGCGCACTATGGCCATCAGCTCATACACTCGGCAACCATAAAAAAAGCCCGAGCGAACCCGGGCTTTAATCAGTGTTACTGAAAACCAGATTAACTCGGCTGCGGTTCCATACCGCCCGCATCGGGCGTGCCGTCGTCTTTCTTGGCACCCGTGACAGGAACTGCCGACCCGCCACCCGTAACCGGCGCATCATCATCATCCTCACGGCTTGGCTTTTTGCCCGCGATAAGGTCGATAATTTCCTGGCCAGACAGGGTTTCATATTCAAGCAAGCCTTCAGCGATGACCTTCAGCTCATCAGCATATTTCTTGAGAATTTTAGTGGCACCCTTATAGCCCTCATCCACCAATTTGTAGATTTCGGAATCGACAATCTTCTGGGTTTCATCAGAAAGGTTCTTGGAACGCGTGACCGAATGGCCGAGGAAGACTTCTTCTTCGTTCTCCCCATAAGCGAGCGGTCCAAGTTTATCGGACATGCCATATTGGGTTACCATTGCGCGCGCCATGTTGGTCGCCATCTGAATGTCGGATGACGCACCAGAGGTTACTTTGTCATGACCAAAGATCATCTCTTCAGCAACACGTCCGCCCATGGCCACCACAAGATCAGCCTTGAACTTTTCGCGCGTCACCGAAACAACATCACGTTCAGGCAACCGCATGACCATACCAAGCGCACGTCCACGCGGAATAATCGTTGCCTTGTGAATGGGGTCTGATGCTGGAAGCTTCAGCGCAGTAAGCGCATGGCCTGCTTCATGATAAGCGGTGAGCTTTTTCTCTTCCTCGGTCATCACCATTGACCGGCGCTCAGCACCCATCATCACCTTATCTTTGGCGTCTTCAAATTCTTGCTGGGTCACCAGGCGCTTCGACCGACGGGCTGCCAGCAGGGCCGCCTCATTAACCAGGTTGGCCAGATCAGCACCTGAGAACCCGGGCGTGCCACGGGCAATTACCTTGGGGTCTACGTCAGGCGCGAGCGGCACATTGCGCATATGCACTTTGAGAATCTTTTCGCGGCCAATAATGTCCGGGCGCGGCACAACAATCTGGCGGTCAAAACGGCCAGGACGCAATAATGCAGGGTCAAGAACATCAGGTCGGTTGGTTGCAGCGATCAGGATAACGCCTTCATTTTCCTCAAAGCCATCCATCTCAACCAGCAGCTGGTTCAAAGTTTGCTCGCGCTCATCATTGCCGCCGCCCAAGCCTGCGCCACGATGGCGGCCCACAGCGTCGATTTCGTCGATGAAGATAATGCAAGGCGCATTCTTCTTGGCCTGTTCAAACATGTCGCGCACGCGGCTCGCGCCAACGCCCACGAACATTTCAACGAAGTCAGAACCTGAAATTGTGAAGAACGGCACATTGGCTTCGCCTGCGATGGCGCGTGCAAGAAGCGTCTTACCCGTTCCTGGAGGACCAACAAGCAATGCCCCGCGTGGAATTTTACCACCCAGGCGCTGGAACTTGTTTGGATCTTTCAGGAAGTCAACGATCTCTTCCAGGTCTTCTTTGGCCTCATCGACCCCTGCCACATCTTCAAAGGTCACGCGGCCATGGCGTTCAGTCAGCAATTTGGCTTTCGATTTTCCGAAACCCATTGCCTTGCCGCCACCGCCCTGCATCTGGCGCATGAAGAATATCCACACACCGATCATCAACAAGAACGGGAACCATGACAGAAGCATTTGCAGCAAGAACGGCATTTCGTCCTGCACGGGCTTGGCGTTAATCGTGACATTATTCTTTGTCAGCTCGGGCACCAGATTGGTATCATTCGGCTTGTAGGTTTGGAAACCTCTGTCATCGGTGAAGACACCGGTAATCTCGTTACCAGCAATCGTAACTTCCTTTACCTTGCCGGATTCAACATCCTGCAGGAATTGCGAATAAGGAACTTCATTCGATGATCCGCGTTGCGCAGGCCCTTGAAACAAATTGAACAGAGCAAACAAAAGCAATGCGATGATGACCCAAACGGCCAGATTTCGGAAATTATTCACTAAAGAAGCCTTCCTGGTTCTAACTTTCCCGACTTGCGCCGGGAGTGATAAGCGCACTTTTCCCAAATGGCAAGCGTATGGCGCCGATATGTTATAAGATAGGCAACCATGCTGCCGGTTCCAAGGCGGAACCTTGAGAAAATAAGCGCCTTTTTCAGCAAATTACAGCGGTTATCACTTATTTTTACGCGATTTCAGCGAAAAGGATTAATGAAGTGCGCGGAAAGATCGCTTTTTTCTCCTGTGTTTGATCGGAAAAAAAGCGGATGAAACCGGAATTCAGAGGTGTTTTCCAAGAAAATTGCCGGCAAAGTCTGGCCAATCACTGCTGGCAGATCAGGTTTCTGGTCTTTCAACCCCGCCCAACCTTCTTCCCCAAGCGGGCTAATCGACACCCGGCCCACATCAGATTGATTGCAGCGCACCTCAAAACGTCCATCCCACAAAAACTGATCGCCTTTTGAAAAATCGAACTGCTCCAGGGAAATACGGCTCAGCTCGCGCGCAATCAACACATCGCCCTTTCGCAGCACAATGCGACACCCTGCAAGTGTTGCCCCCTTGGGATTGTCATCGCGCAAACATTCCAAAAGCCCATCAAGTTGGTGATCTTGCGCAGGCCACCGTCCACCGCCAACAATTGCCAAAACCTTCGCCGCTGCGCGCAGCACCGTCTCTTCGGGCGCAGCTAAAAAGAGGTCACGCTCAAACGCCGCATAACCATAGTCAGACCACCTCACGCATTCCTCAATATGTACGTTGGCATAGGCATCCAGCGCACTGGCGGCCCTGCCTAAACGACGTGCAGTTTGCGCGAGTGCTGTATCATCGAGCCCCAACGTATCACGGGCTGCGCGCGCCCTGCGCAAACGCACACGCTCATAGCGCTCATCGCGGTTACTCGGGTCTTCAACATAAGACATACCGAGTGCTTCCAAGCCCGCCACCAAACGCTTATGGGGCACATCGAGCAACGGACGCAGCAGACTAATGCCAAGGCGCTGGCTCTCTTTTGCCATGGCCGCCAGCCCATCAACACCCGAGCCGCGTGCGAGCCGCATGAGAACCGTTTCCGCCTGATCATCAAGATTGTGTGCTGTCGCCAGATGGTCATAATTATTGGCCCTGCACCATTGAGCCATAAGCTCATAGCGCGCTACGCGGGCTGCCTCTTGAACGCCGCTTTCAGGCTTTTCGCCGTGCCAACGCAAAACCGTGTGCGCAAGCCCCAGTGCCTGCGCCTGCTCACAGACAAACTTCGCCTCCTGCGCCGAAGCTGCACGCAGCCCATGATCAACAGTGAGAATATGAAGTTGGGTTTTTGGAAGCTCTCTGGCCGCAAAGTGCATCAGCGCCAGGGAGTCAGGCCCACCAGAAACGGCAATGGCAAGCGGTAATCTGTCGTCAAGAGACGCCAGAAGCTGGCGAACCTCGTCATCGTTCAACGGCTGATCAGCAGCCGGTGCGACGGTATGCTTTGCTGGCCTGTTTTTGTTCATTTTTGGCCTTGGGATATTGCTTTCGCACTTGTGCAAGGGTCGCGCATGCCTGTTTCTTCTGGCCCATCTTGCCTAGGCTCATGCCCAGTTTCAACAAGCTGGCAGGTGCCTTTTTACTCTTCTTGTAGGATTGATATCCAGTAAGGAACTCGCGCGCTGCCTGTTGATATTGCCCGCGCGCATAATAGCTTTGACCCAGCCAATATTGGGCGTTACCCGCAAGCTTGTGCGAACCATATTGGTTGAGGAACGTCTTAAAACCGTTCTCGGCAGCGGAATATTGTTTGCTGCGTATGGATGCATAAGACTGCTCATAAAGCTGTTGTGGGCCGCTTGCAGAGGCAATGCCCGTGACAGATTCCCCATCCAGTGTCGCCACCTCGACGCTTTCATTATAAGCGGGAACCGCGCCCTGCTGTGTTGGTGTCTGCGGCACATAAGCCTGTGTGGCCTGTGTTCCAGCCCCGCCCGCATTGCCGGCACCCGGCTGGAAGACAAACTGTGTATTGCTGCCCCCTTGCGCATAGGAATTAAGGTCTTGGTCAACAATCGGCAACGGTTCACTTTCAACCGCGCCCGATTGTGCAACCTGGTTTGAATTGTTTGATGGAGCAGCTCCTGAACGCTTGGCTTCCAGCGCGCGCAGCCGCTCGTTAAGCGTGCGCATTTCGCCCAGCAATTGTTGCATCTGGCTTTCCAGCGAATAAAGCCGCTGGTCAACCTGAGGTGACACGCCACCTCCACCGCCTTGTGCACCCGCATTACCGCGCATGTTGCGCACGTCTGCTTCCAAGCGGATGATTCTATCAAATAATGAATCCCATTGGCTTTGGTTTTGTGCGCTTGCCTGTTGCGGCATGCTGGACAGCAAAATTACCGCCACACCCAAACACCAAAGACCTGATGTAAAATACTTCACCGTTTCGCTCTCCAACCCTGATCGGAAGTTCAGCCCTATGCGATCTCTATAGCGCTTTTTGACTGATTATGCAGGCAACAATTAGGCGATAAGAAAAAACCCGGCACACATGCACCGGGTTTCAAATTGTTTGCGTATATTTTCAGCTTAGCCGGATACCGCACCACCAGTGATAACTGTCACCGCGCGGCGGTTCTTAGACCAACAGCTTTCAGCATCACACAATGAAACCGGGCGTTCCTTACCGAACGCGATTGTCGAGACGCGTGAAGCCGAAATACCTTGCGAAATCATAAAGTTCTTAACCCGCTCAGCGCGGCGGGCAGACAACGCAATATTATATTCGCGTGTGCCGCGCTCATCAGCATGGCCTTCAATCTGCACCGTCACCTGGCCATACTGCTGCAGCCATTGGGCCTGGCGGCGCAAAATGTTCTGAGCATCAGGTGTTAATGTCGTTTGGTCGACAAGAAACTGAACTCTGTCGCCCACATTCACGATAAAATCGCGTTCAGAGCCTGGAACAGCTCCCTGATTCGCCACATCGGGCTTGTCTTTAGATGAACATGCTGCAACTGCGACAAGCGCCATCGCGACCAGAGCAATCCTGAGCCCTGCAATAAACCGCATCATAATGATCCCACTCCTAAATCAGTCAAAAACCAGACGCTGCCAAAGCCCCGCGTGGATTGTGCGTGTGTATCGACCGAATTCTTACATTCGAGTTTGCGCGCAATGACAGAGCTTTGCGGCAAAAATGAGCCGAAACGCCAATACCACTCCGTTTAACTGCACCCCGTATTAGCGTTTACCTGATATCAGCGGCGACCAGGCCGGATCTGAGGCAAACGCTCCTGTTTGAATGCGCTGCTCATTGCGACCGGTTAAATCCACCGAATAGAGCTGCGCGCCACCATTTTCGCCACGGGTTTCACGGAAGAACATTAATACCCTCCCATTAGGCGCCCATGTCGGACCCTCATTGTGATAGCCTGTGGTTAATATTCTCTCACCAGAACCATCTGGGCGCATCACACCAATTTGAAACTGTCCTTGGCTCAGACGCGTAAAGGCGATCAAATCACCGCGCGGCGACCATACTGGTGTTGAGTAGCGTCCTTGACCAAACGAAATCCGGCGCTGGTTGGAGCCATCTGCGTTCATCACATAGATTTGCTGCGAACCTTCTCGATCACTTTCAAATACAATTTGAGCACCATCCGGCGAGAAAGAAGGCGCTGTATCAATCGCTTCGGTGTTGGTGATCTGCCGGGTCGCACGTGAACGCAAGTCCATGGTGTAGATATCTGAATTGCCGCCACGTTGCAGGCTCATGATGACTTGTTTGCCATCAGGTGAGAAGCGCGGAGAGAACGTCATCCCTGGGAAATCGCCAACGGTTTCACGCTGACCGGTTTCAATATTGTACAAATAAACCCGCGGCTGGCCGGTTGCGTAAGACATGTAAGTAATCTCTTGCGCTGTTGGACTAAAGCGTGGGGTTAACACCAACGCACGGCCACTTGTGAGATTGCGTTTGTTGAAACCATCTTGGTCCATAATCGCAAGGCGTTTCACGCGTTTCGATTTGGGTCCCGTTTCATCGATGAAAACAATGCGCGTATCGAAATATCCCTGCTCACCCGTGAGACGTTGATAAATGGCGTCTGCAATCAAGTGCCCGATGCGGCGCCAATTTGCCGCCGACGTCACATAGCTCAGACCCACCATTTGTTGCTGGGCAAAGATGTCCCACAAACGAAACTCTGCTTTCAACCGACCATCACCTTGCACGGTTACACGGCCTGTTACGAGAGCTTGGGCTTGGATAACGCGCCAATCTCCAAAACGAGGTGGCTGGCTAAAATCGGAAATTTGTTCAACAAACGAATCTTGCGGCAATGTGCGAAAAAGGCCAGATCGGTTCAAATTGTTGGCGATCACCTCAACCACTTGCGGGCCATATTGCGGATCGCCCACAAAATTTGGAATGGCAATCGGCAGTGGCTCTGCCCGGCCCTGATTAATATCAATCTCAAGCAATGCGTAAGCAGGTCGCAGCAGCGCCACGAGTGCCAAGGCAAGAAACACAAAAAACATGCCGGTTACGCGCGCTAAGCCGCGCGGAGCTGGTCTTGTCATCATCTGCTCCACAAAATAATCAACTGTTGATCATATCCTTAAGATCAAAATGCATACGAATCCGTTCCCAGCTTTCATGTTTCGACTTGTCCAACCTGTCATAGGGCTGGCATGTCATTACAGCACGGGTACCACTTTCAACGGCGATGTTTGCCAGAGGGTGATTAGCTGCAGCAACCACTTGAGGTGCGCCCACCACGTTGCCGTTTATATCAAGCTGGAAGTCTAGCGTAACCCGCAAACGTTCAGCATCCACGACCCCAATAGGAACATTCCAGCAACTTGAAATCCGCTGACGCAACCAATCGATCTCATTGGCGCTCAACACATCGTCTTCACCCTGTGCGTTTACATCCGCCTTTTTTGGCGTACCGATTTTCTCGACATCCTTTTGTGGCGCGCCGGTGCTTTGGGATTTGTTCAGCAGCGCAGCGATATCGTCGGCATCAAACTTGTGTTTTTTCTGGGCAACCTTCTTGGGCGGCTTGGGCTTTGTTCTTGGCTTTGGGGGCACTGGCTTTGCAGCCTGCTTTATTTCTTCATCCGCTGGCTTGGGCTCAACTTTTTCAGGCTCTTTAGGCGTTTCTTCCTGAGGCTTTGGCTCTTCCTGCTTTGGAGTGGGTGGTTCTGGTTCGGCAGCAGGTTCAGGGATCGAGACAACTTTGTTAGGTGCAATTTCTTGGTTTTGCGGCGCCTTGGTTACTGGATCTTCGACCGGCTTGTTGCCCGGGTCTTTAACGTCTTCAGGACTGTCTTTGGAAAGTGCCGTGCGCTTGGATATCTCGTCGATGTCGACGATCTCAACTGGCACCGCCTCATAATCATCGGTCTCATATTCGTCAGGTGAAGGCAGCACAATAACAGCGCCCAGCAAAATGCTGGTGTGCAAAAATAAAGAAATGCCTAGTCCCCAACGCATAGGTGCCAATTGCTCACTGATCCTCCGGCGCGGTTACCAGCCCAATGCGCTTAAATCCGGCTGCTGAGATGGTGCCCATCACCTTCATCACCTTGCCGTAATCTACCACCTTATCGCCACGCACGTATACGCGCTCATCATATCCATTGCCACTTATGGCCAGCAATTTCGGCACCAGTGTGTCAAGCTCCACTTCGGTTTCCTGCAGATAGATCTGCCCCTTACCGTTCACAGTGATGGTAAGCGGTTCCTCATCACCCTGCAGGGGCTTGGCTTTTGTGTCTGGCAGTTCAATGGGCACACCCACGGTCAGCAGCGGGGCCGCCACCATAAACACGATCAACAACACCAGCATCACATCGACAAACGGTGTTACGTTGATTTCGCTCATCGGCGCTGAATGGCGCCGTCTGCGACCACCACGGCGCGAGGCTGAGCCAGTTGAGCTGTGAACCGACGCACCCATACCCTACGCTCTCTCATCAAGCTGGCGGGAAATGATGGCAGAGAACTCATCGGAGAAATTCTCCATGCGCGCGCCCAGCTTGTTGATCTCGCTGGAAATCTTGTTGTAAAAAATCACTGCCGGAATGGCCGCCAGCAATCCTAACGCGGTGGCAAACAGCGCCTCAGCAATACCAGGGGCCACAACCGCCAGGTTGGTGTTCTTGGATACAGCAATGGCGCGGAACGAATTCATGATACCCCACACCGTACCGAACAGGCCGATAAACGGGGCGGTGGACCCCACGGTTGCCAGAAACAAAAGCCGCGATTCAAGCCTCGACATTTCGCGCTGCATCTCAACATCCATCACTTTTTCAAGCCGCTGTTGAAGGCCGGCAAAACCAGCGCGCACCATCGAGTTTTGCGACCGGCGCCATTCACGCATGGCGGCCAGGAAGATGGAAGAATTCGATCTTGGTTTGGATTGCGCAGCATCGTGGTAAAGATCATCAAGCGATTGTCCTGACCAGAAGTCGGCATCAAACTGTGCTGTGTGGCGTTTGGTGCGGCTGATCAGTATCAGCTTTTCGATAATGATCGCCCAGCTCCACACTGACGACAATATAAGGCCGACCATAACGATCTTCACCACCATATGGGCCTGGATGAACAGCGACCATAGCGAGAAGTCCGTTACCGGCACGCTCTCACCGGATTGCGCGACCTCAACGGGTACAGCTTGGGCAAGTAAAAGAAGTTCCATAGTCGTAAAAAAGACCTGCTGATGTGTGGCTCTCGACGCTTCCAGAGAGCGGGTAAATGGGGTCTGTGTCGAAACTGGGGCGATTCGCGCGATTTTCCGCATAAAAGCGCGAAAACTCGCCCGTGTCCCGGCTTTCTTACCCCACATGACCAGTCTATGGTTAACGGAAGGTTACTTAGTCCACTTCGCGCAGCACAGCGCTGAGCTTTTTCACGCCCGCGCGGATGGCTTCTTCTTCAAATCCCGCATACCCCAGAACAAACCCTTGGCGGGGTTCAAACTTAACATAGTGCTTTGACAATGGGCTTACCGATATTCCCGCTTCTTTCAGTCGCGCACTCAGATCAACGTCACTCTGGTCGGAGAACACATCGTCTTTCAGGTTTACCAGTAAGTTCATTCCCGACGGGGTGTTCTCAACTTCCAGAAAATCACCACATCGCGCAATCAGTTCTTCGCGCAATACGGCGCGGCGGCGGCCATAAAGCCTGCGCAAGCGCCTGGCATGGGTGGCGAATTGGCCTGATGACATAAACTCAGCCAGTGCGAGTTGGGCAATGGTAGAAGCGTTTGTGCCACGCTCTGACAACACTTCTTGCATGCGCTCCACAAGCCTCGGTGGCACTACCGCAAAGCCCAGCCGCAAGCCTTTAAACATGGTGTTTGAGAAGCTGCCCACATAAATGACGCGGCCGGTTTCATCCAGGCTCATCATCGCGGCCAACGGGCGGCCCGCATAACGGAACTCGCTGTCATAATCATCTTCCATGATCCATGCTTTGTGGCGCGTTGCCCAATCGATGAGTGCCAGCCTGCGCGATAAGGATTTGGTGAGACCTAAAGGAAATTGTCGCGAAGGCGTGACCAGCGCAACCGCGCCCTCAAGCCCCGTGCTTGCCTCAACCGGCAACATCATGCCTTCTTCATCGACAGGGCGAAAGTCGACGTTAAGTCCGAACTCCTGCACCACGCGCCTTGTGCCACCGTAGCCTGGATCTTCCAGAAACGCCTTGCCACCTGGCACCGCCACACAGCGCAACACAAGATCAGCGGCATCAACGCCACCTGAAGTAACGAAGATCTGTTCAGCACCGCATGACAACCCCCTCCACACCCGTAAGTGATCGGCGATCGCCTCGCGCAGCGCCCATTCGCCTGCCGGGTCTTGTTCAGTCATAAAATCCACCGGCGGATTGCGCGCATGTTTCTGCAACAAGCGCGCCCATTGGGCA
>JBPCVX010000084.1:0-4699 GCA_051010095.1 Hyphomicrobiales bacterium
CCTGTTAATGTGACAAGGCCCATCGCGGTACCCACACCAGATATCAGGTGCCGAATAAACGCAAAGGGTGCGCAATTAGTTTTTTAACCAGAGCAGCCACCTTGGGCTCTAGGGAAAACTGAAAACTCACCCGCACCGCTGCTCTCGCCGAGTGGCGTCAACTTTGTTCCGCATAAGTTCACGCCTTCAGCGGCAAACTGGGACTGGTTCGAATTAGTCTGACAGCACCAGTGAATATGCCGATGCATCTTAGGCTCTAGTTCCCGTGAGATTTTGTTAGCGGGCTTAAATAATGGGGTGATGTCAGGCCTTTCTTGCGCATGGCAAGCCCGGTCATGCACTCCTTGATCAATCGGTTTGCGTTCATCGCTGAAACATAAGTCGGGTCAAGCATCGGGCTGAGTTCAACCAACTCAAATCCAACAACATTAGATTCTGCGCATAATCGCCTCAGAATTGGGAACGCTTCGCGCGGGGTCAATCCACCCGGTTCTGGTGTGCCAGTGCCAGGGACAAACGCCGGATCAAGCGTGTCGATGTCAAAAGAAACGAAGATATACTTCGGACCGTCGTTGGCTTCCTTGATGACATCTTCCATAACAGCCTTAAAGCCACGATCTTCGATTTCCGCCATGGTGTGGTAGCGGAAGCCTTGTTCACGCATCCACTTAAATGCTTCTTCGTCCGGGTAATATCCACGCAACGCCACCTGGATGAAGTTTTTACCTGGGACCAAACCTTCTTCAATCAACCGATAGACAGGCATTCCGTGGCTGATCAAATGACCTTGCTGGTATTTTCCAGCGTCATAGTGGGCATCGAAATGAACTACCCCAACATTGCCTTTGCCGTAAATATCAACAAGTGCGGCGACATCGGCATACATCAAGGAATGGTCGCCGCCGACTATAATGGGGATAACATTTTTCCCAGGTTCAATTTCAACTTCTGCAGCACTTCTGACGAATGAGCGAATGGCGCCCATGCTGCGTTCAGTGCTCATGATGTCAATTGGCGCATTGCCAAAGTCTGCAACGACGAGATCTTGCAGTGGGTCCACCATCACATGCATATGCGGTTGACGCGCTCCATAACCACCATAAACTTGCGAGTTCCGCACAGCGTTCGGGCCGTGCGCTGCACCGCGCATACCGGTGCCCATATCGGTAACTGCGCCGATGATGGCGACTTCAACCTTGCTGGCCTTGAGATCTTCCGGTGTCAGCGCCACCGGTAAGTTAAAGAACGTCGGCATGGCATTATAACTCATGCCAAACGGATACTTCTGAATATTGATAATGCCCGGTTCGCGTTTGGGATCCTTGGAGAAGTCCCGCAATGTCCGCCATGCATTGTAGCTGGGGTCCTTGGTATCAAGCGGAATAACCGCCTTCTCGCCCTCTCT
Organism: Hyphomicrobiales bacterium; assembly: GCA_051010095.1. Classification (GTDB taxonomy): domain Bacteria; phylum Pseudomonadota; class Alphaproteobacteria; order Rhizobiales; family CAJQND01; genus CAJQND01. The sequence continues at coordinate 1,406 of JBPCVX010000084.1, forward strand.
GATCGGAGCCGGTTTACCTTCATACTCGTGACCAAAGTACTGCGCGGAAGCGATTTGGACGGCGAGAATCGACATAATCGCAGAGATAATAAGCGTTTTGAAAACCATAAAGGCGCTCCCAGAGTGTTTAATACAGAACATATACTGTTGTTCGTGCTTACTTAAAGTTGTTCAATTATTCAACTATTACTAAAATAAAGAACGTCATAAACTAAGAATAAAAGCCGTGAATTTCAGATTATGGAATGTAACCAACCAAACGTGTCTATGAGGTGCAGTGTCAACTAGCCAGCCATGACGCTAAAACATTCCCCTCACGCGGAAGGTGAACACGGCTTCCAGGTCCTTTTTTGTGCGGTCAGACGGATTGATAATGAGCATTGCATCAGGCGTTGCCTGAATGAACGGTGTCAGTTGCATTCTATAAAATGCCTCGGCCACATACTCATTTCGGCTGTTTTTTGCCTTTGGGTCTGCCCACCCAACCCCAAGGCCGGCCATATCTTCAGAATAACCAAATGGTTCTTTAAACATTAATCCGGCTGCACCGGTTTGTTTGATCATTCCTTGGCGCTTGAAGGCTTTGTGATATTTAATAAACACACCGAGAGGCCCGAAATCCTGATCGAGCTGCACTGACAAACCTTCGCTAGCCCTTTGCGCCCGGTTCGTGCCTTGGCGGGTGGCATCTACACGATAATAGGTGAGTTTATAGACACCGTCGCCAGCAGCCTCGAACGGATTTTCGAACTTTATGGCACCTCCATAAGCTAGATCGCCATTCTTAAAAATTCGGCCAAAATCTAGCTTTCCATCGCCAAGCGCATCAGCCACAGTACCCTCAAGAACAACGTTGTCTGCAATTCGAATGTCAGCAGAAACCATTGCACCTTGCCCGGGAAGAGTGCGTGCTGGATTGTTTGACAGAGGCGATGAAATAAAACTTGTCGTATCGTCGCAAGCGTAACGGCACCCGCCGTCAAGGGACCCGATCTCACCATGTCCGACAAATAGTGTTAAGGCATCTCCGGGCAAATCATGCCGCCACAGCAAAGATTTGATAACGTTTACATCGGCAACTGAATCTGAGATAAAATAATTGATCCCCAGTTGCTGAGAAACATCAACTCCGGTTGTCTTGGTGAGCTGTTTTACCTGGAGATTATTGAATATGAAATAACCCGTACCAACAGGTGTGTTGTGAAACATCCGCCATCCAAACAGACCCTGATATTGGGCGTTAGCGGTAAAGTCCTTGGGACCTCCTTGCGTGCTTTGCTGAACCATAAAGGTTGGGGCGAAAAGGTAGAACATGCTGTGGTCTACCCATAATTGCCGATTAAATTCTACGTAGGCGTCGGTAAAGCTTTGCGACAAAGTCGTGCGACCCTGCGGTGGCCAGCCAGTGGCATCAAACTCACTAGCCTTGTCCAAGGCTTCGTCAAAAAGTTGCTGGGTCGTTGGCCCGCTATTGGCGATTTGCGCCGGAGTAGATTGAGCGTTGGCTTGCCCTAAACCGCTTGCACTCGCAATAAAACAGCACATCAAACTCAATAAGGATTTAACTTTCCCAGGACCAAACATTCAAATATCCTGTCTTCCATTGGCTGCTCGCATTTATGTATGAAACATTAAAGCGTTTCGAGTTCAAATAACTGCAATCCCAATTTTTAGTCTCCAGATAGTGCCGCGCATGACGCTTGCAGAACTCCTTGCCATAATTGCGAGAAAGCCAGATGTTCTTTGCCCATCTCAAGCGCGCTTCCTGTAAAAATAAAAGTCACTTGCCTATCAGGTGATAATTCAAGGCTTACTGGATCAAAGACACACCAAATTTTAACTGCCAGCTCGGAGCACCATCGGGTCGCGCCACGACGGCATAGGCTCCAAGCGACAGATCCAAGGCGCTTCCGCCACCAATTGGCAAGGTTCGTCCTGCAGTCAACCCTAGCGGCACAGTCCACTGATTTGATCCTTTTGCTTTCCAATCTGCTGTGATGGCGTTGTTGTACCCGATATAAAACCCGGGAATATCTTCGAAGTTGTAGAAAACAATTGGCTGAATTGTCATTACACTGAAGCCATCCTGACCCCAATGCTGACCGACAACAGCGCCATAAGCTATCGGACCAGCACCGCCAAAAAATACCCCGGACACGCCTGCACCCCAACCTGGGCCACCAAGCGCCGAATTCGTGCGGGTACGCAGAGAAACCTGAGGCCCAAGGCCCCATTTGATCGCACTGTCAACTTTGGGAGCAACAAAGAACTGCGTCATCACATCGCTGATGCCCCAAATTGTATTGGATTGTTTAGGCCCGCCGAGTTCCCCCAAGAATCCAAAGTCAGATTGTGCTGGAGCGCCAACAATCGGGATGATACCGCGCGCGATCAACCGAAACCCTTGGTCCGTATCAAACGATTTAACGGGCTGTAGTTGAAAGTTATAGCCGGTGTCTTTCCCGGACCCTTGGTTAAAACCGATCGTATTATCGGTCATCAGTGCTGTAATATCAGCCAGCGGATCTTGAGCCTTTTGTGCCAACGCAGCGGTATCATCAGCAAAAACCGGAAGAAACATTGCTTGCGCAACAAATACAGCTAAAGCAAATAATAAACTCGATAGCTTAATCATGAAAAAAGTCCAACACTATTATTAATGATGTGTTGGTGTGTACTATAATCATGGAAGTCCTATATTTACATCAATATTTTGCAGGCTCATCGGGCGATGGGGTGGGGTTTCATTGGAAGGCGGACAGCGGGTGCAAGTTCGAATTTGGAACGTCATTATGCGAGGGTCTTAATCTATGAAATTTTGCCCAATAATCAAACTTACAGCAATCATCGACCTCGCGATACTTTGCGCATTTGTTTTTACAGGCAACGCCAACGCCTCAGACGATGAGAGCCTATGGAGAGCACTGCGAGAAGGAACAGCATTTGCCATCATGCGGCATGCAACGGCACCAGGTTTCGGAGATCCTGCAAACTTCGACGTAAACGACTGTTCCACGCAACGAAATCTATCAAGTGCAGGGCGCGAGCAAGCATCCAAGATCGGCGCACGAATCCACAAGAACGGCATCAAATCAGCATCAGTTTTTTCATCCGCCTGGTGCAGGTGCCGTGAAACGGCAGAGCTTCTTGATATAGGCGAAGTTTCGACACTTAAGCCTCTAAATTCATTTTTTCGCAACTCTGCGCAGCGGCAACCCCAGACCGAAGCTCTTAAAGAGTGGCTTTCTAAGTATAAGTTTAATTCACCTCTGTTTCTGGTCACACATAACGTCA
>JBPCVX010000085.1:0-19112 GCA_051010095.1 Hyphomicrobiales bacterium
CGCCTGGGCAATTGAGGCGGGCACCAAGAAATTCGATACATTTGCGCCCAAATATTTCCCCAAGACGAATTTCTTGATGCTCATGCGCGATGAGAGGCTCGCCGCCCTTGAGACCGAATTCGATGACACAACCGGCGTTTTAACGATCAAGCGCGAGGGCAAACAGGTTGCCACCGGCAATCTGAATGAAAAACTCGGCCGCCAACTTGTAGAGCAGTTTTTTGCAGCTTACCTTCCAGATGTTTCAAGAGGTGCGCCCAAAGTGGTGCGGGCTGAAGGGTGGAACTTTACCGATGTTCCAGCGAAATTTGTCTCCATTATCAATCTGGCGACAGTGCGCGATATTGAGCGGGTGGCCGGCAAGCCCGTTGATGCCACACGGTTCAGGGGAAACATTTTGATCGACGGCATTGATCCCTGGGAAGAGTTCAACTGGCTGGATAAAACGCTCTATATCGAAGGTGAGCCGGTTATAGAAGTCAGGGAGCGCACCCGCCGATGCGCGGCGACCAATGTTAACCCACATACAGCACAACGCGACATGACCTTGCCGCGCCTGTTGTCAGACGCGTTTGGCCACATGGATTGCGGGATCTACGTTTCGGTCATCAAAGATTGCGATATCAAGCCAGGTGACACGCTTTCCGTTCAGGAATAGCGTTAGGCGCTGGCTGTCACTTCTTCAGATTTGCTATCTTCGGCATCATCAGATGAAGCACTCGCGGTATCTTCCGCCTTGGTTTCTTTTGTCTCGACATCTTTTGTCTCGGCATCTTTCGCCTTACGGGCTTTTGAGGCCCCGTTTGCCTTACGCGGGCGCCGTGCCGGTTTGCTCTGCGCGGTATCTACTTCAGCTTCGCTGTTAGCATCAACTTCCGCAACCGAGGGCTGTTCGCTCACCGCAGGATCTGATTCATCAATCGATGCAGAAGATTTAGACTGGGTTGCTGGTTTTTCAGCAGGTGCTTCATCTTCATTATCTTTTGCGCCGGCTTTTTCCGCCCGTTCAGCGGCCGCTGATTGAACAGCCTGTTGCTGCTGCTGATTATAGGCCTGAGCAGCTGCCAAAATGCGCGAATAATGTTCCGCGTGCTGGAAGTAGTTCTCTGCGGTAACAGTGTTACCGGAGACCAAAGCATCGCGGGCAAGAGTGTTATATTTATCGGCAATGTGGGAAGCATTACCACGTATTTTAACGTCGGGCCCGTTGCTTTCAAACACACGGTTCACGGGGTTTTGCTGACGGCGTCCGCCGCCGCCACGATTCCGCGATCTGTTCTTGTTGTGCTGACCCTGTCTCATACCCTGTTTCATATAGCTGTTACCACTTCATCCTTGAGTTAGCGCAACAGGTTTTGCGCAAACACTAAATTTGACCGAAGAACCGGCCTGTTCAATTTCCAAAGCTTTACTAATCTCGAACGGCGGCGCACCATAATGGCAGCAAAGCCGTCCATAGCATCTCACTATCGTTTCGAAATTCTAGTTTCTCGCGTTGTAACCGCCCAACTTAACGGTATCGCAGAAACCTTTTACGGTTTCTTGTGATCACATCTCAGTTTTGATCTTTAAAACAACGACCCTCTTAGGATCTGTTTATCTGTCTGCATCCAGGAACTTCGAAATCACTGAATTTCCGAGCTGACTCATTGACTAGGTGCAAATTAGCCCGTTCTGAACATTATTCCAAGCACAAAATGCACATATCAAGGCTTTCGTGCGTGCAACACTCTTTCATGACCAGAAAGGTCGTTATGCGGCGGACAAACTTCGAGATCGCATGTTTCACAAAGTGCTTTGACCGCCGAGAACTGCCCTGCCCCTAACTCAACAAATACTTGCCCTTCAGCGGTCAGAAGATCCGGTATTTGAGCAAATATCGCGCGATAAGCATCAAGCCCGTCGGTGCCTCCATCAAGAGCCATTATGGGATCAAAGTCACGCACGTCCCGATCAAGCTGTCCAATATCGGAGGAAGTGATGTAGGGCGGGTTCGAACAGATAATATCAAACCCACCATCAATACCTTCAGCCCAGTTTGTCTGCACAAACTCAATGCGCTCAAGCACATTGAGTGCATCGGCATTACCACGGGCGATCTCAAGTGCAGCGTCACTGACATCACTCGCGCAGGCTTGCCATTCGGGACGCTCCAAAAGAAGTGTAATCGCGATGCACCCTGAGCCGGTTCCAATATCGAGTATGCGTTTGATGCCCGTGCCCTCCACGGATTTCAAAACTGCATCGATGAGTGTTTCCGTATCCGGGCGCGGATCAAGCACATCTGGTGTGATGTGAAAGTGGCGTCCCCAAAACTCACGCGACCCAAGTATGCGCGAAACCGGTTCTGAGGTTTCCCGGCGCACCAGCATCGCCTCGAGCGCTTCACACTCATCGACATTTAGTGAAAGTTCAGGATCTGAAATGATCACTGAATGCGGAATGTTTAGACCATCCAGCAGCAACATACGCGCATCCAGTGCAGCGCTTTGACTTCCCGCTTTCTCGAGGCGGTCGCGCGCTGCCCGCAGCCATGCGCCCGCTGTGTCAGGTCTCTTCATCGGCGGCCAGCAGTGCTGCCTGGTGATCTGTAATCAACGCATCGACAACTTCTTTCAGGCTGTCACCCGCAACGATTTGCGGCAGCTTGTATAAAGTGAGATTGATGCGGTGGTCGGTAACCCGCCCTTGCGGAAAATTGTAAGTGCGGATGCGCTCTGAACGATCACCTGAGCCAACTTGTCCACGGCGGTCTTCCGAGCGCTCTTCGGCAAGCTTCTGACGTTCCATTTCATACAACCTAGCGCGCAATTCCTTCATTGCCTGCGCCCGGTTTTGGTGCTGAGATTTTTCAGCCCGCACCACCACAATGCCGGATGGAATATGAGTTAAACGCACCGCACTATCCGTGGTGTTTACATGTTGACCGCCAGCACCCGATGCACGCATTGTATCGATGCGAATATCTTCCTGCTTGACCTCCACATCCACTTCTTCAGCTTCGGGCAATACCGCAACCGTTGCTGCAGATGTGTGAATTCGGCCCTGGCTTTCAGTTTCTGGAACCCGTTGCACTCGGTGCACGCCGGATTCAAACTTTAGCAATGCATAAGGGCCCTTGCCGGAAATATTGGCAACCGCCTCCTTATAACCGCCATGACCAGCATCGGTTGCTTCAACCACTTCGAATTTCCACCCCTGAAGCTCTGAAAACCGCTGATACATGCGAAACAGATCACCTGCAAAAAGGGCAGCCTCATCACCGCCCGTGCCGGCACGCACTTCAAGAATAACGTTGCGTTCATCAGCTGCATCTTTGGGTAGTAACAGTATCTGCACTTCTGAGGTCAGATCTTCCAAGCGCGCCGATAGGGTATCGAGTTCCTCGCGCGCAAGAGCTGCCATTTCTTTGTCAGAGTCAGGATCATCGAGCATTTCCTGCAAATCAGCACGCTCGCTTTCCGCATCACGCAGGGCTTGCACTTTTCCTGCCACCGGCGAAAGTTCCGCATATTCCTTGGAAAGCGCGACAAAGGCATCGCCCTCAGGGCCGGAGGCGAGTTCAGCCTCGACTGCACGAAAGCGCTCAAGCACAGAATCAAGTTTCTCGGTCTTCAACATATACAGATTTCACCAAAAAAAGCGTTGCCGGGAAGGCAACGCTTTTAGCGCAAGTGGAAGAAGGACTCAATCAGCCTTTCGATCCGAGCTTTTCCAGATCCAAAGAACGACCTACAAGGATTTCGCCGGTTTCACCAAGCTTTCCTGAACGTTTACCGTCAACGACATAGCGCAGCGCACCACCATCGCGCGCGACAAGCACCAGCCCTTTGCGGTCAGGTACTTTGAAGCCATCACCCGCATTGAGCGTTTGATTGAAGACGACCGTTCCGCCCTCATCTTCTATACGCACATAGACACGATTTTCAGCCTGGATAAACAGTCGCGAGTTCTTGTTTGCAGTTCCATAAACCTGGCCGGTTGGGCCCGCTGGTTTTGGCGCTTCAACTTTCTTTTTTGGCGCTGCTTCAGCTGGCTGCGATTTCGCCTCGGTTTGCTGCTTCTTTGTACTCTCGCTAACAGTGCGTTTGATTAGCTCGGTTAGGCCCGATTGCTCATAGCCTTGTTCTTCACTACCGCCAAGCTGCATATCAGAGACTTTGTTAGCAACTGGCAACTCAGGCTCGGGGGTGTTTTCAGGAATACTACCCGTAACAATATTATCAACCTCTGGCTGATCAAGTGGTGTCACTTCAGCAAGCTGCTCGCCTTCAGTGCTATCTCCGCCAGGAATGAGTGTCCAGGCCACAGCAGCAATCAGCAGTGTGCCCGCAAACGCGCCTGCAACCATCGGATTAACAGCAATGCGTGGCGTCAAGAAACGCGACATCATGCCGATGCCCTTAAACTCGGTTTGCTGAACATCTAATGTTCGCCTGGGGGCCTGTTGCGGTAGGAGTTTTGCGTAATGATTACAAAGTGGCCCCGGCTCGAGCATCAGAAAGTCAGAATATGCCCAAATAATATCTAAAGTCTGATTGCGTTCAGGAAGGTCATCTAACCTGCCCTCTTCCAACGCTAAGATATGTTCAGGCTCGATACGTGTTGCGGCAACAACATCATCAATCCGTGCTCCCACCAGCTCACGTTCGCGTTGAAGCCACCAACCCGCTTCCTGAATGGAGCCAAGGTTGGCGTTTTGCGTTTTCTGATTGCTCTGGGCAAACAGGTCGGGAGAAGAACTACTCATCTGCTCGGTCATAATCGGCACTCGTTACTTACCCTAAAGTGCGCAAGAGTAATCGCTTACGCATTTGCACAAAAATATATTGGCAAACATAATCGCCTAAAATGGTAAGTAATAAGTGAACGAAAATAACGTAGAAAATTCAATTATTTATAGAAATTTCATACGCGATCGCAAAATTTTCAACCTCTTTACGTACCGAATGATCCGGCCGGTCTAGGAGATTTTGCAACAACTCTCGCGCCTTGTCGGCATCAAGTGAACGAACCATGTTTTTAACCGGGCCAACCGCTGCTGGAACAACTGATAATGAACGCAACCCAAGACCAATGAGCGCCAACGCCGACAACGGATCTCCTGCGATTTCTCCACACACTGTAACTGGAACTTTGTAAGCATCAGCTTGTGAAAAAATGTCTGACATCAGCTTAAGCAACGGCGGCGAGAGCGTGTCGTAGCGATCAACAAGACGCGGATCACCGCGATCGTAAGCAAACATGAACTGCATAAGGTCGTTTGATCCGACTGAAATGAAATCCACGAGCGGCAACAATGCAGGCATCTGCCAAAGCAATGCAGGCACCTCGATCATTGCGCCCACTTGCAGCTTGCTTGGTATGGCATGGCCGCGTTGACGGACAAAATCTAACTCATGCTCAAGCATCGCGCGCGCACGGCGGAATTCATCAACCTCCGCAACCATCGGGAACATCACATGCAAATCACGATCACCGGCTGCCTTCGCAAGAGCCCGCAATTGCAGTCGTAATAAAGCTGGACGTTCAAGCGACATGCGAATTGCGCGCCAGCCGAGTGCCGGATTATCCTCTTGCGCGCCAGGTCGGAGATAAGGCAGCACCTTATCAGCGCCTATATCCAATGTTCTAAAGATGACCGGCCTGTCGCCAGCTGCGTCCAGAATGGCCCGATAATGCGTCACCTGTTCGTCCATGCGCGGAAAGGCCGAAGCAATCATAAACTGCAGTTCAGTGCGGAAAAGCCCAATGCCGTGAGCACCCGTTTCATCAAGATGAGGCAAATCCACCAAAAGACCCGCATTAATATTGATGTCGATCACGCTGCCATCCTTGGTGACGGAGGGCTTATCGCGCAACAACTGAAACTGTTCTTGTTTGCGGGCATAAAGACGGACTTTTTCGGTGTAAGCTTCTTCCACTGAAGTTGATGGCCGCACGTGAACTTCGCCGCGTTGCCCATCAACAATAATTGGGTCGCCGGTATCGGCAAGCTCGGCAATGTTTTCAACTTGTCCAACCATGGGAACACCGAGCGCGCGGGCAACCACGGTGACGTGAGAGTTGCCACCACCTTCTTCTATAACCAGGCCGCGAATACGCTCACGATCATAGTCAAGTAGTTCGGCCGGTCCCATTGAGACGGCCACCACAATTGCATCTTTCGGCAACTCACCGGCCGCTGCTGTTCCCGTAACACCTGCCAATATGCGCAACAAACGGTTTGCAAGGTCGTCGAAATCGTGAAGCCGTTCGCGCAAGTAAGGATCATCGGAACGCAATAATCTCGCACGTGTATCAGATTGTACACGCTCAACAGCTGCTTCTGCGGTCAGCCCCGAATCGACCGCCTCACCTAAACGCCTTAGCCAGCCTCTATCGTGGGCAAACATACGGTAGGCTTCCAATACGTCCTGATGTTCGCCAGGGCGCGTGAGGTCGCTGTCTTCGAGCATATGGTCAACCGACAGGCGCAATGCATCGACAGCATTGTTCAATCGTTCATGTTCTGCGGTGAGGTCTTCGGCGATCAAATTTGTCACCAACACGCGCGGTTGGTGCAAAACCACATGACCAAGCGCCACCCCGCCAGCAAGCGGTGAACCGGTAAAAGAATGAGAGCGCAAGTGCGCGACGTCAACCTCAAGCGCCTGGGAAACCTCATCCAGTTCGCCTGCTGCAATAACTTCCGCCAGAACCATGGCGGTCGTCTGCAAAGCCTCTTCTTCTTCCTCTGAATAGTTACGCTGGGTTCTATTTTGGACCGTCAGAACGCCGAGTACGAGGCCTGCACGCAGAATTGGCACGCCCAGAAATGATTGGTAAATTTCTTCACCCGTCTCAGGAAGGTATTTAAAAGCTGGATGATGTTGCGCATCCGATAAATTCAAAGGTGACGCGTCATGGGCGATAACACCAACAAGGCCCTCGCCCACTCCCAGAGTTGAGCGGTGAACAGCGCCTGGGTTCAAGCCCTCGGTTGCGAAGAGTTCAAGCACACCGCCCGGGCGCATGACATAGATCGAACACACCTCGGCGACCATGTTGGACGCAATGAGGGTTGCGATCTTGTCCAGCCTTTTTTGCGCCGTTTCCGGCTCCGCCATGACTTCGCGTAACCGGCGGAGCAGGATACGCGGGCCAACGAGAGCAGGTTGCATGTATGCTTATCTCCCCGTTTCCGGCGTATCTATTGCCAGCCATCGTTTTATGCGCTTGGCGCGCATTAGGCGATGGCACCTAATGGTGACAGCGATATGACCATTTAAGCCTGTCATCACTATTCAGCGTCCAGTCCATATGCCGAATGCAGCGAACGCAGCGCAAGCTCGGTATACGCTGCATCGATCAACACACTCACTTTGATCTCCGATGTTGTGATGGCCTGAATGTTGATGCCTTTTTCAGCAAGCACCTTGAACATTTTCGCAGCCACACCGGCATGTGAGCGCATGCCAACGCCGATCACCGACACTTTTACCACATTTGTCGAGCCGTTTAAGTCTTCATACTTTATGTCGTCACGGGCATCTTTAATAACCTTTAAAGCACGCTCAAGGTCATTTTCGGGCACCGTGAAGGTCATATCCGTGGTTTTTCCGTCGGCGGAAACATTCTGCACAATCATGTCGACATTGATTTCTGAATCCGCGAGCGGCCCAAAAATGCTGCCGGCGACGCCAGGTTTGTCTTTCACATTGGTGAGGGTCACTTTTGCTTCATTGCGGGCATAGGTGATACCGCTGACGATTTCCTGTTCCACTATATCTTCCTCATCACATACTACTGTGCCGGGGTTGTTGCTCATATTGTCCGCATCAGGGGCATCAAAGCTTGACCGCACCTGCAACGCGACCCGCTTGTTCATGGCAAGCTCAACGGAGCGGGTTTGCAACACCTTCGCGCCTAAGGAGGCCATTTCCAACATTTCTTCATAAGAGATGCGGTCGAGCTTTTGCGCCTTCTCAACAATGCGCGGGTCTGAAGTATAAACCCCATCCACATCGGTATAGATATCACATCGCGCAGAAAGCGCTGCAGCAAGAGCTACCGCAGAAGTATCAGACCCACCCCTGCCAAGGGTGGAAATGCGGTTGTCGGGTGCCAGACCTTGAAATCCGGCCACAATGGCCACCTGACCTTCATCCATGCGCGAGGCGATCTCTTCTGCATCGATATCCAGAATACGTGCTGCCCCATGCACACCATCGGTGCGAATCGGGATTTGCCAACCCTGCCACGACCGCGCCGCAATGCCCATACCCTGCAACACAATGGCCAAGAGCCCAGCCGTTACCTGCTCGCCAGAAGCAACAACACAATCATATTCGCGCGCATCATGCATCGGCGAGGCTTCGCGCGTCCAACCGACCAGCTTGTCAGTTTGCCCAGCCATCGCGGAAACAACGACCGCAACTTTTTTGCCCGCGCCCACTTCACGTTGCACATGGCGCGCCACATTGCGAATGCGTTCAATATCCGCAACCGAAGTGCCGCCAAATTTCATTACCAGACGATCAGCCGTCATCCTCGCGCCCGCTCTCAACAAGTTTGCTCAATCCGCAACGCCCGATGCGGCGTAAGAGCACAATAAAACATGCGGGGGTGGTTTTATGGCCCCCGCGCGGGTTACTCATACGCTTCACGCGGTTTATATGCAATAATTTGAAACGAAAATGAGCACACAAACCAAGCAAAATACCAGCGTCGACCCTGCTGAGGTCGAGAAATTCTCAGCGATCGCTGCGGAATGGTGGGATCCGAAGGGAAAATTCGGAATCTTGCACAAGTTCAACCCGGTGCGGCTCAGCTATATTCGCGAACAGCTCATCGGCCATTTTGACCGTGATGACAGTGCGCGCAGACCGTTTGAGGGCTTGCGGGTACTCGATATTGGCTGCGGCGGCGGGCTATTGTGTGAGCCGTTGGCGCGCCTCGGTGCCACGGTTACCGGCATCGATCCAGCCGAAAACAATATCAAGACGGCTTGCGTGCATGCAGATGAGCAAGGATTGAACATTACCTATCTGGCCACCACGGCAGAAGACCTGGCAGCCGCAGGTGAAACATTCGATATCGTGCTCAATATGGAAGTCATTGAGCACGTGACCGATGTGGCAAGCTTCATGGAAGCCTGCTGCGCGCTGGTGAAGCCTGGTGGGCTGATGTTTGTGGCCACCATAAACCGCACAATGAAGAGTTTTGCTTTGGCCATTGTGGGCGCGGAATACGTGCTGGGCTGGTTACCCAAAGGCACCCATCACTGGGAGAAGTTTTTGTTGCCCGAAGAAATTGAGCGCGAGCTTGGCGCCAATGGATTTGGCGTGCGCGACACCGTTGGTGTGACCTTTAACCCGCTCACTAACGTTTGGAGCCCGAACCGCGACACCAGCGTGAACTATATGATGCTCGCTGAGAAAGCCGCTTAAGCGCAACCGGTCACTTCGATGTTTTGTCCAGGTGATTGAAGAATTTTGGGCTTGGCCAACAATCCTGCAGCAACTTGTATTTGAGCTGATATTTGCCAGTTGCAGAGCGGGTGCGAAAACCCACGAGACCATCAACTGTATCGCCAATATTGTAGCCAAGCTTTTGCATCTTAAGCTGCACTTTTTTCATGTGTCCACGTGTGTAGGTCGGCACGTTCTTCCACTTGGTCACAAACGGCTTGTTGGCGCTCATGCGGTCTGCCACATGACCCACAAACAAGGCGTAGAGATCAGATTCATTGTATTCCTTGAGGACATAAAAATTCTTGGTCACCAGAAATGCTGGCCCATAGCGCCCGGCTGGCACCAGCAACGAAACATTTTGTTTTAGCGCGCGCGAAGAAAATTTGCGGCCCGCGACGCGATTCACATTGTTGTCACTCCAAACCGAAATGGACTTACGCTGATCTGGTCCTTCAAGTGAGCAATTCACGTTTTTTGGTAAAACCACCTCATATCCCCAGGACAATCCCGGCTGCCAGCCTTTCTTGCGCAGAAAATTAGCCGTTGTGGCGAGAGCATCCGGCACGTTGCGCCAAATGTCTTTCTTGCCATCGCCATCATAATCAACTGCATATTCCAGGAACTGGCTTGGTAGCATTTGCGTGTGGCCCATGGCGCCCGCCCAGGAACTGCGCATATTTTTACGGTCAATATGGCCTTCTTCAAGAATTTGCAGGGCCGCCAACACTTCTGGACGGAAGAAATCGCGCCTGCGCCCGACAAAGGCAAGCGTTGAAAGCGAGCGAATGGCGTAGTGTGGAATTTTTGCGGCGCCATAAGCGGTCTCCCGGCCCCACACAGCCAAAATGATCGGTGCAGGCACGCCATATCGTTGTTCAATCTTGGCAAGGGTTTTGCCGTATTTCGCCCGGAAGGCCGCACCGCGTTTCGCCAATGCTGTTAACGAGCGCTGATTGAAATACCGTCCCGGGCTGCCAAATTCCGCTTGCTCGTGTTTCTTGGTGGACTTGCCTTTTAGATCTGGCAATTTCCAATTCAGCGTTACGCCCTTGAATGCTTGATTGAACGTTTTGCGCGAGACCCCTTGTGCTTTTGCATCGCGCCACAGGGCAACGCGCCAGGCGGCAAAGCGCTTTTCCATAATGGGTTTGTTAATGGGTTCGCCTTCAGAATATTCAGCGAGGACGCTAGGAGCAGAAACAAAAGTGACCGCCGCAATTAATGGAATGATGTAACGAAAACGATGGTGCATCACAATTTTGACCCGATTTTCACCGATGCACGTTCACTCCGATATAACTCAATTACGAAATGCACGCGCTTTGATTTATAAATTACTTAAATATTCAGCCGTCATCTTGATTTGCATAGGCCTAATTTCATCCCATGAAACACAAGCTGGTGAGGGGTATAAGCACTATGTGGCAAAAATATTGTCTAACCTGCCAGCCCACAATGCCAAAATTCGCCCTGATCTTGAGGCCTACCTAGACGCATTGGCATCATCCGCGCGCAAGCGCGCAGGCCGCGCACCGCTTACATCAAGCGCAAAACTGAAAGGCGCCGCGCGCGGCCAGGCGGCCGATATGGCACTTGGCAACTTTGTTGGACACCATTCCAAGAGCGGTTACAGGTTTAAAAAGCGCTTTTCCACCTACGCAGGTTCGGAGTTCGCGGGGCTGCATGGCGAAAATGCAGCTAGACAACGCCGCGGCGGCGCGCCAAACAAAGCCAAAGCGGCCAAGCTCTTTCAGCAATGGATGAACAGCACGCGCCATCGCCGCAATATGATGAATCGTGCCTATGCTTATGTATCTACAGGTGTCATTCAAAAAGGAAATCATCTCTATGCAGTGCAGGTATTTTGGGAAAAAGCATCAAAAAAACCGACCACCAACTTCCTCGTCATCAATTGAGCAAATTTCTCAATCAATTTGTCGTAATCACGTGAACACAGCTCGGCTTTCTGGCGTATAAGAAAACGACTTCATACGAAATACCGTATGGTGATAAATGTATCCGAACTGCACACTGTTAGTTTAAAGTGTGCGAAATAATCAGGACGTAACACAGTGCAAAACTCACAAAGATCATTTCTTGCCGCCCTTATGTTAGGCGCTGGCGTGGTTGGCATCGTCACACTTCCAGGTGTGCAAAACGCCAAGGCAGATCAGGGTATAGACTCGCTGTCCGGTAACTATCTCGCGGGAAACTATGCGCGCAGATTGCGCGACTACGATGCAGCGGCCGAATATTTCGCACGTGCATTGCGTGACGACCCTCAAAATGATGACATTATTTCTCGCACGTTCCAGCTTGAAGTTGCACGCGGCAACTTTGCCCGGGCCGCAAAACTTGCCAAGAACGTCGTCAAGAACGACGACCGCAACCGGATTGCCCGCGTAACTTTAGCTTTGCAGGATATAAAAGCAGAGCGTTATGAAAGCGCAAGGAAGCATCTAGAAAAGGCTGCATACACACCTCTTGGCCAACTCACATCCACTTTGCTCACAGCCTGGGCTTGGGCAGGGGAAAAACGCTTTGATATGGCGTTGAAAGAGCTGAAGAAACTTGAGAAGACAGACAGTTTTGCCATTTATAGATCGTTCAATGCTGCTCTGATTGCAGATTTTTTGGGAAAACCCGCAGCCGCGCGCCGTCATTATCGCCGGTTATATCAAGACGCCAGTTCATCTTTGCGCGTGGTTCAGACATATGGCAATTATCTTGAACGCGCAGGCCAAACCGACGAGGCGCTTGAGATTTATCAAAGTTATCTGAAGCGCCAGGTAAAACACCCGTTGGTCGCACAGACAATTGCACGAATGGAAACTGGAGGAAAAGCCGAACCGCTGATTTCATCTGTTTCCGATGGGATTGCTGAAGCGCTTTTCAGTCTTTCGTCTGCATTGTCAGATCAATCAGGCATTGAGTTTGCGCTCGTTTACGACCAGCTTGCACTTGAAATGCGCCCTGGCTTCCCGGTCGCACTAACGCTTCTGGGCGATATATACGAAGATATGCAAAAGCACGAAAAAGCTGTTGAGGCTTACGAGCGTGTGCCCGTCGGATCTGCTCTACGGCCGAATGCTGAAATTCGGATCTCCGTCAACTTCGACAGGCTAGGAAACAAAGAAAAAGCTGAGGAACTTCTTAAGGCCTCCATAAAGCGTGACCCTGAAGCTCTCGAGCCTGTGATAACGCTCGCTAACATTTTTCGAAGTAGTGACCGTTTTGAGGAAGGCGCCAAATATTATTCCAAAGCAATTGAGCTTTCGGGCGCTATAGAGCCGCGCCATTGGACTCTTTTCTACTTTCGCGGAATTTGTTTGGAGCGTTCCAAGCGCTGGCCAGAAGCGGAGAAAGATTTCCGCAAGGCGCTATCGCTTAACAACGATCAGCCACTGGTTTTGAATTATTTGGGGTACAGCCTTGTTGATAAGGGTGAAAACCTTGATGAAGCCATTGAGATGATCCGCAGCGCGGTAAAGTTGCGACCCAATGACGGGTATATTGTCGATAGTTTGGGCTGGGCGCACTACAAACTCGGCGAATATAAAGAGGCTGTAAAACATCTTGAACGGGCAGTCGAACTGCGTCCCGACGACCCGGTGATCAACGATCACTTGGGAGATGCTTATTGGCGTGTTGGCCGCAAACTTGAAGCGGGTTTCCAATGGAAACATGCTTTAGATAATAAGCCTGAAGAAGTGGATATCGTCAAAATTAAGAAGAAGCTTGAATCTGGAATGCAGGACAAAGCGCCAGATGCGGCTTCGGGTGACGATACTGATCCCGAAAACAAATCGTAATTTATCCCAAACGGGTTTGCGCGCTGCCTATGCAGGTGACGCTGCAAATCTGGGAAACGGGATGAAGTAAATTATTCTAAGCTGGTTGCCTTAAGAGCCAGTGTAGAAGATATGACGGCCGATTTTGGTGAGACGGCGCATTGCATAAGACCATTTCGGACGCACATAATCTGCGTGATAGTGAAGGACCGAAGAATTCACGACACGCGTTCCGCGATGGCCTTTCATCACTTTAGTCGCCAACTTTTTAGATTTTTCCCACTGCCGCCCACGGCGTGGCTTGTCATCACGGCCATCACAGGTGAAAGAGAACTGGCACCCGGACAGTTTGTTCTTCGACCGGTTTTCATAAACGACCGCACAAATGGTGTTCGGGAAATTCTTGCTGCGCTTGCGGTTCATGACCACATTTGCAACGGCCAGCTGACCAGCGCGGCTTTCTGAGCGGGCCTCGAAATAAATCGCCTTGGCCATGCAATAATGCTCGTTGCGCGAAACACTGCGTTTCGAGAAAGCTTTTTTGCGGGCATTGCGCCCACGGCGCCAATGTGACTCCAACTTACGGATTGATGGGGTGAGCACCGAGGTTGAAATTGGCCTGTTCGGATTAGCGCTTGCGGGCGTAATAACAACGTCTCTTTGCGTCTTGGCTACAATCTGCTTGCGTACCACCGAACGACGCGCCTTGTGAGACGGCATGCGGTGAACAACCGTTACATTTGCCACGCGGTCGCCCTTACGAGACACGGTCACTTGCTGACTCACGTCGTAGGCATACGCATAAGCCTGATCGCTAAGCTTTACGGTTTGGGTGTGGAACGCCGATTTGCCAACCGTGCTCACGCCCGGGGAGGCAATAGCGGCAGAACCAGCATAAGCAGTTTGTTGTGCCGACTGATTCTGACCAAGATACGTGCCAACCACAGCGACTGATGCAGCAAGCAAAACACCGGCAAGAACGAAAGGAATGGCTTTTATGGCTGGATGAGTCGCGCGCGTGCGAGGGTTCGCTGCTTCGAGCCCCGCAAAATCTTCAAACGTTTCGTCGCGGAAAGGAGTTTCCCCCGGATAATCCGCCCTAAACGGTTTGCTCAATACTCACCCTCACCGAAGAACTTACAAAAGCCTAGTCTCGAAGACCCGTAAGTTACTACGCTATGGTTTCACACAAGTTAATCACCTCGAGCAACACGTGGTAATTCACTTATGTCCCGCAAGCAGCTCCCAGCGCCCGCTCAATCTCATATCCTAAATTCGCCCACAGATTGGGCGAATTTGTGGCAAAACTCTGTCAAACTCAAATGAGCTCAGTCAAAGCATACAAGAGCGTTTAGCCGTTTTTTGCACCTTTTGCAATGCTTGCCTGCGCTGCAGCAAGGCGGGCAATTGGCACACGAAATGGCGAACAAGAGACGTAAGTAAGGCCGATTTCTGCGCAAAACGCGACAGATTCCGGATCGCCACCATGCTCACCACATATCCCCAACTTTATGTCAGGTCTCACTGAACGCCCGCGTTCGGTGCCGATTCTTACCAGTTCGCCAACACCATCACGATCAATGGAAATAAACGGATCGACCGGCAAAATCCCCTTTGAGGTGTACTCACCCAGGAATCTGCCAGCGTCATCGCGGCTGATACCAAATGCGGTTTGCGTTAGGTCATTTGTGCCAAAAGAGAAAAATTCTGCGGTTTCTGCAATTTCCGCTGCGCGCAGACACGCACGTGGCAGCTCAATCATAGTGCCGATGATAAATTCAAGCTTTTCACCTGTCTCGGCTTGCACTTGTTCAGCAATCGATAAGATGAGCTTGCGCACCAGCTCGAACTCCGCTCGCGTCGCAATTAAAGGCACCATAACTTCGGGCATAACGGGTTTGCCAGTTTCACGGGCTGCTTCGACGGCGGCCTCAAAGATTGCCCGTGCCTGCATTTCGGCAATTTCGGGATACGAGACCGCCAATCTACACCCGCGATGCCCAAGCATTGGGTTTACTTCGTAGAGTTCGTCCATACGAGTTTTTAATTTCTCGACATCAACATTCATGGCTTCGGCAACTTCAGCGATTTCTGCATCGCCATGTGGCAAAAACTCATGCAACGGAGGGTCAAGAAGTCTGATAGTGACCGGAAGGCCTGCCATAATCTCAAACAACTCTTTGAAATCGCCACGCTGCATGGGCAACAATTTTGCAAGTGCATTACGGCGCTCTTCTTGAGTGTCTGAAAGTATCATTTCCCTTACAGCCACGATGCGGTCTGCCTCAAAGAACATATGCTCCGTGCGGCTCAATCCAATGCCTTCAGCACCAAATTCACGTGCCATTCGTGCATCTTCTGGTGTTTCTGCATTAGCCCTTACGCCAAGTGTGCGCGTTTTGTCCGCCCACTCCATTATCTGCGCAAAATCACCGGAAAGTTCGGGCTGTATTGTTGGGACTTCTCCCTTGATTACCTGGCCTGCCGCTCCATCGATGGTAATCACGTCACCTTTTTTCAATGTCGCTTCCGGCGTAATCAGTTCGCCTGTTCCATAGTCAACACGCAACGAACCGGCGCCTGAAACACAAGGCTTGCCCATGCCTCGGGCAACAACAGCAGCGTGAGACGTCATACCGCCCCGCGTGGTTAGAATACCTTCTGCGGCATGCATGCCATGAATGTCTTCAGGGCTGGTTTCAACCCGCACCAGAATGACTTTCCGGCCTGCAGTTTTCAAGCGTTCGGCTTCATCTGAGTCGAAAACAATCTCACCGCAAGCAGCGCCCGGAGAAGCCGGCAGGCCTGAGCCAATCACTTCACGCTCCGCATTCGGGTCGAGTGTTGGGTGCAGCAGCTGATCAAGCGATAGCGGATCAATCCGCGAAACCGCTTCTGCCTCACTAATCACCCCCTCGCGCGCCATCTCTACAGCAATTTTTAGGGCTGCTTTGGCAGTGCGTTTACCGCTGCGGGTTTGCAGCATCCACAATTTGCCCTCTTGTATTGTGAACTCGAGATCTTGCATGTCGCGGTAATGGGCTTCTAAGCGTTCAAAGATTCCTGACAAGTCTTGGAACGCCTCTGGCATTAGGGCCTCTAAGGATGGATCATCGGAATATGCAGCTTTACGCGCAGCTTCTGTGATATTTTGTGGTGTACGAATGCCGGCCACCACGTCTTCACCCTGTGCATTGACCAGAAACTCGCCGTAAAGCTCTTTATCTCCAGTTGAGGGATTCCGCGTAAAGGCTACGCCCGTTGCCGACGTATCACCCATGTTTCCAAACACCATAGCTTGAACATTAACAGCCGTGCCCCAGCTGTCTGGGATAGAGTGAAGGCGGCGATAAGTTACTGCACGCGTATTGTGCCACGATCCAAACACCGCACCGATCGCCCCCCAGAGCTGTTCGTTAACGTCCTGCGGGAATGGCTTTTCAAGTACCTCTTCCACACATGCTTTAAAACGCGTCGTCACTTCTTTCCAGTCGTCAGCGTCCAAATCAGTGTCTAAATAATGACCCTGAGCATTCTTATAATTTTCCAGAATTTCTTCGAACTCGTCATGATCAACACCGAGCACGACGTCAGAATACATTTGAATGAAGCGCCTATAACTATCATAGGCAAAACGCTCATCACCCGACTTAACAGTTAAGCCAGCAGCAGTTTCGTCGTTGAGACCAAGGTTCAATACTGTGTCCATCATGCCCGGCATGGATGCACGCCCGCCTGACCTTACAGAAACCAATAAAGGTTGCGCAGGATCGCCGAACTTCGCGCCTACCTCTTGCTCCACCTGCACCAAGGCGTCTGCCACTTGGGCTTCAAGTTTGTCTGGGTAAGCACGATCATTCTCGTAAAACGCGTTGCACACCTCGGTCGTGATTGTGAAACCAGGCGGTACGGGAATTTCTAGGGCGCACATTTCAGAAAGATTGGCACCCTTGCCCCCCAATAGTTCCTTCATGTCAGCCGTGCCATCGGCTTTCCCGCCAGCGAAACTGTATACCCACTTTGTTGCGGAAGATGTCATCGGAAAAAGATCCCCAATTGTGAACTCAAAATCATTCCTGCCTAGTCCCAGTCGGTCTTTGATTGAATTGCGTAAAAGGGAATCGCGAAAGGCGTAGACCGGGTCTGCGCTTAAAGCCACAACCTGAGAAAAGAATCAAGTGGCCCATGGCCGCAGGCTAACAACCCACGCCTTGAGAAGTGATTTGCCTACACACATCACTCCACTTGCATGTCACATTCTACTGGATTCGAAGAAATTAGAGGCGTTTTGCCGCTCAGGAATTAATTTTGCTCTTCAGGTAAAATGGGCAAGGCAAACGTTTCAATGCCGTCGTCTTTTAACTTCTGGACTTCATCCGAAGAGGCTTCGCCATATACGCTGCGGTCGCTGTCTTCTTCTTCATGAATTTTTCGCGCCTCTTCAGCAAAACGCGGCCCCACATACTCGGAATTTTCTTCGACCTGGCGACGCACTTCGCGCATCATCTGCACCATCTTTGCGCCTGAGCCTTCAGAACCTCCGGTCAACACCTTCTGTGGAGCTTCTTGGCGTTTGTTGTGTTTAGAAGAAACCCCAGGTGTCATTAACGATTTAACCACATTGGTCGACCCACAAACCGGGCATTGAACAACACCAACAACAGATTGTTCTTCAAATACTTGCGAAGATGCAAACCATGCATCAAATGAATGATCGAAATCACAAATCAAATTATACTTGATCATGATACAGCCTTTAGCGTTCCCAGCACCGCTCCGCCTTCGCCTGCAACACCATAAAACTTTGCATCAGACAATGACGGTATGCGCATGCGCATTTTACAACTTTCAGTTATATCAATATTTGCAGATAAAATACATGGATTTTTTTCACCTTCGGCGAGAATTTCCCCCCATGGTGCAATTATGACACTATGTCCGTATGTTTGTCTGCCGTTCTCGTGCAATCCGCCTTGAGCCGCTGCGAGAATAAAACACCCTGTTTCAATCGCTCTGGCGCGCAACAAAGAGTGCCAATGAGCCTTACCTGTTGCTTCAGTAAATGCCGAAGGAACAGTTATTATGTTCGCTCCTAATTGTGCCAACTTCCTATAAAGATGAGGAAAACGTAGATCATAACAAATTGTCATGCCCAGATTTCCCCACGGCAGCCTTGTGAGCACGGCACTATCGCCGGCGCGGTAGTTCTTAGATTCTCGATAGCTTTCCCTGCCTTCAAGATCGACATCAAACATGTGAATCTTGTCATATGTGGCATGAACTTCTCCGCGCGGAGAAAATAGGAACGACCGGTTTGCTGCCTTGTTTTCCTGCACTTTTACGGCGAGTGATCCAATGTTCAGCCAAATGTTGAGCTTATCTGCTAGCTTAGCGAATTGGGAAACTCCTGGATCTTCATCTTGCGGTTTTATTGTCTCAAACAGACGGCGGCCGGAAAGCTCCATAAAATGAGTGGTCTCTGGCGTCGACACAAACTCAGCACCGTCGCGCACAGCATCAACAATCATGTCGCTGGCATCGGCGATATTTTGCGCGATATTTCGGCCGGTGCACATTTGCACCAATGCAGCGCGAAACTCCGTTCGGGCGGGCGCGTTCATTGGTTTTATCCTTCGTTGTCTCCGCTTACCAAATCATCGAGCTTATCTGCACGATCTAACTCGTACAGCTCCGTAAATCCACCAACATGCAAATCACCAATCCAAATTTGAGGAACAGATGTGCGGCCAAAAGCTCTTTGCGACATCTCAGTCCTGAGGGCCACATTTCCCGAAACATCAATTTCTTTATAGGTAATGTTCTTGCCAGTGAGAAGCGTCTTAGCGGCAATACAATAAGGGCACAT
>JBPCVX010000086.1:0-6638 GCA_051010095.1 Hyphomicrobiales bacterium
CCTCAATCACCGCGCCGATTGTGCCATGCCCCAACACTACACATTCTGGCATATGGCCTGATTTGCTTAACCGGAGCGCAGCACTCCGAGCTTCTCAACCCGCGATCGTTTAAGCCTCAACACTTGAGGGAAGCTCTGAAACTTTACCTTCCGCAACTTTGCGGCGACTGGACAAATCGCTGTGGAGTTTTTTCATCATATCGCTTGCTGTGGTTTCAAACATAAATGGTAGAACGCCATGGATGACCGCAACAGCACCGGCACCAAGCAGCTTCAAGCCTGTGCTGGTTGCAAATACAAAATGCTCACTATAGGTTTCGTCCACGCTTGCGGGATGATCCGTGAACAATCCAACCCCCTTCAATGCCATTGCAATTTCCTAGCAAGATATTTGATGTTGCAAAGGTTTTGTCGCACAAAACATGTAGAATTTTTGCCCAATTTTTTGATAAAATTGGCCCTTGCATCAAAATTCATCCCAAATTATTAATTCATTATGGGATTTTCTCTCGATGAGTTTGATAAAGCGATTCTACGCATGCTGCAGGTAAATGCAGATTATGCGTTGAATGATATTGCGGAACTGGTGAACTTATCGCGCAACGCCTGCTGGCGGCGGATCAAGCGGCTGGAGGAAGAAGGTTTTATCTCTGCGCGCGTCGCACTTCTCAACCGTGAAAAGCTCAATTTAGGTTTGAAGGTGCTTATTGCGGTGCGCACAGATAGGCACTCTGCTGATTGGCTCTCCGCATTCCATCGTTCAGTCATGGACCTTCCTGAAATTACCGAAGTGTTGCGCACGAGCGGTGAAACTGACTATATGTTGATTGCCAATGTTCCGGATATGAAAGCGTATGATGAGCTTTATCAACAGCTGATCCAGCGCATAGATATATCCGATGTCTCATCGTCTTTTGTAATGGAAGAAATTAAGTCAACAACTGCCCTACCCTTGGACTATATTTAGCGCCAAATGATCGACGCAAATTTTTCAAGCCCCCAGCTGCATGTAGATCTGCAGGCCCTACAGGCAAATTATCGCATGCTCACGAAATTGAGCGCTCCTGCGAAATGCGGAGCGGCAGTGAAGGCAAATGCCTATGGTCTTGGCATGGCGCAGTGTGCAAAGGCACTCTGGGAAGCGGGATGCACAACATTTTTTGTTGCGATGACCAAGGAAGCCGCTGATTTGCGCACCTTGCTGCCCGACGCAACCATCTATGTGCTGAACGGGCTGGCTCTAGGAGCGGAAGAAACTTTACATAACTTCAATTTGCGCCCGTCCCTTGTCAGTCTTGCAGAAGTTGAAGAATTCAACCGGTTCTGCAAAAAGCTTGGGCGAAAATTGCCGGCTGCATTGCATATTGAAAGCGGCATCAACCGCCTTGGGCTTTCAGCCGAGGATGTCACCAACCTATCGCTGCGACCTGAGCTTACAGAGTCGTTTGAGATTTCCCTCATCATGTCACACTTGGCAAACGCTGATATTTCTGACGACGAGATGAACGCAGCTCAAATCGTCGAGTTCAATCGTCTACGCGCGTTACTGCCAAATGTTCCAGCAAGCCTGGCAAACTCTGCTGGCACGCTCAATGGTGCTGACTACCACTTTGACCTGGTGCGCCCTGGCATTGCTCTATATGGCGGTAACCCATTTCTTGGCCACGCTGAAAACCCAATGGCGCCCGTTGCCCGACTACAGTCACCTATCTTGCAAATACGCGATGTTCCTGCTGGTGAGCGCGTAGGGTATGGTGGCACCTGGCGCGCCGAAAATAACAGCCGCATTGCTATAGTTTCAGGAGGCTATGCAGACGGATTCCCACGCCGTTTGTCTTCAGAACCTGAAGAGACGCACGCCAAAGTTTGGATATCAGGCTATGAGGCTCCTGTGATTGGGCGCGTTTCGATGGATATGATTAAGGTTGACGTGACTCATATTCCAGAACAGATTGCTCAACGTGGAGAGATTGTCGAACTGTTTGGTCCGAACTACAGCATTGATGAATTGGCTCTGCGGGCGGGCACCATTCCTTACGAGATCCTCACCGGCATTGGCGGGCGCGTCGCGCGCCATTATTCAGGAATAGAGTAAGAGTGAATTTTCTCGCCACATTAGGACAATTTGTTCTGCAAATCTGCGCTGAAATTGGCAAACTTTGCCTGTTCACTAAAGACGCAGTTTGGCACTGTTTTGCGCCACCGATCTACCCACGCCTCATTCTCGAGCAAATGATCCGCATTGGCTACAACTCACTACCTGTTGTGGGGCTCACAGCGTTCTTTACCGGTGGCGTATTAGCGCTGCAGATTTATATCGGCGGCACGCGTTTTAATGCTGAAAGTCTTGTTTCTTCAATTGTTGCACTTGGCATCACGCGAGAACTCGGGCCAGTACTCGCCGGCCTTATGGTTGCAGGCCGTGTGTCGGCGGCGATTGCGGCAGAACTTGGCACCATGCGCGTGACTGAACAAATTGATGCACTCGTTACGCTCTCCACGAACCCGTTTAAATATCTGGTGGCCCCGCGCATTATTGCTGCGGTTGTGTGCCTGCCATTGCTGGTGGCCATTGCCGATACTATCGGCATCATGGGCGGCTATATTGTTGGCACGAAGAGTCTAGGTTTCAACTCAGCCGTCTACATAAAGAACACCGTCGATTTCCTGGAGTTCGACGACATTTTCTCGGGCCTTGCGAAATCGGCCGTCTTCGGGTTCATCATCGCAGTGATGGGCTGTTATCAAGGTTATAACAGCCGCGGTGGCGCGCAAGGTGTTGGCCGCGCCACAACAAACGCAGTCGTCAGCGCATCCATTCTCATTCTGGCCGCCAACTACCTCCTCACATCACTGTTGTTTTCCTCATGAGCGAAGATTTACACATAAAACTGCGCGATGTGCGCAAGAGCTTCGGGCCCAAGGATGTGTTGAATGGCATCAACCTCGACGTGCCGCGAGGTGAATCTGTTGTCATAATTGGCGGCTCGGGATCCGGCAAGTCGGTCATGCTCAAGTGCATTCTGGGTATTTTGAAGGCTGATAGCGGTTCCATACAAGTGAATGGTAAGGAGATTATCGGGCAGCCGGAAAGCGCCCGGGAAGAAATGCTGCGCCATTTCGGTATGCTGTTTCAGGGAGCTGCATTATTCGATTCCCTCACCGTGTGGGAAAATGTCAGCTTTGGCCTTATTCAAGGCAAGAAAATGGACCGTCAAGACGCACGAGAAATTGCATACGAAAAACTCGCGCAGGTCGGGCTTGGTTCAGAAGTTGGCGAACTTTCTCCAGCCGAGCTATCAGGTGGCATGCAGAAACGCGTCGGTCTGGCGCGCGCCATTGCAGGTGACCCAGACGTAATCTTCTTTGATGAGCCCACAACAGGCCTCGATCCGATTATGGCTGATGTGATCAATGATCTGATCGTTAAATGCGTGAAAGATTTGGGTGCCACCGCTATTTCCATCACCCACGACATGGCATCGGCCCGCAAGATCGCGGACAAAGTCGCGATGATCTTCAAAGGAGAGATTATCTGGGAAGGTGATGCCAAGGATGTTGATAATTCAGGCAGTGCCTTTGTCGATCAATTCATCCACGGCCGCGCCGATGGGCCAATTGAGATGGATGTATTGAAGCCTTGAGCCAAGTCATTTGCAGAACATATCACAGGCGTTTTTTCGGCCACTCAAATTCTTGGAGTTTTTCGTGATCACGCAGATTTTCCGGCCTGTAAACCCTCGCTTGATTGTAGTTGATAACGTTTTCATACGTGAAGCGTTCAAATACACTTTTATGCAACACGGCATCACTCGGTATGTCGCGTAACTTGGTCGGCCAAGGTATCCAGCTGCTTCTCGTTTCGTCATGCTGAATTCCGCCACTTGCGGGATGCAAATTCAAAAACTTTCGGTCAACTTGCAGTGGATGTTCAACTTGTGCGGCTCGATCTATCATCCATTCCAACGAGATGTCCGACAATCGCGACTCATTTTCTGGATAACTGCCGCCAACATCTGAGTGATTGCCAGCAAACCAGACTTGCTCAAACCATTTGTCAGAGTTAACGCGGTCAGCAAAACCCGACCACGGCACCCGGTTGAACGATTTACGATGTTCGTCAATCGCGATGGCGTGTTTTGCATGATTCACCTTGGGATTAAGTTTGGTGTTGTAAAACCGCATCTTCCAGGCGGTTAGGTGAATGGTCTTCCACCACGGCTCGCTTAGTTTAGTGCTATAGCGCAGGCTCATATAAAGCTTTGAAAGAGCAAAAATGATAACAAAAATAATGAGCCACACGCATGAGCGCACACACAACGGTGTCTCAAGTCCACTAGAGTGCAAAAACTCCACGAGCCATCCGTCAACAAAAATCCAGCTGAAGAAGTTTGAAATGAAATCGTCTATCCAAGGAAGCATTGAAACTGCAGCAACGGCACTAGAGACAAATAACAACAATGCGCATGCCAAAACGAGCAAGAACAAATTTACTCCTGTCGAAGCGACGGTATCCCAAACGCCGATAAAGTAAGGAGCAACATTGGCATTTTGCCCGCTTTCATCTGACGATTTGTGTTTGTCGCGGAATCGCTCTCCCAGTTCCTCGCGCTGACGCTTAAATCTTTCAGCTTTTCTGCCCTCAATGTGGCCGGCACCATGCTGATAGACATTCTTAACGCCATCTTCGGCGATTTTGCGAATCGAACCTGAATCATATTTGAGAGACACGCCGTCCTCTTCGCAAGTTGGCACACCGCAATAACTCAGCACTCCGCCCACACACCTAACTGTGTAGGCACCGCGGCTAAAGCCGAACAGGAAAATTCGGTCTCCAGGTTCTTACATTCGAATAATTTCTGTATAGCAATCGATAATGTTACGCGTAATACCGAAGCCTGTTACCCTGCTAACCCATTGATATATTTTCGTGAAATAGCTCACACCAAGACTTTTGCCATCGGCCTTTGAACCCAGACCCGGATCGTAGAAGGCCTGTTGCTTGTTTGGATCAATGTTGGTGTCAGGGCTCACCCTGCAGGCGCGAAAAAGTTTATACACATTGGTGCGTTTTTCATCAGGCAAAAGCCCGCCTGCCTGTGCGGTGCCATCTGAAAAAATTACAATGTTCTTCGCCATTTGCATCCCAGCATTGTCGCAAATTACTAATACTTTAAATTGAAAAAATTTTTACAGCAACTAAAAAGTGCAAATCAGTTCAAGACCCTCACTCTAACATGTACAGCCGCATCAATGGGCCAGCGCACATGTTATTGTCGAACGGGTCGAAGGCATCTATGGCACGCCTTTGTTCCCTGCCTCCAGCTCAGCCATCAAAGCGAGATCATCATAACGTTTAACGCTCAATGCATCAGCATAGTTCGGTAAAGGCGCGCCTGAAATCCAATCAGCACAGAGCTTACCCACACCACAAGCTGCCATTGTGCCAAATCCTGACATGCCGGCTACCATGTAAGCGCCGTCAAGCTCACCCATCGGACCGATAAGCGGCCAGTTCTCTTCGGTCATAGTATAGTAGCCACCGTAATGCGTATGCTTGCGGGGAAGCTTGCCGATATAGGCGGCCAAAGCCGGATTTAACCTAGACGCCCCGCGCAGCACGATGTCTAGAAAATACGGACTGAGTTCCGGGTCCGGCGCTGGCTCTTCAGGGGTCCTATTGTACGCCCAACCTAACCTCACCCAGGTGCCCTGCGTGCCTCCGTCGGGCCGACAATGAATACCTCCAGGAAACTCATCTGCCATCCAGGAAAATTCATCGTTTTCGACGAGTAAAGCGCGCTCATCTTGCTCCCACCTGAGACTTTGCCCATCCAGATCGATCGCAAACGGCATTGTACGCGGAATAGCTTTCAGGTGATCATCAAATGCAATCTTTTCCTGTCGCACATTAATAAGAGGAAGCGCGACACCCAACATTTCAGCAATCTGCCGGCGAATGGCCCTGCCGCATCAACTAAAATGTCAGCTTCAATGTTATTGATATTTGTTTCAATGAGATAGTGGCGATTGCAAAGAATATGATTCACTTTGGTCAGCACAATCTTCCCACCAGCTTCGCGGATGCTTTCTAGAGAGCATTGCCCCATTTGCTGGCCCGAAATATCGCCACCACGCCTGATATGGATGAGCGCGCTTACATTATCGTCTAAGTATGGAAAATGCGCCTTTATGAGATCTTGATGAGCCAGCACATCAACACCATCAGGCACCTGCTCCCAGTGGGACGGCTGTATATACCCAGCAGCACTTGAACGTTCGTGAATACGCACACCAGATTGGGTATCTGAAAGAAAATTTGAGAAATCTTGGTTGCGCGTGGCCAGCACGTAGCCACGTCTGGTCATGTTGATGCTGTTATCTGTTTTGCGGACAATCTCTTCCATAAGATCTGTCGAAGCATCCATAAGGCCCTGCATCACTGGATGCGGCCACCAGTTGCGGTAGTTCTCACCAGACTGCGCAGACGTAAACCCCATAGGCGCGCCTTGATCGATCACCGTAAGATTTTTTCCATAACCGCGCGCGCAGAGATAGTGGGCCGTTGCAAGGCCCACTATCCCAGCGCCAACAATGGCGACACTTGTGTTTGTCATACGCGTGTTGCGGTAATCTCG
>JBPCVX010000087.1:0-4638 GCA_051010095.1 Hyphomicrobiales bacterium
GCGCTATTTTGGTTTACCGCCGCAGGGGAGCAACATCGCCCGCAGCCCCAGAAGGTTTGAGCAAAGAAGAAAAAGCAAAGATTGATAAACTGCTTAAAGGCTAAAACACCTTGCGTAGGCGCGGACCCACTTCTTCGAACTCTTCTTTAATGTAGAAGTCAAAAGTACGCTTCCATGCAGGTTGATCAGGCGCGCCGACTTCAAACCGCAGCCAACCTTTTTCACGTGCAAACTCTTCCGCGGCTGCGATAAGTTTTGGTGCCACGCCTGCTGAACGATAGTCAGGTGCCACATAAAGCTCTGTGATTTCTGCAAAACGTCCGCCTGCATAAATGGCTGTACATTTGTTTAAGTCGATCACGCCCACCGGTGTGTCCGCGTCATACGCAATCAGCGCGTGAATAATTCGTTCTGCCATCAATTTCTGGGCAGTTTGGGCATATGGAGCAGGGTCCAATTGCATGCCTGCAAGTTCTTGCAGCAATTTATGGATCAAGTGCGCCACCAACGCGCTATCGGCCTGAGCGGCGCGTTTTACATTGATTATCATTGTGCTGTGTTGCTATCCCGCTATTGGAACACCCGCATACCATGGGTGCGCCATAACAAGTACAACAAGTATCGCAACTGTAATGCCCATGCCGATGATTTCAGAGCGCATGCCGGGTGCCTCGGGTTTCACCCATTCTCCATCGCGCTTGTTGGTCAACGGAATTGAAATCGCTGCCCAAACACCAAGGCCTCCAAACAAAACCCACGACCTGCTGTCTCCATTGATCAGCAAATGGGCAAATGCCCACACGATAACGCTCACGAGCTGGGGATGTCTGATAAAGCGTTTGATCGCGGTTGGCCTGCGCGCTGCGCCAAACAAGATAACCGCCACCAACATTAATATCCCGGTTACAGGTCTGAGGCCTTCAAAATGATAGAAAAATGCCGGGTCAGCCGACCGCCAACCAAAAATGATCATTGCCAGCGATATGAGAACGATCACTGAGAAGATCGACTTGTATACATTTTCACCATGTTTTGTGATGAGTTTGGCGCGAAAATCAATGGCCAAGACGGGTACAAAATGAATGGCGCTCCATAATACGACACCAAGAAATAGCAAGAGCATCTGAATTCTCCTAATTGTGCTTATCTTGTTACAGTCATTTAGGCTAAGTGTGCAATCTTTGATGCAAGGAGTTGGCAATGACAGCAGCGAAAATCGGTAAGATTACGTTTCCAGGCGCCACCGGCGAACAGTTGGCAGCAAGACTGGATATGCCTGATGGGCCAGTGCGCGCTTATGCGCTGTTTGCCCATTGCTTCACCTGTTCAAAAGACATATTCGCCGCCTCGCGTATTGCCGGAAACCTTGCGGAAGCAGGCATTGCTGTGCTGCGGTTTGATTTCACAGGGCTTGGCGCCAGCGAAGGTGAATTCGCTAATACGAACTTCTCATCGAATGTGGAAGATCTGGTGCATGCGGCAACCTACATGCGCGAACATTTCGAGGCTCCCTCACTACTCATTGGCCATTCGCTCGGCGGTGCAGCGGTGCTGTCGGCTGCCGGTGAAATCCCAGAGGTGAAAGCGGTAGCAACGATTGGGGCACCAGCATCGACGGAACATGTGATCCATAATTTTGAGGCCGCCATCCACGAGATCGAGGAAAAGGGTGCAGCAACGGTGAAACTCGCGGGGCGTGATTTCACGATCAAGAAGCAGTTTCTTGATGATGTGCGCAGCACGACGCTTTCAGAAAAGGTGAGCAAGTTAAAGCGCGCGCTTCTTGTGTTTCACGCACCGCTCGATCAAACGGTTGGTATTGAGAATGCAGGTCTTATCTTTGATGCGGCGAAACATCCCAAAAGCTTTATCTCTCTGGATAATGCAGACCACTTGCTTTCAAGGCGGGCGGATGCGGTTTATGTGGCGACCGTATTATCAGCTTGGGCAACGCGCTATATCGATCACGATGCCGTTCGCCCTGCAGATCCAGCAGACGGTGTGCTTGTGCGTGAAACAGGACGTGGAAAATTTCAGCAAGATGTTTTTGCGGGTACTCACCATATGCTGGCTGATGAGCCGAAATCTGTCGGTGGTATGGACAGCGGCGCAACACCTTATGACTTCCTCTCCATTGCGCTGGGTGCCTGCACCTCAATGACGTTGCGCATGTATGCAGACCGCAAGGGGCTGGAGCTTGGCAAGGTTAGCGTCAAGGTGAGCCATGACAAAGTGCATGCAGATGATTGTGCTGAATGCGAAGGCCGCAATGGACGTGTTGACCGATTTGAGCGTGAGATCAGTGTGGACGGCGCGATTTCTGAAGAAATTGCATCGAAACTTGAGGAAATCGCAGGTAAATGCCCAGTGCACCGTACCCTTGAGCAATCATCTGTGGTGGCCACTAAGGTGAAGTAGCGAAACTTAGCCGCCATGCAAAATCGTTAGTCCTTCTTCCTGTCACGCCATTTCTTGCGCCGTTTCTTCCGGCGCTCATGAGCAGTGCGCATGGATTTTGCCATTAATTTCCGTTCATCTGCGCTTAGGGTTTTCGCGATTTCCACCAGATGTTCATTATAGCGTTGGGAGAATCCCCGCCGCGTTTGGCTGTGGGCGGTCAATGCTTCCGTAAGCTGGTTTGCATCCAGCTCAGGGGCTTCAAGAAGCGATGCAACTTTTTCGACAGAGGCGTTACGGTCGGAAACAAAATCACGTCGATAGTTGCTCCGTGCCTTCCGGAAACTCGAACGTAATTCTTTCCGCCTGGCTTCTGGCAATTCCTGATAGAACTGCCGTGCGCCAAGAAAACCTCCGCCTCCACCATGGCGTGCGCCATGCCAACCACCATGATTTTTGTGCTTGTAAGCACTCATGCCAATGGCACCGATAAAAAGCGCGTTGAGCATAAGGGACAAGACCAGACCGATTTTCAACCAGCGTCCGGGCGGCTTCGGGGCCGCTTGCGTGGAACCATTATCTTCGTTACTCACAATATTTCTCCGTCTTCAAATCCATCTACGTCGAAATCCGAAAAGGCATCATCTTGTGTTGTGGCATCATTGCTGGCGAGAACCGTGCCCGCTTGGAAATATTGCTGTGCAATCTGTGAGTTTCCAACGAACACACCCAGCATCAGACAAGCCGCAATCGCGACCGCAGCAGCAAAAATATCGCGCTGTTTGCTCTCCGCACGTTGACCAGTGCGGGTCATTCGCTGAGGAAGGGGCACGATATCCGCGCTTGGCCGCTGTACTTGCTGAGCGGGACGGACTTTTGTCGCCTCTTTTAGCCGGTCAAGTGCACCTTGCGGCATCTCCGGTGCCTTGACCGTATCAAGCGCGGCATCAAGCGTGCGTGCTTCAACAAGCAAACCGCTTTTCTGAGCGCCATGCAAGACGCCGAGCAGCTCTTCGTGTTCGTCTTCCGGCCAACGGGCAGGGTCTGCGCCATAGGCCTCGAGCACATGTTCTAGCCGTGTTTGCATCTCATTTTTGCTCATATCGTTTACCCTTTGTCACTCCGTCACCTTGCCATGGGAAATGTCGGCCAACAGCCCATCCCAATGCTCTGAAAGTGCCGCCTTTAAGGCCCGTCTTGCGCGCGACAGAAGCGACTCAAGTGCATCTACACTGACCTCAAGCGCCTTAGCAGCATCTTTGTTCGGCAAGCCTTCATAATAGGTCAGCACAAGCGCGAGCCTCTGGCGCTCCGGCAAGTTTTCGATCGCGTCTTGCACTTGACCTGTCGCATCGTCTGCCACCAGCTTATTGTCGGCGCGCGGCGCGGGATCGTTTCGTTCAGGCAGCGCATCACCCAACAGATCTGGCTTCTTTTTGCGCAGTCTGTCGATTGCGCCATTGCTTGCAACCCGCAAAACCCACGGCCTTAGCGAGGCCTCGGAATCCAGATCAGGCGGGTTTTGCCATACCTTTAACAATGCTTCCTGGGCAACATCTTCCGCCTCGCCATCATTACGCAACACCCGCGCGGCAACCCGCCATGCGGCTTGGAAATGAAACGCCGCAAGTTGCTCAAAGGCGCGCTCATCGCCATCGCGCACCCGCTTTAAAAGCATCGCGTCGGTTGGCGTTGTGCGCGCGCCGTTTATCTCTGCGGGTTGTGCTTTTTTCAAAGCTTGTTCCATGTTGCCTGACGGGTGCTGTTGCCCGTTCGTCAGTTGCTTGCCGCGTTGTCTTTGCGTTTGGCCTTGGCTCTTTTACGCTTATCTTCCCATTCTGCCATGGAAATCGCACCGTCTTTATTGGCATCCACCCGATCAAAGCGTTTGTTTGCGCGCGCATCAAACTCCGCGCGGCTGATTGCGCCGTCGCCATTGCCATCCATGCGCTTCATCATGCGCTTGGAGCGTTTTTCCGGATTGCGCTTTATTTTTTGTAACAGCTCGGCCTCGGTAATCTTGCCGTCTTTATCGGTATCAATGCGTTCGAAACGCTTAGTCGTGCGGGTCAGCATTTCTTCGCGAGAGACAGTGCCGTCATTGTTTGCATCCACACGCTTAAAGAATTTTTCCGCACGGTTGGTTTCCGCTGCATCGGCAAATGTTGTGACCAGCACCCCACCTGCAAGCACCAGAGCCATAAATGCCAGTTTAACCGGTATCGTTGTCATCATTGTTCC
>JBPCVX010000088.1:0-8033 GCA_051010095.1 Hyphomicrobiales bacterium
GGGTGTTTGTCGGCCACCACCGCCACCGCCGCCGCTGCCTCCTGGTCGCTGGCCCCAAGGCCCGCCGCCATCGCCGCCGCCGCCGCTTTGCCAGCCGCCGCCACCTTTATTGCTCCAAGGCATATAGAATATTCCTTATCGTTGCATCACCACGCCAGTGTATCTCGATACTGGGTGGATGTTCATTTACAGTCATATAGGAAAACGCGTGGGCCAAGTCCATGGATTGATTCTTGTTTTTTGTTAACCCTTTAGCGCATTCGCGTGATGGCGCATGTGATCACCCATAAACGTGGCCATAAAGTAGTAGGAATGGTCATAACCAGATTGCATGCGCAAATTGAGTGGACGGCCCGCATTTTTACAAGCTTCTTCAAGAAGTTGCGGCTTCAGCTGCTCTTCTAGAAAACCGTCTGCATCACCAAAATCCACCAAAAGCTGTCGCTTATCTTGCGCATTCTCAATCAGCGCACAGGCATCATATTGTTTCCAACTTTTGCGGTCGTTACCAAGATATCCACTTAGTGCTTTTTCGCCCCATGGGCAGTTGAGCGGCGAAACAATCGGTGCAAACGCCGAAATGGATCGGAATTTCTCGGGGTTCTTAAGCCCAATCGTTAAGGCTCCATGGCCACCCATGGAGTGTCCGAAAATACCTTGTTTGGTCATATCAATCGCAAAATTTTCTTCAACTAATTTTGGAAGTTCTTCTGTTAAATAGCTGTACATATTATAATTTCTTGACCATGGGTCTTCAGTAGCATTGACATAGAACCCAGCACCAAGTCCAAAATCATAAGCACCTTCGGCATCGTCAGGGACGTCATCTCCACGCGGGCTCGTATCGGGCGCGATAACAGCAAGGCCGTATTGCGCAGCGAATTGCTGTGCACCAGCTTTGGTGACAAAGTTCTGATCTGTGCAAGTGAGGCCTGAAAGCCACCATACAACAGGCACTTGCGCGGTTTCCGCTTCGGCTGGCAGGTAGATAGAGCATGTCATTTGGCATGCATTCACCAGGCTTTCATGGGTAAATTGCAGTTGCTTACCCTGAAAACACACGTGTTCATCGGTGATATTCACAGACATTTCGCCACCTCCCTTAGACTTTGCGCCGCTGACAGGGCCACAAGTTCGCGGAAAGGTCAATAATCGAGATTGCGTTACACGCATAATTCACCCAGTGTCGCGCGATGCGCCATGGTCAACGGAAAAACCCACGCGTGCTTAAACGCACGCCAGAACACGACGCCCTCGTGCGTGGGCTATTGCTGATGACGGTTGCCATGCTGGTAATCCCTGCCATGGATGCAGCGGTGAAGTACATTTCGGGCTCAATCAATGGCGTCCAGTCAGGCCAGGCACGTTTTGGGTTTCAAGCGCTGTTTCTTTTTCCTGCGGTTTTAATGCTGCATGGCGTGCGTGGACTGCGTCCCAACAACGTGCCGTTAAACTTCGCCCGCTCCTGCCTTATGGCTTTTGCGATCTTACTGTTCTTCACAGCGCTCAAATGGATGCCAGTGGCAGATGCAATTGCGGTGTTCTTTGTGGAACCCCTCATCCTGACAGTGCTTTCAGGCGTCTTTCTTGGAGAAAAAATTGGTTGGCCACGCCGTTTCGCAGTGATTGTCGGGTTTATCGGGGCGCTCATTGTGGTGCGTCCAAGCTATGAAATTTTCGGGTGGGTCTCTTTGCTTCCCCTGGGAGCGGCATTCTTTTTCGCACTCTATCTGCTTTTGACCAGCACGCTTTCGAAAAGCGAAGACCCGTTCACCATGCAGTTTTTTTCAGGTGTGTGTGGCTTTGCTGTATTGACGTTGATCGCCGTGGCGGGAACCGCCGCCGACATTGAACTGCTCAAATTGAATTGGCCGACACCGTTTGAATGGATATTGCTCGCAGCCGTCGGGCTTGTGGCTGCGGTTATTCATTTGATGATCGTATATGCGTTTCGCGTTGCCCCTGCTTCTGTACTTGCACCGTTTAACTATCTGGAAATTGTCAGCGCGACCGCCCTTGGATATTTTGTGTTCGGTGATTTTCCTGATCTGCTGCGCTGGGTTGGTATCGCCATTATTGTCGCATCAGGTTTGTTTGTGTTCTGGCGCGAAAGCCGCGCAGCAGCGTCTTAGATTTTGTGGGGCTTCAGCCACCGCACCAATACACCAGCTAAAATTGCACCGCACACCGGTGCTGCCCAGAAAAGCCAAAGCTGATCCACCGCCCAACCTTCCGCAAACAGCGCCATGGCGGTAGAGCGTGCAGGGTTAAGTGCTGATTTATCGACCGGCAAACTCATCATATGAAACGCCGCCAGCGCGCCGCCGATAACCACTGCGCGCCAAATGGCATTGTTGCGCTCGGTGTTCATGGTGAGAACGATAAATCCATAAAGTGTCGTCAGCGCCATCTCGATAAAGCCTACCGCATAGAGCGAAAAGCCGCCAGGCGAGCGCGATCCATAGCCGTTCGCGCCGAAGTCGATCGGCTGGTATCCGTCAGTCGATGACAGTGCGAGGAAGAAAACCAGTGCGGCCAATATCGCACCCAAAACCTGCGCGCTCACATAGCTCACGAGTTTGCCGGTTTTCATGCGTCCAGTCACAAACGATGCGATACTCACCACCGGGTTAAAGTGCGCGCCTGAGACCGCGCTTAACGCCGCAGTCATTGCGGCAACAACAAACCCAATCGCGAGCGAAGTCATTAAAATGCTGGTGGTATTCACGGTATCGTCGCCGGCGACCAACGCGGTGCCACAAACCGCAGCAACCCACGCAAACGCCCCGATGAACTCTGCCGCGAATGCCCGCATTATGCCAACGCTTGGTCGAGATCCTTCTTAAGATCATCAATATCTTCGATGCCGACGGATAACCTGACCAACCCATCAACAATACCAATTTCTTCTCGCACCCGTTCAGGTATAGAGGCATGGGTCATAATGGCAGGGTGTTCGATCAGGCTTTCAACACCGCCTAAACTCTCTGCCAAGGCGAACAGTTCTGTGCGTTCTAAAAAGCGTTTTGCAGCCGCCAGTCCGCCGTCCATCACAGCGGTCACGACCCCGCCGCAGCCATTCATCTGGCGCTTGGCAATGTCGTGCTGGGGGTGAGAGGCAAGGCATGGATAATAAACTTTTTCACTGCGGGGGTGGCCTTCCAGCCATTGTGCGATTTCTTGCGCATTCGCACAGTGGCGTTCCATGCGTATGGGGAGCGTCTTGAGTGCACGCAAAACCCAAAACGCATCATTGGCGCCCAAAATGCCTCCGACGGCATTCTGCAAATAAGCGAGATTTTCAGCGATTTCCTCATTGCCAGTAACAACAACGCCGGCCACCACATCGGAATGGCCGTTCAGGTATTTGGTGGCTGAATGCACCACCATGTCAAACCCATGATCAAGGGGGCGCTGGCAGTAGGGCGATGCAAAAGTGTTATCACACACGGTCAGCACGTCGTGCTTTTTGCCAAGCTCGGCAATGGCCTCCAGATCGACAACCTTCAACAGAGGATTAGTCGGCGTTTCGACCCACAGCATGCGGGTGTCTGGACCAATGGCCGATTCAACGGCGCTAATGTTTGAAAAATCAACAAACGCAAAGGAGTGCCCTGCCGTACGACGACGCACATTCTGAAACATTCTGTATGTGCCACCATACAGATCATCACCCGCGACAACGTGAGAACCATGATCAAGCAGCTCCAAGATCGTGCCCGATGCTGCCATGCCTGACCCAAAAGCGAAACCTGCAGTTCCGTTCTCCAAATCCGCAACACAGTCTTCCAACGCCTTTCGGGTCGGATTCCCAGTGCGTGAGTATTCATACCCTTTGTGTTGGCCCGGGCTTTCCTGCACATAAGTGGAAGAAGCATAAATCGGCGTCATGATGGCACCGGTTACAGGGTCGGGTCTTTGGCCGGCGTGAATGGCGCGGGTCGCAAAACCTTGGCGGTTCTTGCTCATTATTTTCTCCGTTAAGACGTGAAATGGGAAAGCTGCTCTTTGCGTTCAGCTTGCCATCTGGTTTCCGGAATCATATTTTCAAGGAAAATCTTAGCATCATTCATGCGTTTTTGGCTGATCAAAAACTCGGCATAGTCGAGCATAAAATCGGCATCAGCATCTTCTGCTTCCATTGCTGAACGGAAAGCCTTCTCAGCGCGCTCAGCGTTGCCTTGGTCGGCATGAATATGCGCTGCAAGACGCATTGGCGCGCCTGCTGCACGATCGTGGTCTTGCCAGGATTTCAACGCTAACAGAGCCTCATCATGGCGTTTCAGCGCGATATAGGCTTGCGCGAGCCAGTTCCAAATCTGCCCTTGGTGGGGTGTTTCTTTAGCGAGCGGTTTAAGGATATCGCAGGCTTCATCCGGCGCGTTACTTGCGAGTTTTACGCGTGCCTCCAACAGATCACGCCGCCAGGTGCCAAAATCATCGGGCAAATGTGCAAGCGCAGTTTCCGCATCCCCCACCCTGCCCGTATCAAGACACGCCTCCACATAAAGAGCTGCAAGTTCAGCATCGCCTTCAAGCACGCCCGCCAGTGGTTCGAGCAGGCGCATTGCTTTCTTGCGCCCACCTTCGCTGAGCGCCACAGAAGCCTTTTCTTTGACACGCGCAATTTCAGACGCCTCCACCGCATCATCATGTTCGATGTAGGCATCAATCATGCGGCCGATATTCAAATCAATGAGAGGTTGTTCCACATGGCGCTGATCTTCCTCCCAGGCTACATCACGCGCGCTTAAGGTCACGCTCTCGTAGGATGGAAAATAGTCAATATGATTGTATGCAGCGACGATCTCATCTGCCGCTGCTCGCAACACGGATTTCGATACAGCATTGGCAACCAGCACATCACGGCCCGTATAGGTGGCGGTGAGCGGCACGGGGGATACGGTGAGAAGTATCTTTTGATCGTTCCGGCAGCGGGTCTGCAAAAGCGCAACAATGCGATGCATATACTTGAGCGTTTCAGCATAACTCAAAACGTGGAGCTGGAAGCGGTCTGGGTTTTTCGCGACCAGCGCCCTGCGCGGTGAATAATTGAGATAGAGGCCAGACAACGTATCAAACCACACCTCTATGAGACCCAGCGTCATGACCACCACGCGGCAGTTTGCAACCTCTGCCGTTAGATGTGTGATGACGTCACGGCGCGCCTTGGTTTCTTCAAACGATGCGGGCCTGATTGAGGCCGGCAAATGAATATCGGTGAAGCGCCCCGGTGAGGTTTCAAAGAAATTTTGTTGCTCATCGAACGGCGCATCAAGATCAAGCGCCCAAGAGAACTCGTTCAATATAGATGGAACGCCGTAATTGTTCAGAATATTGGCGCGAAACATTGAGGTGGACGTGTCTTCAGCGAGCATCCGCCGGGTCACTACGTCAAACCCGCGCAAGGCAAGCGCCTTTTCAATGTTGCGGGCAAAGCACGAGCCAATGGTGAAAATCTTTTCGCCTGGCTTCAATGTGAAACCCGGTTCGAATGCAGGCTCGCAAAAAGGTTCAATGCGGTTTTGCGCATCCGCGCGCGATGGCCACGCTGACAGAGGGCTCTGCTTTAAGTTTTTTACCGCATCAGGGCCTGGGATAATGGTTGTTGGCATCGCGTCACGCGGTTAGACGCAAGTGGTTGAGCACATCAATCTTCGTAATGAGACCTTGAAAACGCTGGTTATGAATGACGGGTACCACCATGCCATGGGTGAGCAGTTCCAGCACTTCATCAAGGCTTGCAGATGCATCAACAGTTTTGAGCCCGCTTGCCATGATGTCTTCAGCGTTGCCATCAAAGCTGCCGCGCTCATAAGCGCTTTTCAGCAAATCTTCTTCATCCAGCAGTCCGACCAGCTTATCGCCATCCAGCACCGGCAGTTGCGAAATGTCGTAAAGCTTCATGTTCTTATAAGCCTGTTCCAAGCTGGTATCGGGCTTGATGGTGATTGTTTGGCGCTCGGCATGTTTGCGCGAAATCAAATCACGCAGATCGCCCTTCATGGGTGGCTCAACGAAACCATTATCCATCATCCAAAAATCGTTGAACATCTTGGAGAGGTATTTATTGCCGCTGTCGCACACAAAGGTGACGATGTTTTTGGGTTCTTTCTGAGCACGGGCATGGCGCAGGGCTGCGGCAATCAGGGTTCCAGAAGAAGAGCCTGCCAGAAGCCCTTCTTTGCGCAACAACTCGCGTGCGGTTGAAAAAGCCTCGCCATCATCGATCGTATAGGCCTGATTGACCCGGCTGAGATCGAGAATATCGGGCACGAAATCCTCACCAATCCCCTCCACCATCCACGAGCCCACATCTTCGGGCAATATGCCGGTTTTCACATATTCAGCAAGGATTGAACCTTGCGGATCTGCCAGAACCATTTCGGTTTCAGGGTTCGCCTTAGCAAAAAAATCTGAAAGGCCGGTCATCGTACCGCCTGAACCAACACCGCAAACTACCGCATCGGGCAACACGCCAGCGGCCTTACATTGGTCAAGTATTTCAGGCCCGGTTGTTGTTTCGTGGGCGTAAGGGTTGGCCGGATTGCCGAACTGGTTGATGAAGTAATAGCCGTTTTCTTTTGCCAGACGCTCAGCCATAT
The DNA here is from genome assembly GCA_051010095.1 of Hyphomicrobiales bacterium. Taxonomy (GTDB): domain Bacteria; phylum Pseudomonadota; class Alphaproteobacteria; order Rhizobiales; family CAJQND01; genus CAJQND01. The sequence goes on from JBPCVX010000088.1 coordinate 6,606, forward strand.
CCTGATAATATTCAGGATGTCCCTTGCCAACATCAGAACGCGTGGTGAGCACTTCAGCCCCCATGGCGCGCAGATGGAAAATCTTTTCCTGGGCCATTTTATCAGGCACCACGATTACCAACTTGTAGCCCTTCTGGGCGGCGATCAGGGCCAAGCCCAAGCCGGTATTACCGGCGGTTGCCTCGATTAATGTGCCACCTGGAGCAATATCGCCGCTTTCTTCTGCTGCCTCGATCATGGTCTTACCGATACGGTCCTTGATGGAACCGCCCGGGTTCTGGTTCTCAAGCTTTAGAAACACCCGGCATAGCCCTGTATCCAGCTTGGTGACTTCATGCATCGGGGTGTTGCCAATTTCATCAATAACAGATGTGAACACCCGGGCTTGCTGGCTCATTTCCTTACGCGCTCCAAGGTAACGATGTCGAAATCGGCTGTATCATTTGGTCCTTCGGAATGGTGCTCATGGGCCACTTCCTCCCACTCATCATAAACAAGCTTGGGATAGGTGGTATCGCCGTTGGCCTCCGCATTGACGCGCGTCATGTAAATACGATCCACGCGCTCAAGAGTTTGGCGATAAATCTCGCCACCACCAATAACGCACACTTCATCAACGCCGATTTCGGATGCCAGATGCTGGGCGTAATCCAGCGCATCATCAATATTTGAAAACAGCGACACACCTTCCGGTATATCAGCCAGCGACCGGCTGATCACAATGTTTGGCCTGCCGGGTAGTGGCCTGCCGATGGATTCAAAAGTCTTGCGGCCCATAATGATGGGCTTGCCCATGGTAATTTGTTTGAAGCGCTTGAGGTCAGACGGCAGGCGCCACGGCATCGCGCCATCGGCGCCGATAACACCGTTCAGCGCAACCGCAACCACATGGGTTATTTTTATTGTCATCAGACTGCTACAGGTGCTGCTATATGGGGGTGGGCTTCATAACCCGCGATCTCGAAGTCATCGTACACAAATTGATCGAGTTCCGCCACGTCGCGCTTGATGACTAGCCTGGGCAAACCATGAGGCGTGCGTTTGAGCTGTTCTTCCACCTGGTCCATATGGTTTGAATAAAGATGCGCATCGCCAAACGTGTGCACAAAGTCCCCAACTTTGAGGCCTGTGACATTGGCCATCATGTGCGTGAGCAAGGCATATGATGCAATGTTAAAGGGCACGCCCAAAAAGATATCAGCCGAGCGTTGATAAAGCTGACAAGACAGTTTGCCATCGGCTACGTAGAACTGAAACAGGCAATGGCATGGCGGCAGCGCCATATCATCCACGTCAGCAACATTCCATGCAGACACAATATGGCGCCGGGAGTTGGGGTTCTCGCGTAGGCTTTTCACCACCGCCGCGATTTGATCGATCGTGCGCCCATCAGGCGTTGGCCACGAGCGCCATTGATGCCCATATACC
>JBPCVX010000089.1:0-9549 GCA_051010095.1 Hyphomicrobiales bacterium
ACATTCATGCAATTAATAATCTGCTTCGATGTGTCATGAAACAAATTTTCGGGTTGCTCATAGTATTTTTCTCTTGCGTGACGGGCCTAAGCGCCGTTGAAGCGGCCATGCGCGCATACAAGCATCCTCAAAGCAAACCGCTAATTTTCGAAGAACAATCAGTGCCTTCCCGCCAACTTGCATTGGTGGTTTCTGAAAAAGCAGCCAAAACATTCTTCCACCTTTTTTCAAATGCTGCGAAGAATGCAGAAGATGTAGCACGGGGCAATCAAGCCGAGGAAAAAGAGCAGAATAACGGTGGTGTGAAAGTTGAACGTGTCGAAGACTTGGATGTTCGCGCGCCTTCCCGCTCTCCGCGCAAAGATCTGCGTTTGGATGAACGGTAAATCAGAATTCACAAATCGCCTTTGAGCTACCCTTGCACAATCTGTAATTTCTTGTGACTGTCTAACACCGTTCAATTATGCAGGGTTTGTTAGAATGAGTGTTCTGTCGGCACCACGTCCAGACTGGATGGACGAAGAACTTGATATGCTCGCGGAAGCTTCACGCCGCTTTTATGAAACTGAGTGCGTTCCCCACTATGAACGCTGGGAGGAAGCTGGCCTAGTTGATCGTGAGGCATGGGAGAAAGCGGGCGCGACTGGATTATTGTGCGCCGAGATGCCGGAGGAGTATGGCGGCGCGGGCGGAACATTTGCCCACGAAGCAATCATCACCGAACAAGCCAATCGTGCGGGCGTGGATGGCTTTGGGCTCGCGCTCCATAACGCCATCGTTGCGCCCTACATCTTGAACTACGGCTCCGAAGAGCAAAAACAACGCTGGCTCCCTAAACTTGCAAGCGCTGAATATATCGGCGCAATCGCGATGACCGAACCTGGAGCAGGGTCCGATTTACAGGGTGTAAAAACGACTGCCGCAAAGGATGGCAATCATTATGTCATAAACGGCCAGAAAACATTCATCACCAATGGTCAGCACGCGAACCTGATTGTTCTGGTTACAAAAACCGATCCCAGCGCAGGCGCCAAGGGAACTTCTCTATTCGTTATTGAAACCGATGATGTGGAAGGTTTTGAGCGGGGACGCAATCTTGATAAGATCGGTATGAAATCCAATGATACATCAGAGCTGTTCTTTTCCGATGTACGCGTGCCGGCGGACGCTTTGTTGGGCCCTGAAGAAGGACAAGGCTTCGTTCATCTTATGGAACAGCTGCCTCAAGAGCGCTTGTTGATTGCGATACAGGCAATCGGGCGCATTGAGCGGGCGCTAGAAGTGACCCTCGACTATGTTAAAGAGCGCAAGGCCTTTGGAAATCGCATTATCGATTTCCAAAACACCCAATTTACACTTGCAGAATGCAAGACCGAAGCAACCGTTGCAAAGGTGTTCGTGAATTCGTGCATTGGCCAACATCTTAAACGTGAGCTTGATGCGACAACTGCTTCAATGGCCAAATATTGGGTGAGCGATCTGCAATGCAAAATTATTGATCAATGTCTGCAATTACACGGCGGATATGGGTATATGAACGAGTATCCAATCGCCCGTATGTACCGTGATGCACGGGTTGAGCGCATTTACGGCGGCACAAATGAAATCATGAAATTGCTGATCTCGCGCAGCCTCTAAAATTAGGACACCACAGATGACCGTAACGATTGACTATTATTTCTCGCTGCTCTCGCCCTGGGCTTATATCGGGCACAAGGCATTTCACGATGCCATGAACCGCACGGGTGCAGCTATCGCCTATAAACCCATCAACGTTCCAGAAGCCTTTCAGGCATCGGAGACGCCACTGTTGGGCAACCGCCACATCACCCGCCAACAATATCGCACACTGGAACTGCAAAGATGGGGCGTAAAACGCGGGCTTGAATTTAACTACTGGCCCGCGCATTGGCCGTTTGCTGCAGCAACTGGTGATAAAATGATTATGGCGTGTTGCGCAAAAAATAATGATCCAGCCAGCTTTATTGGTCAGGTGCTTTCGGGCATTTGGGAGCGCGAAACAAACTACAATGATGAGGCAGAGCTGGTCGCTGCCGCCAACGCAGGCGGCTTAGATGGTGATGGCTTGCTGGCGGACGCCAAAGGCGGCAAATTTGATGCAGCATACGAGGCAAACACGCAAGAAGCCATTGGAGCGGGTGTTTTTGGTGTTCCCGCTTATATTTACAAAGGCGAGTTTTTCTGGGGGCAGGATCGTATTGATCTTCTTGAAGATGCTATTCGCTCTGGCCGGGATGGGTTTACACCGGTCATGCCGGGATAGGTGATTATATGTCATACGAAACCCTCGCACTTTCCCAAGATGGACCGGTTGCAACACTGACGCTAAATCGGCCGGATGCTTTTAACGCGTTCACGCGCGAGATGTGGGTAGAGTTCACTGACGCAGTGCAGACACTTGATGCCACTGGTGAAACACGTGCCCTCATCGTCGCATCTACCGGGAAACACTTCACCGCAGGCATGGATCTCTCCGTATTTACCACCATGCCCGATATGAGCGGCGTTGAAGAAGGGCGTTACCGTGCGGAAATGATGCGCACGGTGCAGCGATACCAAGAAACATTTTCTTGTCTTGAGCGCGCGAGGTTTCCAGTTATCGCTGCCATACAAGGTGGCTGCATCGGTGCAGGCGTTGATCTGATTTCTGCATGCGATATGCGCTATTGCACAAGCGACGCCTTTTTCTGCATCCAGGAAATAAATATTGGCATGACCGCTGACGTGGGCACCTTCCCGCGTTTGCAAAAACTAATGCCTGAGGCCGTCGTGCGCGAAATGGCCTATACAGGTTGCCGCTTGCCAGCCGACCGCGCACTTTCAACAGGTCTGGTGAACGCGGTGGCAGACAATGCCGACAATGCATTGGCTCTGGCAAAAAAGGCCGCAGCAGAAATTGCTGGCAAATCTCCCCTGGCAATTTGGGGGTCGAAAGAAATGCTCAATTATGGGCGCGACAACACAACCGAAAACGCGCTCAAACATATTGCTACTTGGCAGGCGGGCATGTTTCGAGAAGGTGACATCCGCGAAGCCATGACAGCACATCAGGAAAAACGCACCCCTGAGTTTGATGATCTTCTGCCCGATAAGGATGTGATCTAAGTGATCGAACAGAAAATGACCGAGCTTGAGATTGCCACGCGCGGTCCAGGCATGTCGGACTTTTCACACCAGGTCGATGCGTGGTTGCGCGATTGTGGTGCACAAGACGGATTGCTCACGGCGTTCATTCGTCACACATCAGCATCCCTGACAATTCAGGAAAACGCCGATCCCGATGTCCAACTCGATCTAGTGGATGCTCTTGATAGACTTGCGCCTCAACATGCTGGTTACCGCCATAGCAGCGAAGGGCCTGACGATATGCCAGCCCATATAAAATCCGCGATGACATCGACGTCACTCACCATTCCAGTACATGGAGGTCGCATGACACTTGGAACCTGGCAAGGGCTTTACGTGATCGAGCACCGCACCCATCCGCATCGGCGCAAAGTTGTCCTGCACTTCTCGGGCAATCTCAGCACATAAAAAAAGGCGGGCTCAAAAAAATGAGCCCGCCAGTTTGGAAGGGAAGGATAAGGAGTTTCAGGGAGGGCGAAACCCCTTATCGGGAGGAAATACCAAGTACCAAATAGGACTTGGTGGGAAGAAGACGCTGAATGCTTTCCAAACATCAGCGTTGACTTCGATATGAGCCTTGCAGGACAATTTAACAATGCCTATTGGCGAATATCAGGTATGCGCGCATTGCATGCCGGAAATGTGACACTTGCTTGCCAGCAAACGTCATCCAAACTTCGTTTCGTGGAAAACTTACGCCAAGCCCTCTGGCGGGTTGGGTAGTTTCCGTCTAAAAGCACCCAAGAGGTTGAATGTATGGCAATTTTAGTTACTGGCGCGGCAGGTTTCATAGGCTTTCATGTTACCCAGGCTCTGCTGCAGCGCGGAGAACACGTCGTCGGTATCGACAACCTTAATGCTTATTACGATGTCGCTTTGAAAAAGGCGCGCCTTGAACACCTATCATCCAGATTTCCCTTGGAACAGTTCACATTTCATGAACTCGATATCTCTGATGAAAATGCCTTGAAGGGCGCTTTGAAAGATGAGCCGGTGACCCAGGTTGTGCATCTAGCTGCACAAGCCGGTGTACGTTATTCGCTGGAAAACCCACGCGCCTATGAGCAATCAAACTTGGCGGGGCATCTCAATATTTTGGAATATTGCCGCCATAACAATGGCTTACATCATCTTGTCTACGCCTCTTCCAGCTCGGTTTATGGTGGCAACACCAAACTACCCTTTTCGGAGAAAGACCCGGTCGACAATCCGGTATCGCTCTATGCCGCCACCAAAAAAGCAAACGAGCTTATGAGCCAAGCATATGCGAACTTGTATGGGTTTCCACAGACGGGTTTGCGGTTTTTTACCGTTTACGGCCCTTGGGGGCGCCCGGATATGGCCTATTGGCTTTTTGCCGATGCGATCTCTCAAGGCAAACCCATAAAAGTGTTCAACAATGGCGAAATGGCGCGGGATTTTACTTATATCGACGACATCGTGTCTGGTGTTTTGGCGGTACTGGCATCACCTTCAACGGGTTTGCCGCCGCATCGGGTTTACAATATCGGCAACAATCACCCAGAGCCTTTGATGAAGTTGATCACTTTGCTTGAAGACACCTTAGACAAAAAGGCCGAAATGCAAATGCACCCCATGCAGCCCGGTGATGTCAAGGAAACCTATGCCGATATTGACGCCATAAAACGCGACCATGGCTTTGCGCCGACAACATCGTTAGAGGACGGGATTGCCAAATTTGCCAACTGGTTCAAAGGTTATAAGAAAATTAATTGAGAAAAATACTTATCTGAGGGTGCGTTTTATTTAATTTTGTAAGAATTTAAAAACATTGATCGCATATGTTCACCAATATCCGGCCGAAATGGGCTGAAAAACATATGAGGTTGCAATGTCATCGGAACAAAACGAAAAAGACGAGCTCGAACAAGTCCGCTCAATACTGCTTGGTCCTTTCGAAGATCATCTTCGCCAGCGGGACGAGAAAATTCTCGATGTCATCGCGCAGATGCAATCTTCGTCATTTGAACGCATCTCAAAACTAGAAGAAATGGTCGTAAACCTTTCAGATGCGCTGGACGCAGAACGCAATCGCGCAGTTACTGAGATCGGCGATGCCATGGCACAACTTGGCCAGCAATTGCGCACCTTCGGCGCCGAGGCGGGTAGCGCTGAGACCGAAGCACCAGAGGCACAAGAAGCCGCGACAGATGCAGATGCCTTTGAAACAAATGAAGACGAAACTCAAGCTTCAGATGATGAAATAGACACGGCAGAAGAAGACGTTTTCGCCGAGAACCCATCGGAAGAAGAGGACGAAGACACCAAGGATGAAAACGAAGAAGTTCTCGCCGCCATTAACGGCTAATATCCTGGCACACGATCAAAAGTGAAGGCTTCCAAACTGGATCTAGTATCCACGATCTGGGTCGACAATGTTTTGTAGCGCGTCACCGCGCTCAAAACGCTCGATTTGTTCGACAACATATTGCGAAATCCGATTATGCTGCGAAACAGCAGCAACATGCGGATAGATGTAGAGGTTGGGCGCGTCCCATAACACGCTATCAGCTGGCAAGGGCTCTTTTTCGAAAACATCTAGCGATGCCCCATGCAAAACACCCTCGTGAAGCGCCTTGGCAATGTCCGCCTCAACTTGCGTACCGCCCCGCCCGCCATTAATTACAAAGGGTCCATCAAGAGCGCCATCGCGAGCGAGCATTTTAAAGAAATTCATATCCATTATGTGGTGGGTGTCTGGTGTGTGGGGCAGCAAGTTCACCAGAATATCCGTGCGGTTTAGAAAGCGCTCCAGTTCATCGCGCCCTGCAAAACTCTCGATACCTTCAATTGCTTTTCGCGAATTGCTCCAGCCTGCGACCTGAAAGCCAAGATCACGCAGTCGCACGGCAGAATCCTGACCAATCGCGCCAATACCCAGAATACCAACACGCACCTCATCAGCACTACATTGATCAAGTTCGCGCCAAACCTTGCCCGCTTGAAATTCAACATAGCGGTTTAATTGGCGGTGGTGCATCAACACATTCATCACCACCCACTCGCTCATACGCTTGGTGAGGTTTTCATCCACCACCCGCACAATGGGCACATCTGGCAAGTGCGGGTCGTTGAACACATGGTCAACGCCGGCGCCCAAAGAAAAAATAATCTTCAGGTTTGGAAATTGCGCAAGCTTGCTTGGTGGTGGCAGCCAAACGAAAGCGTAGTCGATGTCTTCAATATTGTCGCCTTCACGATGAACTTTCAAATCGGGCTTTGCCGCCTGCAAAGAGGCACTCCACTCCGCTATCCGGTCTTGTGAAAGAATAAGGGCAATCGACATTGTTCTGCTCGCTACGGCGCTTAGGCGGTTTCTAAATCAAATGCGGCAGCAAGAAGCGCCTTTGTGTATTCAGATTCAGGACTTTCGAAAATTTTTCTTGCAGGCCCCGCCTCTACAATTTTCCCTGCCCGCATAACCACAACATCATTGGCCAGCGCACGCACAACCTTCAAATCATGGCTAATAAACATAAATGCCAGATCGTGCTTGGTTTGTAATTCTCGAAGTAAATCAACAATTTGCGCCTGCACAGATTTATCCAACGCGCTGGTGGGCTCATCCAGCATAACGAACTTCGGCTTCAACACCATAGCACGCGCAATAGATATGCGTTGACGCTGACCACCGGAAAATTCATGCGGGTAACGCTCCATGGCAGAGGCATCAAGGCCAACTTCCTCAAGGGCTGTCACCACTCTTTGGGCGCGCTCTTCAGACGTAAGATCGGGATCGAGGACACGCATGCCTTCTTCAATGATCTGGCGCACCGAGAGACGCGGGCTCAGCGATCCGTAGGGATCCTGAAACACTATCTGCATTTCCTTGCGCAAGGGGCGCATGTCTTTTGAATCATAATCGCTGATGGTATCGCCCAGATAGGCAACCCGGCCTTCTGAGGAAATGAGCCGCAACATGGCAAGGCCCAATGTGGTCTTGCCAGACCCGGATTCCCCCACAACGCCTAAGGTTTGCCCGGCCCGCACTGTCACATCAACCCCATCAACGGCTTTGACGTGATCAACTGTGCGCCGCATAAACCCGCGCTTGATGGGGAACCAAACTTTGAGATCGTCTGCTTCCATAACTGTTTCAGCGCTGTCATCGGATTCAGGCGGCTCACCGCTTGGTTCAGCAGCAAGCAAGTGCTTTGTGTACTCATGTTCAGGGCGTTCAAAAATCTGCTCCGCCGAGCCGGTTTCAACAATCTTGCCCCGGGTCATCACGTTCACACGGGATGCCATTTTGCGCACGATGCCCAGATCGTGGGTGATCAACAGCATGGCCATTTTCCGCTCGCGCTGCAATTCGCGCAACAGCTCAAGAATTTGTGCCTGAATGGTCACATCAAGTGCGGTTGTGGGCTCATCGGCAATGAGCAGCTTGGGCTCATTGGCCAAAGCCATGGCAATCATGACCCTTTGGCGCTGGCCGCCCGATAGCTGGTGAGGATAACTGCTGAGGCGTTTTTCCGGTTCGCGAATACCCACCTGGTCGAGCAATTCAATGACCTTGGTGCGCGCGGCGCTGCCGCTCATACCGCGGTGGATTTCAAGAATCTCACCAATCTGCTTTTCAATGACATGCAGCGGGTTAAGCGATGTCATCGGTTCCTGGAAGATCATCGCGATATCATCGCCGCGGATGTAGCGCATCTCATCTTCAGAGGCGCTCAGCAGCTCTTTGCCTTCAAACATAATCTTGCCAGAGGGATGGCTGGCGGTGGGGTATGGCAAGAGGCGCATGACAGAAAGCGCACTGACGGATTTTCCTGAACCAGATTCACCCACCAGCGCCACCGTTTCGCCGGCGTTTATGTCGAACGACACCTTATCAACCGCAAGATTAGAATTGGGGCCTTGTTGAAAGGCGACCGATAAATCCTCAACCGTCAGCAATGGCGTGCTCATACGAATGTCTTTCTTGGATCAAGCGCATCGCGCACCGCCTCGCCCACAAACACAAGCAGCGAAAGCATTAAGGAGATGACGAAAAAGCCTGTGAGGCCGAGCCAGGGCGCATGTTGGTTTGCCTTGCCCTGGGCCAGCAACTCACCAAGCGATGGCGAGCCCGGAGGCAAGCCAAACCCAAGGAAATCAAGCGATGTCAGCGTGGTAATCGAGCCAGACAGAATGAACGGCATGAAAGTGAGCGTTGCCACCATGGCGTTGGGCAGCAAATGGCGGAACATGATGGTGAAGTCGGCCACGCCCAGCGCACGGGCTGCGCGAATATATTCAAAGTTTCGTCCGCGCAAAAATTCTGCACGCACCACGCCCACAAGTGCCACCCAGGAAAACAGCAAAAGTATGCCGAGCAATATCCAGAAGCTTGGTTCGATCACCGCAGCAATAATGATCAGCAAATAAAGCGTTGGCACAGTCGACCATATTTCAATGAACCGCTGGAAGATCAGATCGACCCAACCACCGAAATAGCCCTGCACCGCGCCTGCTGCCACGCCAACAATCGACGAGACAATGGTGAGGACAAGGCCAAACAGCACTGATATGCGGAAGCCGTAAATAATACGCGCCATTACATCGCGGCCCTGACCATCGGTACCAAGCCAGTTCCAGTTCTTCACCGCGCAAAAGCGCTCAACCTGTTCCCCTTCCGACGCCTTGCACAGCGTATCGCGCATCATCCATGTGGGCGCCGTGGGATAACTTGAAGGTTGTTGCTCGCCATCCACAATCTTGTAGCCCGGAAAATCCCTGTTGATCGTGTCGTAGGAGAAACGAATGGGCGGCCATAATATCCATCCGCCTTTTTCCTCAATTAATTCAACCACAAAGGGGTCACGATAATCAGCTTCCGTTTCAAACTCCCCACCAAAAACCGTCTCAGGATACACCTTGTAAATGGGGGCATAGAAGCCTCCATCGTAGGAAATCAACAAGGGCTTATCGTTGGCGATCAGTTCTGCAAACAGCGTCACCACAAACAGCACCAAGAAAATCCACAGCGACCAATATCCGCGCCGGTTGGATCTGAAGTTGTGCCAGCGGCGGCGGTTAATCGGCGACAGGCGACCGGAATGATCCATGGCGTTCTGGGCTGTTTTTTCACCAGCACTCAGCACGCCTTCATCAGGAGAGATGCGCTCGTTCATGGCTACACCTCCCGCGTTTCAAAATCGATGCGTGGATCAATCCAGGTGTACATGAGATCGGAAACGAGGTTCACGATGAGCCCCATGAGCGAGAAAATGTAGAGCGTTGCGAAGACAACCGGGTAATCGCGCTGAACGATAGATTCAAAGCCCAACAGCCCCAATCCGTCGAGCGAGAAGATTTGCTCAATCAACAACGAGCCCGCAAAGAATGCGCCGATAAACGCACCCGGGAACCCGGCAACCACAATCAGCATGGCGT